>NZ_JAHOMM010000004.1:0-142105 GCF_019131435.1 Bifidobacterium sp. MSK.13.1 | reverse complement strand
TCCTTGGCCAGCGCCACTTCGTCGTTGTACGTCTGATAACGGTTGAGCAGTTTTTGCGGGTTTCAATCGACTTTACGCGGTCTATCGGAACATTCGCGCTCAGCGATCAAGCAGCGATTGCGCTAATTGCGCGATTTGTGTGGAAGTGTCGGAATTGGCCAGCTCGATACCACCGTCCGCGTCTTCCGGAGAGAGTTTGCCCAACGATTCGAGCACTACGCCAAGATGGCGCACGGTACCTTCGTTGCCGTCGATGATTGCCGCTGTGTCGGGCAGCAGTTCGCGGAAATAGTCGCGGTAAAACACGAAATGCGTGCAGCCAAGCACTACCGAATCGATCGTCGACAAATCATACTGGTCGAAATACTGGTGCAGCGTGTGCATCACAACATCGTGATCGTCGAGTTGGCCGTGCTCAACGATCTCCACCAAACCGGGGCAGGGTTCCGGAAAGATCGTATGGTCTGTTTTGAAACGATCCATCAGCACGGCGAACTTGCGTTCCCGCAACGTCAGGGGAGTAGCTGCGACGATGACACGCTGACGATTGCCATGGCCTCGATCGCACGCCACCTTCAGCGCTGGTTCCATGCCAATGATCGGAATGTCGTATTTGTCGCGCAACTCGTTGGCTGCGGCGGAAGTGGCGGTATTGCAAGCGATGACAACCGCTTTCACTCCCTGCTCCACGAAACGTTTCACAATGGCGTCGGACAGCTTGCGTACCTGTTCAGGTGATTTGGTTCCGTACGGAGCGTTCGCGGAATCGCCAAAATACAGCACGCGTTCGTTCGGCATATCGCGGCGGATTTCGCGCGCCACGGAAATCCCGCCCAAACCGGAATCGAAAACGCCGATTGGTGCCGTTGAAGTCATACGTCCTCCCTTGTTCCGCACGCAAACATACTGCAACATAATGCACACGTGTTGCGTCCAACTTCTTCAATAGCCTACCGCGTGTAGAGTGAATCGGTATGAGCATTCCAAGCATTGTTTACAAAGCACACGCCACCGGCAACGATTTCGTGGTGTATCTGGACGCCGAAGGCACGTACGAGCCTACCGCCGATGAAGTGCGATTCCTGTGCGACCGTCATTTCGGTATCGGTGGCGATGGCTTGATCCGCCTTACTCATCCGCAGGCGGTGTCCGATTTGAACGACAAGCAGATTGCCGTTTGTGCTGCCGACAATGCGGATTGGTTCATGGACTACCGCAACGCGGATGGTTCGTTGGCTGAGATGTGCGGCAACGGCACGCGTGCGATCACTCTGTTCGCGCAACGGCAGGGTATTGCCGGTCAGCCGGGCGGTGAACCGTTCCGTCTCGGCACCCGTGCCGGTGTGAAGGTTCTGACTTCACTTGGCGATGTGCCGACTCTTGGCAAGGACGTGTTCCAGGTTGAGATGGGTTCATGGAAGCGTGGCGATCTTGATGGATACGAAGTGACGATTCCCGGCACGGCCGGTTCCGCACGCGGCACGTTCGTGGACATGGGCAATCCGCATGTGGTGGCCGTCATCGAAGACGCGTTCTCCAGCCTGCCGACGGTGGAACAGCTTGATTTGGTGACCAAGCCGGTGGTCGCGCCCCGAATCGAAAGCGACCAGAATGTTGAGTTCGTGCGCATCGACGAGCAAAGCGAAGGCGACAACGAGGGCAACGCCACCATGCGCGTCAACGAACGCGGCTGCGGCGAAACCCTGTCGTGCGGAACCGGCCTGTGCGCCACCGCCATCACGTTGCGTGCCAAAACCGGCATCGATCATTGGACGATCACCGTGCGTGGCGGCACCCTGCGCGTCGACGTGACCGATAACGACGTGAAACTCACCGGATCGGCCACCATCGTCGGCAAAATCGAACTGCTGTAAGGTTTTGCGCATAACACTGAAATTTGCGGATACGCAAAAGAAAGAAGCCGGCTGTTTCCAGTCGGCTTCTCTTGTAGGCGAGTGAATCCCTACTGCTGATTGGACGTTACTTGACGTCAACTGAACAGCAGGGGGCCGTCTTCGACGAGAATGATCACAATCAATGTCACGATCCATAAGGCATCGACCATCAGATCGTAATTAAGACGGTAGTAGGTGCGTACGCCCTCGCGCTTGGCCGGAATCTCCTGAACCACCGCCGTGGCATGAGACAACGCCATGAACTGCACGGTGGTGGAGAACATCAGGC
This sequence comes from Bifidobacterium sp. MSK.13.1, assembly GCF_019131435.1. Classification (NCBI taxonomy): domain Bacteria; kingdom Bacillati; phylum Actinomycetota; class Actinomycetes; order Bifidobacteriales; family Bifidobacteriaceae; genus Bifidobacterium; species Bifidobacterium sp. MSK.13.1. Next base: position 139,921 of record NZ_JAHOMM010000004.1, on the reverse strand, counting down.
ACAGACACCACGGGCATAGCGCGTTGATCACAAACAACGACTGCGAGGTCAGCCAATACGAATAAGCCAGCGCGGCCAATCCACCCAGCCATGTGCACAACGCAAACCAGCGGGGCACGGCGACCTTCGTCAAACCGATCACCGCGATCGTTACGAACACTGATTCCGCGGCGATGCCGAAGAACGCATTCGGGAAACTCAAACCGGCGAACTTCACAACCTCAGCCTGCCACGATTCCGCAACCGTGGAACACGACATCACGGCATTCACATCACAGCTGAGCTTCTGACCGGGATTGCGCGCCAATTTCAGTGTCTCGGCGGAAAGCACGAACGATACGACCAGCGCTACCGCCGAGGCGATCAGCATGACTAGATACGTCCATGTCGCGGTATGCCGCCAACCGCGCGGCTTCGTATAATCATCGTCGAGAGTGGCTTCGGCAACCTGTTCGCCGGAAAAATCGCTCATCGTGCATCCTTGAATCAAAATACAAACGTTGTCATCGCCTAGTTTACGCGGTATTGTGCCGAGTCGCGCCAAAAACAGCTTACGATGGATACATGATTCGCGTAGGCACTGCGGCACCGCCCGCTGAAGGTTGGGACATTCACTGCCATACCGTTTTTTCCGACGGTACGGAAACGCCGCGTGCGTTGTTGCAGGAAGCGAGAGCATTGCGATTGCATGGTGTTGCGATTGCCGATCATGACACGACCTCCGGTTGGCAGGATGCGTTGGCTGCTTCGCGGGAGGTCAGATTGCCGTTGTTACGCGGTACGGAAATCACTGCCGTCGATGAGAGCGTATCCGTGCACATGCTCGCATTCCAATATGATCCGCTGAACGCCGATATCAGCGAGATGTTCGCGTCCACCCGCGAGGCGCGACTGCGTAGAACCAAGCGCATGGTCGAACTGATGGCGCAGGATTTTCCGATTACGTGGGATGATGTGCTCGCGCAGGTGCGTGAAGGCAAACGCACCACGATAGGTCGGCCGCATATCGCCGACGCATTGGTGGCTGCCGGCGTGTATGAAACACGATCCGACGCTTTCGCCGATGCGGTGAGCGCAACGTCGAAATATTACATTCCCACGCCATCACCGACCACGCACGACGTGGTGGCCGCGGTCAAGGGTGCGGGCGGGGTGGTGGTTATCGCCCACGCCGGAGACCCCCGGCGCAATCGGACATTACTGACCGACCGGCAAATCGAATCTCTCATCACCGAAGGCTTGGACGGTTTGGAAGTGTGGCATCGCGGCAATCCATCAGAACAGCGTGAACGTCTGCTCACCATTGCGCGCCGGCACGACCTGCTGGTGACTGGCGGATCCGATTGGCATGGTAAAGGCAAGCCGAACGCGCTGGGGGAGAACCTCACCAGCGACGAAACAGTTCAGGAAATCATCAATCGAGGCGTCCGCTTGAGCAAAGAATCGTCGAAGGCGAAAATAAAAAACCGAAACGCAATCATCGACGCGTAATTGAGATATGAAACCAGAAACGAGTTGATCGCCCAAAATGGAAAAGCCAGGCGCGAACGTCTGGCTTTTCTTGTTACGTCGAAAACGTGTGTTTCAGTTCGAAGCTGAAATCTGGTGATGCGAACGGGTCAGAGGTTGCCGAAACCGACGGCGTGCTTGGTTTCGGAACCGATGATGGCGTAGCCGAGCGAGCCTGCCGGCACCACGATGCGACGACCCTTGTCGTCCGTCAGATTGATGGTCTTGCCGTTCTCCACGGCGTCGGCGATGGCCGCGTTGACCTCATCGGCGCTCTGTTCGGTGCTGAAGGTGACGGTGCGGGCCACATTCTGAATGCCGAGTTCAATATCCATGGATGCTCCTTCGTGATAATGCGCAATGCATGCGCACGTGTATGTACGGGTTATGTGCGCCTATTCTACGCGTAGCTTCTCATCGGTGGCGTCTTCCGCCTCCCACTGATTGATCTGCGCCTGCGCTTTCTGCATGGTCGCCTCATCTCGCTCCAACAGTGGAATGAGTACTGTCGCGGCCTCGCTGTGCGATGCGGGAATCGATTCTTCGTTCGTATCGTCGTTGTCGTCGGCCGTTTCCAGCCTGCTGATTACCATGGTGGAACTTGACGGCATGGATTCGTGCCGTTCTTTTGCGGAATGTTCCGGAATGAAAGTGCTGACCGAGGTCGCCTCATGTTCATTCGTATTGCCGGACGGTGCTTGTGATTGCTGGGTTCCGGCCGGTGCGAACGCTTCCGTCGCGTCGTTGACGATTTCCTTCGTCTTGCGGACCGGCTGGGAGCCGGTCACGTCGAAATCGCCGGTCGCGTCGAAATCGCCAGTGGAATCATCCATATCCACAGCGTCAACATGACGTTCGCCGGTCGTGTCGGAATCATTCTGCTGTGCGGCCGCGTTACGGCGACGCTCCGATTCGTTCAGCAACGTGCCTACGGTGATTGTGCTCGGCGGGCGCTGGGGGCGATCCTTGGACTCCTGCTTCGTTTCAGTTTGCACGCGATTCTTCGCTGTGGCGACACCCAACTGGTGGGCCAGGCGTTCCACCTGCGCCTTGAATTGCATAATCTTGGCGTTGTCTGCCTTGTTCAAAGCGGAAATAAAATCGCCGACCTGCTCCATCTGCAGCCACAGATTGGCCCGCAGCATAATCAGATCATCCAAACGATTGCCCAACATGCGACCGTATGCGGAAAGCAAGGCATTGCGGTGGTTCTCGTCAAGCTTGGCGAAAATCCAAGCCAAATCGCGGGCAGGATCGTTGACCTGCATATCCTGCCAATTCGTGACCGCGGTGATGGACGAACCGGAAAAAAGCACATCGCCGTCACGCAACCCGCCATGCACCGGGCAAGTGGAGAACGACCACAGGCCGTCGGTCTCAAGAATATTCGCCCAACTAGTGGTGATCTCCTGCGGAACATGACCAGCCTGACGCAGGCGCTTGATCCAAGCGGTCAGCTGAGCGCGAATCTGGCCGGTGACAAACGTCGGATAGCCCGCTTCCTGCAGGAAGTCGGGACGAAGGCGATGAATCGCGCCCAAAGCGGTGCCTACGCTGGAACAATCATCCAAAGTCAGCAGCTCCAACGGCCGCGCCTGACCCACATGGTGGGTGGCCACCAGCACGGACGTATCTCCAGTGGCGGAATGCTTCAAATCGCCGTTTGAAAAAGCTACTATGCTATCGACGGCAAAACCCAATCCGCCTAATTCGCGGGCTTGCGAGAGCGTCTGCGCAGCGCGCACGCGACCGGCAAGACGCTTACGGCCTTCAGGCGTGTTGGATGCGAACACGTCATACAGCTTGCCCGCTGCATCCTGAACCACGGCATGGTCGACGCCGTACCCCTCGTCGGTCGGGTTGGTCTGTTCGCTGGCACGCGCGCCCGCAATGGCGGCGTTCGGCATCGCCGCACTCGTCAGGGCAGCTATCATAAATTTGCTTCGTTCGGTCACAATTCCAACCTTAATACACAATAGGGGCGAAGCGTTGCCGACTTGCCAGTAAAACTGCAGGTGAACCGCGGGCAAATCGTCACATGGCGTCGGCAATCTGCCACAATGGAACGTATGAGTGCAACAGCGGAAGAGATTCTTGACGGATTGGATGAGGCGCAAAGGGCGGCCGCAACGGCCGTGGACGGTCCAGTGCGCATCATCGCGGGCGCGGGCGCGGGCAAGACGCGAACCGTTACCCGCAGAATCGCCTATGCGTGCGCCACCAAAGCGTGGAATCCACGAAGCACGATCGCAGTCACATTCTCCGTCAAAGCGGCGGCGGAAATGCGTAGCCGCCTATCGAAACTCGATGTCGCAGCCGACGTCAAAGCAGCCACCTTCCACTCCGCGGCCCTCCATCAGCTACGCCAAGTGTGGCCGGACGTATGCGAGGGGCCGATGCCGTTCATTTCCAGAAATCCACGTGAACTGGTGGAGCGCTCGCTGCGCCGCGTCACCACCTTCCAAGTGGATGACGACACCATACGTAACTTGCAAGCGGAAATCAACTGGTGCAAAATCTCACTGATCGCACCGGAAGATTACGCGCGGGTTTGCGCGGCAACGCATCGACAGCCGCCATCAGGCCTCGAACCAAGCCAATTCGTAGACGTATACAAAGCGTATGAGGCAGAAAAAACCAACCGCAACGAAATCGATTTCGACGATATTCTGCTGATCGTTTGTCATCTGATGGAAAGCGACGAGGAAGTGGCCTCAGCTATCCGCTCCAACATCAGATGGCTTACCGTCGACGAGTACCAGGACGTTTCGCCATTGCAGCACCGTCTGCTCACCCGATGGCTCGGCTCAAACCGCAATATTTGCGTGGTGGGCGATCCGGCGCAGACCATCTACTCGTTCGCGGGCGCAAGTAGCTACAGTCTGCTCAACTTCGATTCGGAATTCGGTCCGCTCACCGCTGACATCAATCTGAACAACGACTACCGTTCCACGCCGCAGATCGTCAACTATGCCAATCGTGTGCTTGCGGCATCGCCGCAACGGGCCGATTATCTGAAGCTCAGCTCTGAAAGGAGCAAAGGACGGAGGGTCGTGGAAACCATATATGGCAGCGATTGGGAGGAAGCGCAAGGTGTGGCGGCGCGCATCCGCAAACTGGTGGATGCGGGGGAGTCGCCGGCCGATTGCGCGATTCTCACCAGAGTCAACGCGCAGCAGAAAATCCTGTGCAAGGCATTGGCCGAACAGCATTTGAGATATCGCGTGCGCAGGGATAGCGGATGGCAGAATTCCGCACTTTCCGACGACACGCAGACCAGACTGGCCATGTTGGAGGCATTGGGCGTCGGCGCGGATCTGAGCGGCGTGACCATTTCCACTATCCACGCGTCCAAAGGTTTGGAATTCAAGCACGTGTTCCTTATCGGCTGCTCGGAAGGACTCATACCGTATGGGTTGCCGCAGGATGACGACGTGCTTGAGGAGGAACGCCGGCTCATGTATGTGGCCGTGACGCGCGCCGAAGACACGCTTGACGTCTCATATGCGCGTACCCGTGAAGGCAATGAGGGTGAAAGGGCACGACGGGTGTCGCGCTTCTTCCGCTGATACTGCGAACGGAATAGCGCGATTACTCGGCGTCGGTATCGTTGTTGCTGCCGGATTCTGCGGAATCGTCAGAGTCGCTGCCATTGGTATCGGATTCGCCGCCCCTGTGCTCTTCCTCGTCAAGCAGCTTGCTGAGTTCGGCATCCCAATCGATGGTCATGCCATCGGCGTCGCCAAGGGGCTGCGACGCCATATCGGTGGCATTGGAAGCGGCGAACGTCGTATTTTCCGTGTTTTCCGACGATCCGTTGTTCTGCGACTGTGAGGTGTTGCCATCGTCATCATTCGGCAGTTGCGGCAGTAGATCGGGATGTGACCATTTCGCGTCTCGTGCCTGCGCGCCTTCCGTAGCGCAGATGTTATCCCACAATGCGGCCGCTTCACGCATGCGCTTCGGGCGTAATTGCAAGCCGATCAGGCTTTCGAAGGTGCGTTCCGCAGGACCTCCGATGGCGCGCTCGCGGCGGAGCATCTCACGAAGCTGTTCGATATGCGGAATATGAGCCATGCCGGCGCGCCACACTACGGTGTCTACCCAACCCTCTACCAAGGCGAGCAGATTCTCCAGCGATTTCATGGCCTGCTGTTGTTCAGGCGTGTCAGGGAACGCCACCTTGGTGATGTTCACCGCGTCGGCCATGGAATCCGGGTCGACGGACTGCGCATCGCGGATCTGCTCCTCCATGGCGTCCAAATCGATGCTGGTGCCACGGGCATACTTGCCCAACAGCGCCTCGAAGCGTGGCATCAGCCACGGCACGGAAGCGTACAGGCGCGAATGGGCGAGCTCTTGCAGTGCAAGATAGCTCATTACTTCGTTCACGTCGATTTCCAAGGATTTCGCATATTCGACGACATTCTGCACGATCAGGCCTCCAGCCGGATTCTTCAGCAACGAAATGCTTTGGTCGAAACTGCCGCGCACCTCATGCGACAAATCGCCGGCGGCACGTCCCAGCTGCATGGCGAACGACGTATTGCCGACGAAACGCATGAGTTTTGCCGGATCTTTCATATCATCGGGAATCGGAATCTGCACCGGACCGGCGAAAATGCCGGAAATTTCCGTATGGAATTCGGAATCGCCGAAACGCTGTGACAAAATCGAAGCCAGAGCGTCGCTCATCGACTCGGCAATCGGGGATGCAAACTGCGCCCAGGAATCGATGCATCCTTCCACCCAGCCTGCGCGGGTAAGCACCTGCGTTTCGCCTTGCGCGGGGTTGAATTCGCAAGCGGTGTCAAGCCACAGATTCGCCTCGCTGATGGCTCGCCGGGCCATCTCGCCGTACTCCGCGCTCACACTGGTTTCCGATCCTTCGCCATTGGCCTGCTGCAATGCCAATGATTTCGCCAGTTTGACGTTGATTGGACCTTCCTCGGTGATGTGCTGGATGTCTCCGAAAGTGTTGAGCCCGCCCGCAGTGAACGCCTGCATCATCGACCTGACCTCGGCCGGCTTGGGAAGCTTGCTCACATCCTGACTCATCAACTGGTCGCGCAACTCTTCCGGCATGTTGGAAAACTGGTTCCATGCCATCTCGCCTTGAATTGGTCCGAAACAATCGATAAACCATTGGCGGATCGCGTTCTCGTCCATGCCGGCCCTGCCTTTTCCTAAGCGTTTTTTCAAGTTTGGTTGGTTCCATACTATGTTATGGGAGGTATGCCCAAGATGAAGGAAACACGACGAATTCACGGCAAAAACACACGTAGCGGCGCTCCGGGACGTGTCAAACGATGGCTGATAGGCACGGAAGGTTGGCTGTCCGCGCGTTCATGGCGTTATCTTGCAGGGCCGTTGGTGGCGGTACTGTGCGTATTGGTGTTGATTATGCCCAGCGCGTATGTGGTGCAGGTGCCCGGCCCGACACAGAATGTGCTCGGGGAGGTTTCCGGCAAGCAGGTCATCGCCGTTTCCGGTGCGAAAACGTATAAGGATTCAGGCCAACTGCTGTTGGTCACGGTCAATGCTTCAGGCGTGCCAGGGTACCCGGTGTCGAACGCGCAGGCATTGGTGGCGTGGGCCGATTCGAAATCCACGGTGATGCCTCAGGAAGCGGTGGTTCCTGTTGGACAGACCGCAGAGGAATACAAGCAGTCCAGCGACAAGGAGATGACGTCATCGCAGGATTCCGCCACCGCAGCGGCGAAAAAGTTCCTGGAAGAGCATGGTTATGACGTGTCCGGCATGAAGGTGTCCATGCATGTGGACGACATCGGCGGGCCGTCGGCGGGCATGATGTACACGCTTGGTCTGATCGACAAGGTGACCGGTGAAAAACTTTCTGGGGGTAAGATCATCGCGGGAACGGGCACTATGAACGACAAAGGTGAAGTCGGTGAAATCGGAGGCATCCGTTTGAAGATGCTCGGAGCGAAACGCGACGGAGCAACTTGGTTCCTTGCCCCGGAATCCAATTGTTCCAGCGTTGTGGATCATATTCCGGAAGGTTTGAACGTGGTGAAGGTGTCCACTTTGCAGGAGGCGTACGATGCGCTGATTGCCGTCCGAGACGGCAAGGGTGCATCCCTGCCGCAATGCTCCGCGGGAGAGTGACGCATTCCGAGATATAAGAAAAAACAATCTCGCAAAGTGAGCAATTCCACGGTTCGTAACGTATATGTTCGAGCAGTGTTGGTATATTGACGAACGTGAATCAAACGGCATCTGATAACGCTGAAGAATTCGGTTTCCACGCCGGCGACCTGGTACAGGAATGGCTGTGGGACGATGATGTGGACGACTCGATCCGCGCCAAGATCGAGGAGCTGACCGGTGAAGAGCTGGTCGACGAGGACTATGATTCCGCCGTTGATGGCGTGATTATCTGGTGGCGCGACGGCGATGACGAAGACGAACTGTCTGACACCATCGTCGATGCGTATGCGGTCCTCGGCGACGATGGTCCATTGTGGGTACTCACCCCGAAGCCGGGGCGCCCGGGCGCGGCAAGTTCAAGCACCGTGCAGTCCGCCGCGAAGACCGCCGGCATGAATGCAGCCACGCCGCTGACCGTCAGCGGTGACTGGAACGGCATCCGTCTGCGCGCATTCGGCAAAGGCCGCTGATCGTATTCGTTTTACCTGCCTCGACACGCATGGCCAAGGTCGGGCGCTCATATAAAGGCTTGGAATCACATGATTCCAAGCCTTTTTTGCTTGCGGAAGCAGTCGAAGAAGATGTTTCCATGAAATTGTCTATATTGACAAAAGTCATGACTTTGCTGATACGCACACGAGATAGTTGGGAATATCAGAAGAGTCGGAACGGCTTATTTTCTGCGGAAACAAAAGGTGGGCGATGAGGGACTCGAACCCCCGACATCCACCGTGTAAAGGTGGCGCTCTAACCAACTGAGCTAATCGCCCGCAAAGCTCTACTGTACAGTATTCGTTGCCTGCGACAGCTTCAACGTGTGTCGCGCTGCCCAATAGGGGTTCCTTCCATAGCAAATGCGTGAAAAATGGTGTGATTTGAGTGTCGATTCGCTGAATTTTCCACAAGAAAGCCAAAAGCGTCGAATCAATCACGTAGAGTAAGGACGTTGAGTAGTGCAGTAGGAGGTCGATAGCCAATGGCGCAGGAACCTGAATCCGAGAGGAACGCATCGGGGATCGCTCGTACTTCAAAGCGCAAGTGGGGGTATGATTCCGAACAGGTGGACGCTTTTCTTGAGCGTGCGCACATGCTGTACGAAGGTGAGGGAGCGCAACTCACCCAGCATGATATTCAGAATGTTTCTTTCGATTTGGTCAAAGGCGGCTATGTGATCGCCCAAGTGGACGCGGCCCTTGCTCGTTTGGAGCGCGCCGTGGTGGACAAGCAGACCACATGGGAGATTTCGCAGCACGGTCGTGTGGCGTGGAAAGCGCAGACCGAAAGTCTGTTCCGCCAGCTTGACGCCCATTCCAAACGTGAGCACGGCGAACGTTTCAAGCCAGGAGAAGGCAAGGAACCGAGCTATGACCGCAAGCAAGTGGATCGCATCGTCGATCAGTGCCTGACGAAGGCCGCTGGCGAGCTCGGCGTTGAGGAAGTGTCGGAAGACGATGCCAAGAAACTTGTCGATCTGAACTCCCAGACCGTGGCGAATGTGATCTTCACCCAGCGCAAGGGCAAGCGTGGCTATGACGAGCGTCAGGTGGATTATTACCTGAACGAATGCGTGCAGCTGCTGACCAGACTCGAATCCTATGCTCGTGTGGCCGACTTCGTGGGCGAGCCCTCCGAAAGCGCGATGACCGCAGCCAATCCGTCCGCAACCAGTCTGGCATCCCAAGAGACGCAGGTGGTCTCGCCGTTATTCGCCGTTCCAGCCGTTTCCGCAGAACCTATTATGCAGCCCGCTCAGGTTCAAAACAGCACTGACTCCTTCGACGCTTTGAATAAGGCGGAACGTGAGATTTTCACCACGCCTGCAACGTCCCCGGTGAGCATTCCGGCCACTCAAACCGCTGCGCCGACGTATGCTCCCGTGGTTCCGCCTGTGTTCCAGCCAACCATCAGCACCCCGTCGGCTCCGGTAACTCCGGCAGCTCCTGTAACGCCGGAACCTCAGGCCGCTCCGGTTGCTCCAGCGGCTCCGGAACAGTCGTTGGCACACCTGTTCAAAGCGTCCAATGCGGTTGACGAGGAGCCATCTTCCGCAGGAACGGAAACCGAAGCGTTCAATCCGCTTTCTGATGATGGCGTGCCGAGCTATGACGCTCCGGCCGCGCCTGCGGCTCCTGTGATTCCAGACACTTCGGTCGCACATCAGCCGGAAGAATCTCACGGCATCAACATCGCTCCCGATTCTTCGTTGGCTGCCTTGGCGCAGATGGCCCAGAACATCGACGCTCCCGATCCGGTCGAAGACACGTTCACCCCGCGCATGCCAAGCCTGTCGACGCCGAACCTTCCGCAGGTCAATACCGACTCGATTAATCTCGGAACCTTGCCGACCGTCCCACCCTCCTTCACGTTGGAACCAGCAACCTCCGCAGATCACTCGACAACGGCAACTCCCGTTGAACCGGCGAAACCGGCAGAGGAAGAGAAGAAGAACGAAACCAAGCCGGCAACCAATCCGATGTTCGAAGCATCCAACAGCAATCTGGATGTCGATATTCCCGACCTGTCGTTCCCCTCTTTTGAATAGGCAATCGCACTGAACAGGCTGACGTGACCGTCAGCCTGTTTTCGCGTTCACACGAATAATCCAAAACAAATACGGAGCACACGCATAACCCATGCAAACCTCAACCGTAGTCATTCTGGGATCCACCGGATCCATCGGCACCCAAGGACTTGACGTCATCTCCCGCCATCTCGACCGTTTCAACGTGGTCGGACTTGCGGCAGGCGGCTCCCACGTGGAACTTCTGGCCCAACAGGCGGTCCAATTTCACGTTTCGAAAGTCGCCATCTTCAACACAAACGCGGTCCATGCGCTCCAAGATGCGCTAAACCAAGCCGGCGCAAGCCATGTGGAAATCATGGCCGGGCCGGAAGCGGTAATCGCCATGGCCGGATCCGGTGCCGACGTGGTGTTGAACGGCATTACCGGATCCATCGGCCTTGAACCTTCGATTGCGGCACTGCAGGCAGGATCGCAGCTGGCGCTCGCCAACAAGGAATCCGTTGTGGCCGGCGGTCATCTGCTGTTCGACGCACAGGTTCGTGCGCAGCAGATCAATCCGGTTGATTCCGAACATTCCGCCATCTGGCAATCGTTGCGTTCGGGCACGCACGGTGAAGTGTCGAAACTCGTGGTCACCGCTTCCGGAGGTCCGTTCCGCGGTTGGAAACGCGAGCAGATGACCGACATCACGCCTGAACAGGCGTTGAACCACCCTACTTGGAATATGGGTCCGGTGGTGACCATCAACTCGTCCACGTTGATGAACAAGGGGCTTGAAGTCATCGAAGCGAGCCGTCTGTTCGACGTGCCTCCGAGCCGTATCGACGTGACCGTGCACCCGCAATCCATCGTGCATTCCATGGTGGAATTCCGCGATGGCGCCACCATCGCACAGGCTTCACCGCCTGATATGCGTCTGCCGATCGCGCTTGGCCTATCGGCTCCCGAACGACTTGGCAACATCGCAGCGGCCTGTGATTGGACGAAAGCCGCCATGTGGACGTTCGAACCGCTTGATGATGAGGCATTCCCCGCAGTGAGCTTGGCTCGACATTGCTTGGAAGCTTCCGAAAAGCATACGGCCGTGCTGAATGCTGCCAACGAACAGGCCGTTCACGCCTTCCTCGAACATCGCTTGCCATATCTCGGCATCGTCGATACCGTCAAGGAAGTGTTGGACGAAATGGATGCGGAACTGCGCGGCAATCCGCTATTCGCTTCCGTGGAGGAAATGAGCCAACTCGAGCTGGAAGCCCGTCGTCGAGCCGACGACCTGATAAACAAGTAACGGAAAACGAAACAAAACAAACAGACGAAACGTAAGTGACGCAAGGCTCCCTAAGTCGGGAGCCTTGTTATTGCAAGGATTTGACGTATGCCAGAAATCGAAAAGCCGTTCCGTAAAACCGGTGAGGCAGCCATTAGCGAAAGCCCGCTGCATCCGCGCCGCAAATCGCACCGTATTATGGTCGGTCCCGTTCCAGTCGGTGGGGGAGCGCCAATCTCGGTGCAATCCATGACCAATACGCTGACAGCCAATGTTCCCGCGACATTGCAGCAGATCGCGGAACTGACCGCAGCCGGCTGCGATATCGTGCGCGTGGCCGTACCAAGCCAGGATGATGCCGACGCATTGCCGGAAATCGTAAGGAAATCACCGATTCCGGTCATCGCCGATATTCATTTCCAAAGCAAATACGTGTTCCAGGCCATTGACGCGGGCTGCGCTGCGGTGCGTGTGAACCCCGGCAACATCCGCAAATTCGACGAGGTTGGCCCTTCCATTTGCAAAGCCGCCACGGACGCGGGCATTTCGTTGCGCATCGGCGTGAACGCGGGCTCGCTCGATAAGGAACTGTATGCGAAATATGGCGGTCCGACGCCGGAGGCACTGGTTGCGTCCGCCATGAAGGAAGCGCGCATGTTCGAAGACGTCGGCTTCCATGATTTCAAGATTTCCGTCAAGCATCATGATGTGATCACCATGGTGGAAACGTATCGTCTGCTCGCTTCCAAGGGTGATTGGCCGTTGCATCTTGGTGTCACCGAAGCTGGACCGGCATGGCAGGGCACCATCAAAAGCTGTTTGGCATTCGGTGCGCTGCTGGCTGAAGGCATTGGAGACACGATTCGCGTTTCGCTGTCGGCACCGCCCGTCGAAGAAGTGAAAGTCGGGTGCAAGCTGCTGGAATACATGGGATTGCGTCCGCGCAAGTTCGACATTATCTCCTGCCCGAGCTGCGGTCGTTCCCAGGTTGATGTGATTCAGTTGGCCAATGCGGTGACCGAAGGTTTAAAGGATGTGACCGCGCCGATTCGCGTGGCTGTTATGGGCTGCATCGTCAACGGTCCGGGCGAGGCCCGTGAAGCCGATTTGGGTGTGGCATCCGGCAACGGCAAGGGACAGATTTTCATCAAGGGCAAAGTCATTCAAACCGTGCCGGAAGACCAGATTGTGGAAACGCTGCTGGTCAAAGCGCAGGAGATCGCCGCGCAGATGGAAGCGGACGGACAGGTGCCCGTCAACGCCACAGGACCGGTGGTGGTGCCGGTGGCGCAAGGTAATTGTTGATTTCGCTGACCGCGGGCGGTCGATTGCAGATTGTGATCGGCCGCCCGCTGGTTTTGCTGGTTGTCGATTGCCATTTCAGCTGGAGTCGGTACAATGAACGGCGTGTCAGATCAGGAACGTCAGTCAGTCATGTCCAGCGCGGAGAGCCAATCCAGTCAGTGGACGAGGGGCAGACGGCTGATGGTCAGTCTGCCTATCTTCATCATCCTGCTGGGCATTCTGGTGTCGGTATCCAATTTGACGGCATCGTCATGGAAGTACGAGCCAACCGGTCAAACCATCGAAACGTTATCATCCGACACGGCAGTGACCTTCGATAATCCTTCCGGCAAAACCCTTGCCAAACGAGGCGATTACGAAGTGACGCAACGATATGTCACCATTGAGGCGAAACAGCCGTCAACCGGTGAAATACAACAGGTCAAAGTGTTGATTCGAGAGCCGAAAGACGCGGGAAACAATCGGCCCGGCGTGGTGTTCATGCATGGTGCCGGATATGGTACCTGTGACAACTCATTTGGAGACATGGCCACCGATCTCTCATCCGCAGGCTTCGTGACGGCCGTGCCCGACAAGCCGGTATGGTCCACCAACGATGCGACCCGTGATTACCCGGGCTCCGCGGCCATTTACGATCAGGTCATCACCATGTTGCGTGATCTCGACAACGTTGACGCTTCGAATGTCGGCATTTACGCGACTTCCGAAAGCACCTGGATTTCCTCATATCTGCTTGATCAAGACCCCGACGTGGCATTCCAGGTGTTGCTGAGCCCAATGGTGTATTCGCCGCGACATTCGTTGGGATTCCTTGCCGCACAGGATTTCGCGCTGGTCGGAGCGCATGATGGATACCAGTCCATTGTGCGCCGCGCGTTCAACATCGATGCGGAATTGTTCGGCCTGACCAATCTCGACCTCGACACGTTGAATCCCCAAGCCTATTCCATTCCCACGCTTGTGGCATACGGCACCAAAGACGTGATGACCGCGCAGGTGGAAGGCACGGAGAAAATCATCGACATGGCGCATAAGGCGGGCAATTGGGACGTGACCGTGCGCACATACCCCATCGCCAACCATGTGCTCCGACTCGGCGACGAATCCAACAGCGGCACTCCGTTCGCCGACGCCTACGTGGATGATGTAATCAGTTGGGCTGTCGGCATCACGCGGGGACTGCAGCAGACCAGCGAGCGTGTGGCCGGTACCAACCTGTACCAGTCGATTGCGGTGCCGTTGGAATTGCAGGCGAACAGCGGGCTGACCATTTATCTCGTGGTGCTGCATGCCAGCATGGTGCTGTTGCTGCTGGTGATCGGCGTGCTGTGGCTGATTGTGCTCGTACGTAAGATTTGGGCGCATGCGCATCGACGCCGATATGTGTTGGGGCTGAGACCTGTGTTCAAAAATGCGTTGATTACGCTTGCCGTTGCCACCATGGCCACTTTTGTGCTGTTTGGTGCAGGATTGGGCGAAGTGGTTATGGGCGTGGTCAAGCTAGCGTGGGGTGGCGCTCCCGCCGAGGATCCGGGCATGATGTATTGGAGTTGGCCGGTTATTCAAATGGTGTGTGTTGTTGTGGTGTGGGCGTGGTCTCGCGTGTTCGTGCGTCTTATCGAGGAGGCGACGAATCGTGGCCTTGCACAATGGCCACCGCGTAAGGGGGCTATAGGCGCGATTGTGAGTGGCCGCCAGCCGGTGCTCGCGTCGACGAGGTTCGGCCGTGTGATGTTTTGGATCACGGCGGTCACCATGCTGTATGTGCTGTTGGTGTTCGCGTTCTGGGGATTGTTTATTTACTGATATCGCGGGAGAGTGCGGCTGGCGCAAGAACGTGCGGAAAGTATAGATAGTTCAGTTAAGAAAACGAGTCGAGGCGAAGGAGGTGTGTGAATGCCGTTGTATCAGGACGAGGGCGTGGTCTTGCGTACCGTCAAACTTGGCGAAGCTGATCGTATCGTCACTTTGCTGACACGTGACCATGGCAAAATCCGTGCCGTCGCCAAAGGTGTGCGTCGAACCAAATCGCGTTTCGGAGGTCGTTTGGAGCCTTTCATGCGCGTCTCGTTGCTTATTGCGGAAGGGCGTTCGCTTGATGTGATTTCCCAAGCCGAGTCGGTGTCGGCGTATGCGAGAGGCATCTGCACCGATTTCAAGGCGTATACCGCAGCGAATGTGATTTGCGAAACCGCTGACAAGCTGGTGGTGACGGAGCAGGAGCGTTCCGTGGCCCAGTATCGGCTGGTGTTGGGAGCGTTGAATGCCCTTTCCAAGCATGCGCATGAGGCTGCTGCGATTGGCGATTCCTACGTGATGCGTGCTCTTGCGATCGCTGGCTGGACGCCGCGTTTGCGTGCCTGCGTGGTGTGCGGGGAGCCGATTTCTGCTGATCGTCCATGGTTCTTTTCGATTTCCGCGGGCGGACTAATGTGTTTGACCGATCATATTCGTGAATCGTTTGATGTTTCGTGGAATGCGATCTGCCAGCTGCAGGCGCTTGTAGACGGCGATTGGGGGGAGCTGGACGGCACGGCGTTGCTTCCGGAAACCCGACAAATGGTGGAAAAATGGGGTGAATACTATTTGGAACGTCCGATTCGTTCCATGCGCTTGCTAGATTAGCGGGTATGGCTTTTGAGAACGTGGATTACAAGTCCCTTGACATTCCGGCGGCACCATTTTCTGACCCGTCGATTATTCCTGATTTTCCGAAGAACAAGGTTCCGCGCCATATCGGCGTGATCATGGACGGTAATGGTCGTTGGGCGCAGCAGCGTGGGCTGATTCGCACCGACGGGCATCAGGCTGCCGAACCGGTGGTGTTCGACACCATCGCAGGTGCCATCGAAGCCGGTGTGCGCTACCTGTCGCTGTATACGTTCTCCACGGAGAACTGGAAGCGTTCCCCGCAGGAAGTGCGCTTCCTGATGGGCTTCTCGCGTGACATCATCCACCGTCGTGTGGAGCAGATGAACGCGTGGGGCGTGCGCGTGCGCTGGTCCGGCCGACGTCCGAAACTATGGAAATCCGTTATCGACGAATTGGAAAAAGCACAGGAACGTACCAAAAACAACACGACCATCGACGTGGTGTTCTGCCTGAATTACGGCGGACGTGCCGAAATCGCGGATGCTTGCGCGGCAATCGCAAAGGAAGTGCGTGACGGCAAAATCTCCGGCGATCGCGTAACGGAAAAAATGATTTCCGAGCACCTGTACAATCCTGATATTCCTGATTGCGATTTGGTGATTCGTACTTCCGGCGAACAGCGCACGTCGAACTTCCTGCCGTGGGAAGCGGCATATGCCGAACTTGATTTCGTGCCGGAACTGTTCCCCGATTGCGGTCGAGACGTGCTATGGCGTTCGATCGACCACTACATTCACCGCGACCGTCGTTTCGGCGGCGTCAAAAAGTAGTTTTTGCTGAGTTGATTAGGTTAACTGCGGGGAGAACATAATGTTCTCCCCGTTTTGTTTGTTACAACGTGCTGATTCGGGTGGTGAAGGTGGGGACGAAACGGGAGGAGTCGACTTGGAAGGCTACGTGGATGCGGGGTGCGTTGGAGTCGATCAGTCCGGCGGGATCGCCGATGGTTCGGCCTCGGGTGCCGTGGAAATCGCCGGTTTCGAGTTCGACTTTCATTGGTAGGTCGATACAGGTCACCAGCGGCGGGTCCACGGCAACGGCGGCGGCCAGAGGATCATGCAATGGCATGCCCTGTGAAAACAGTCGCGCGTCGGCCTTGAGGTTTGCGGCAATGGAAAAATCAGCCATGTCGGCGAGGAATACGCGCACATCGGAAGCAGATGGGCTTGCAGCCACACTCGAGGTTCGAGCTGAAGCTGCATTTGAACTACCAGCTGAACCATCAAGTGAATCAGCGACTTGGGATGCGGTCGAGCTGGTAAGTGTGCCAGCATTCGCTGCTTCACGCCAAGCACGGGTCGCATCGGAACCCATCAGGCATTGATGCGTTACGTCCAAGCCGACCATGGTGATGTCGGCACCGGAATGGAACACGCGATCTGCGGCTTCCGGATCCTGAATGATGTTCGTTTCCGCAGTCAGATCCCAACAGTTGCCTTCCTGCGTCAACGTGCCGCCCATCATCACCAGTTTGAGTTTGCCGGCAATATCCGGTGCGGCCGCGATCGCAGCATCAATATCGGTCAGCGGACCGGTCGCAACCACAGTGACGTCGAAACCATAAGCGCGAACCTGATCAATAATGAACTGCACGCCTTCGGAAACCGAGTCGGCGGAAGAATCATCAGCATGAATAAAAGAAGCCGAATCCGTAGTAAGCGACAATTCAAACGAATCAACCGCAGGATTCGCATGAACATCATCCAACGCATATCCGCCAACGGAAATCAGACTACGATAATCACGAGAAAAAACAGTATCAGAACCGGAATTATCCGAAAAAATATCTGAAAAAGCAGTATCCGAAGACGAACTATCGCAAGCCGGGCCGAATCCTCCCAATCCGTCCGTGCCGTGAAACTGCGCACAACCTGCATCCGGAATGAAACACCGAGCCCATGAAGGATGCGACGATCCACGTATCACCGGAATGTGCCGAAGCCCCAACCGTTCCAGCACATACGAAGTATTGCGAACCGCAGTGTCGACGGAAACATTGCCGTACGTGCCGATCACGCCAAGCACGTCAACAGTGTCGAACGTCGCAAGGTATGCCAACGCCAGTGCATCGTCGATACCGGTGTCCACATCAAGAATCAGTCGTGTCATATTTGTATTTAATCAAACTCGTGCAATGAAGCCAAATGCAACGCATAATGGTGCGGCATCCCACAAACCATGTTCAACCCGAACTGAGCAAGCAGTGTTGGGCATGAAATAAAAATGCAGGATGCCGTATTCCAATATTTTCGATTATTCGCACCTAAACGGGTTACAAACCTACTCGTTCAAACCCGATTATTTCAGGAATTCGTCGGTGGCGAGATCCTTGGCTTGCGGAGCGTCGTGCACCA
Source organism: Bifidobacterium sp. MSK.13.1 (assembly GCF_019131435.1). NCBI lineage: Bacteria > Bacillati > Actinomycetota > Actinomycetes > Bifidobacteriales > Bifidobacteriaceae > Bifidobacterium > Bifidobacterium sp. MSK.13.1. Next base: position 122,139 of record NZ_JAHOMM010000004.1, on the reverse strand, counting down.
CCTTGTCATGCGAATCGGTGTAGGCGTCTTCCTGAGCGAGGAAGTCGAAATACTGCTGGGCGCCTTCAACGTCGTTCGTACCGAACGTGAACGAACCATCCTTGATCTTGGCGGGATCGCCCCAATACTGACCGTCCACAATGGTTTTCATGCTTTTCTTGACGAAATCAAGCCTGAGATTCGCGTCGGGAGCTTCCTTCACAAGGATCTTCGCTGCATCGTCAGGATTCGAATATGCGTACTCGTAGCCCTTCTTGGTGGCTTGTACGAACTTCTTCACCAGTTCGGGATTGTTGGAAATCGTCTTGTCGCTGGTGATCACGCCAATGGTGTCGGCATTGCCGGGAACGCCGTAATCCGGTTCGGTAAAGCAGTTGAGCTTCGGACCGTACATGTCGGCCTGCACACCCTCCCAAGTGGTATAGAAACCACCGAAATCAGCCTTGTTGCTGGACAGCGTTTGGAACGTGGACGTGCCGACGGTCACCTTGTCGAATTCACCCTTACCTCCGTCCGACTGAATCATGCGACGGATCACCGCATCGGATTCGTTGGATCCGAACGTGGCGAAAGTCTTGCCGTCGAAATCCTTCGGGGATTTGATTTCAGTGTTGGAAGCGAGCGAACACCAGATGGCGCTTGGCTTCTGCTGTACCTGCAGCACCTGCTTGATGGTTGCGCCCTTAACAGCGTACGTGCTTACGTTGGTGAGATTCGACAATGCGAAGTCGGCCACGCCGTTGTTCACGGCCTGTTCGGCACCGGCCTGTGCCACGGCCACGATATCAACGTCAAGACCTGCCTCTTTGAAATAACCCTTGTTTTTCGCCACATATACGCCGATATGATTGGTGTCGGGCGCCCAGGACAGCATGAAGGTCACTTTGGTCAGATCGCTGCTGCCAGATGCTGTGCTTGTTGCGGAATCGTTGCTTTGTCCGCATGCGGTAACGCTGAACAACATGGCGATTGCGCTGAAGAGTGCGATTATTGTGCTTGCGATGTGAGTACGTGCGGTGGCGTCATGCCTGCTGAAGATGCTCATAAAGCGATTTCCCTTGAATCTGTATTCTCTATCGTTTTCTAGGGATATGCTGCGAGCGGAGTTCTGGCAGAAAACGATACGAAGGGCCTCAGGCCCCCGCTCGTCCAATGCCCCCGACATTCCTTACGGTGCCTAGTGAAAGGCGTGGAATATTGCCGGTTTGCCACGCATTGGCTTAACAGCGGGTTTTATTATACGTAGGCAGCGTGACCGACATGCAATGCGGAGTGGCGGAATGCTGCGAATGCTGCGTTTGCAGAAGGCCGATGATGTTTGGCGTGTTTGACTTACTGGTCTGCATCGGGATCGGTGTCGGCATCAGCTGGGCCGAGCAGGACGCGTTCGCTGAGGTTCACCAGGCACATCAGAACGCCGGTGATGGCGATGATGACCAGCGTCGCCGAGAAGATCAGCGGTGTGCGGAACGAGTTGTAGGCGGCCTGTAGCCAAATGCCAAGACCTTTGCGCGCGCCCAAATATTCTGCGGTGGCGGCGGTGGCGAAAATGTATGCGGCGGAAACGCGGATGCCGCCATAAATCTGACGAGCGGCCACACGCAGCTTCACATGCCACAGTGTCCACGCTTTCGTGGCGCCACAAGTCAGCGCAACATCCGAATAAAACTGGGGGACCGCTTCAAGCCCACGAATCGTCTGCACTGCAATCGGGAATAAGCCGAATACCGTTACGATCACGATTTTTCCGGAAATCTCAAAGCCAAACCAGATCAAAAATAGGGGAGCGATGGAAATCAACGGCATGGTCTGCGCAGCTGAAAGCAACGGGAGCAATGCGGCGTTCGCGATGCATGAGCAGTACAGCAGTATGCCGATGAGAATGCCGAACAGTACGGCGAACAGGAATCCGACGGTACCTTCAAGCAAAGTGACTTGCGTGGCAGGCCATAACGTCGACCATGTTTCGACGGTGGCCTGTGCGATTTCGCTTGGTGCGGCGATCATGGTGCTGGGCACATTGCCGATGCGGACCCACGCCTCCCATACCGCCAGCAACAGCACTACTGCAATAACCGTGGGAATACGGCGTTTGCAAACGTGAGCAAAGGCGGACAAAGCTTCGAGAAGTTTTGCGACAATGCCGGCTTTTGAATTCGTGTTCGCAGCCATGCCCGAACCCATGTGCGAACTCGTGTTTGAGGGTATGGATCCTGTTGCCGAATCCCTGCGTTGAACGTGCGAAACCGCCATCGTTCACCTTGCTTTCTGCGCCATAGTGGGCGCGCACGTGACCGGTGGCGAGAAATCAGTAAGGTGAGGAGCCTGCCCGCGTTCCGGTCAGAAAAGTTCATTACCGGGGTGCCAGTATAAAGCACTCCCTAAACCACGTTCCAAACCAAAACGAAAGGCGGGTTTCGTATCTCATTCGACACGAAACCCGCCTTACTCTTTACCCCTTGCTACTGCCTTGGATTAGCCTCACTCCAGTCCGATGGACTTCATGGTGTGGAGCTTCAAGGACTTGACCTCAAGCGTGCCGGATTCGGCAACAAGTTTGATGGCTCGTGGGCCTTCGGAAGCGTAGCTGAAGGAGCTCATGGCCTGACGGCCGTCGTTTACGTACACTTCCACGCAGCCGCGATCCACAAACACGCGCAGCTTGAGCTCGCCGGAAGCCAGTTCTTCGGCGGAAAGCGGCGCGGTACGGTAGCCACGATCGCCCTGAGCTGCGGCCTGACGGTCGATCACCACGCGGCCGATCTGATCGTCGAACGCCACATACGTGTAAGAGCCATCCTCAGTCGCGTGAATCTTCAGACCGGCGCGTTCCGCGGTGGAGGCGTTGAGATCGATGGTCATTTCGATTTCAACGGCTTCGGCATCGTCGGCAATGGTCTGCTCGCCATTGACGTCCAGCGAGATCGCACCGAAATCGGTGGTGTTTTCGCGCAAGCCCTCCATTTCGACAACCGGAGCGGTGTGCAGATCGCCGTCGGCGCCCAGGGTGATCTCACGCGGAAGGGTCAGGTTGCCGCACCAGCCGTCATCCTGCATCGGAATCGGCTCAACGAACGGGCTCATCCAGCCGTATACGATCTGGCGCTCGCCATCGTTGAAGGACTGCGGAGCGTAATAGTTGTGGCCGCAATCCCACAGGCGAAACTCGGTTTCCGGCTGGAACGCCTCGCCCGGGGTCCACGTGCCGATCATGTAGCCGGCGTTGGAAACGTTGCGGTTCATGAAACCGGAGGCCTTTGCGCCCATGGCGGAGAAGCCGATGACCCACTTCTCATTGCCCTCGGCGTCCTTGATCGGGAAGAAGTCCGGGCATTCAAGCATGAAGACGTTCGGATCCGGGTGTTCGAACAGCACACGCTCGTAGGTCCAACGAACCATGTCATCGGAGGAGAACAGCCACATCTGGCCGCGCTTTTCTACGGAGGAGACACCGAAGGTCATGTACCACTTGTCTCCGGTCTTCCATACCTTCGGGTCACGGTAGTGGTGGTCGACCTTATCGAGCGGGCAATCGATGATCATGCCGCGCTTGGTGGCGCTGGTCAGCTCGTCGTTGTCTGGTTCGGCGATCATCTGCACCTGCCAGTCGCCGCCGGTGTTGTCGATGCCGTTGGCCCAGCGGTGGCCGGTGTAGTAGAACTTGAGCTCGCCGTCATCGCCGATCACTGCGGAACCGGAGAACACGCCGTCCTTTTCCTCTTCGAGAGTCGGGGCGAACATGATCGGCTCACGCTTCCAGTTGAGCATGTCGTTGGAGGAGACGTGACCCCAGTGCATCGGGCCCCACTGGGTGCCGTACGGGTGCAGCTGGTAGAACACGTGCCAACGGCCCTTGTAGAAGCACAGGCCGTTCGGATCGTTGATCCAGCCGCCGTTGGAGGCGATGTGGAACTTCGGATACCAACGGTTGTTGCGCGCGGCGGCCATGGCTGCAACGCCCGCCTCCGCCTGTGCCAGAGCCTCGCTGTGGTTCTTGATTTCGTGAAGGACGGGTGCGTCCGGGGTGAAGCCAGTCATCGTTGAATAGCCTTTCTTGTGATTGTTGAATTGCTGCTTATTGAGTTTTGAGTAAAAGTTGTAAGAATGCTGCCCGAAGCGGAAAAAGGGGAAACGCTTCGAGCAGCACGATTCAGTTATGTTCTTGGCCGGACTTGCGATTGCGTTCAGGCGTTCGCTTCTGCAGCGGCCTGGGCCTTGAGCTGCTTGTCGGTGTAGAACGGATCACCGCCGACTTCCTGGTCGTCCTTCTTGATCACGAAGAAGCCGTAGATCAGGGCTGCCAGCACGATGCCGGAGATGGTGAAGAAGGTCGGGCGATCGCCCATGGCGTCATGCAGGGCGCCCATCGGGGTGGAGAAGATCACCTGGCCGATCTGGGAAGCGATCTGGAAGCCCACCATGTACAGGGTTGCCGACAGCTTGGTGTCGAAGTGCAGAGTGAAGTAGCGGAATGCCGGCAGGCAGAACAGCGGAACCTCGATGGAGTGGAACAGCTTGACGATGGAGACGCTGACCGGATCGTGGAACACGCCGCACAGGCCGATGCGCAGGAACATCACGGTTGCACCGAGCAGCAGGGAGTTGCGCACGCCGATCTTCTTCATGATGATCGGAACAACACCCATCATGGCGGACTCGAGGAACACCTGGAAGGAGTTCAGGGTGCCGTAGGTGGCGTTGCCGATTTCAGTGGTGGAGAAGAGGGAAGCGTAGTAGTTCGGGAACATCTGCTGATCGAACACGGTATAGAAGGTGTTGGTGAACAGCATGAAAACGATGAGCACCCACAGGGTCGGCATCTTCAGAACGGAAATCATTTCCTTGAAGGACGGGTTGGTCGGAGCCGCGTTCGGATCAGCTTCCTTCTTGAGCTCTTCCTTCTGCTCGGCCGGAACCCAGAAAGCGTAGATGCACAGCATGCCGAGGCCGCAGATGGAGCCGACCCAGAAGTTCAGCAGCGGGTTGATATTGAACAGGAAGCCTGCACACAGCGCCACGATGGCGTAGCCGAATGAGCCCCAAGCTCGGGACTGGCCGTATTCGAAGCCGAACTTGCGGGAGTAGCGTTCGGTGAGTGCCTCGAACAGGGAGCAGCCGGCCATGAAACCTGCGGACAGCACGATGGAGCCGATGAGCACGCCGATGAAACGGGTGGTGCCGCCGGCTGTCAGCATCGGGGCATACACGAACTGCACGAACGGGCCGACGAGCGCTGCGATGGCGGAGACGAAGATCACGAGCTTACGCTTGATGCCCAGTTGGTCCTGGATGGCGCCGTAGGCGAACATGATGACCAGGGTTGCCAGGGAGTTGATGGAGTAGATCTGGCCCTGCTCGGCGGAGGTCATGCCCAGACCGTGGGCCGGGTCGGTAAGCCAGCGGGAGAAGAAGGACCACCAGATGCCCCACGAGCAGAAGAACATGAAGATGCCGAAGGAGCTCTGCAGGTAGGAAGGATTCTTCCATGCAGATCGAGTTGTACTTGCCATGTTGTTGTTTCTCTGTTTCTCTTTGTTTGTGCCGCTGCCGCGCGGCACCTCGGTTGTGTGCCGATGTTGTGTTATGCCGTCATTCACCCAGCTGCCGTGCCAAGTGGATGAACATGGTTAAATAATAGCGCGTCAAATGATTGACGTCAATCGATTGACGTAAGTAATTCCAACGCTTTTCGGAAGTGTTGGAATTAAGCCGAAATGGGGGATAAAAAAGAAGGCCTCTCGGCGTGTCGTAGCGGACACGTCAACAGGCCTTTCATGTGGTCTTAGATCGCGAAACTTAGCTGCGAACCGATCCCTTTTCTATCAGCGCGCAATGGATCTTCGCAGGAATCGGCGAATCCAACGGCGGCATGGGAGCGGTGGTATTCGGCCAAGACGAACTGTCGACGGGCTTGCGTTCGATCATCGAAATAAGCTTGCATGCGGCCCAATAACCCATCTCATAGTGGGGCAGTTCCACCGTGGTCAGCTGCGGTTCCAGCGTTTCGGCGAGCACGCGGTGGTTGTCGACGCCGACGATGGAAACGTCCTTGCCGACGGTCAGTCCGCGGCGTGCCGCACATTCGTACACATACCATGCGCGCGCATCATTGAAACAAAAGAAACCGTCGGGATTGCGTTCGTCAAACAGTTTGTCGACGGCACGCAACGCAGGACCATTATTGAGCACATTGCATACCAGCGAAGGATCATAGGCGAAACCGGAATCCTGCAATGCCGCCTGATACCCGGAAAAACGGCCATCCTGCGCAATCATGTTTTCCGAGCATCCGATGTAGGCGATACGCTTGCAATCGGCCTGAATCAGCCGTTTCGTGGCATCATAGGCGATTTGGAATTCGTCCGGCTCGATGCTGGGAATCTGGTTGTCGGCATCGGTGGCATCCACCATCACCACCGGATAATCGCCGAGCGAGGCTGGCACGCTCGCAATGCGATTCGACATCTTCGAATAGAAGAAACCGTCCACGCCATACCGTTTCAGCGTGGCGATTTCGTTCTCTTCGCTCGCCCTGCCATCGGTGCTGACCGTGATGATCATGTACCCGTAGGTGCTTGCCGCGTCTTGCGCGCCCAGAATGATGCCGCCTGCGTACGGCGTGGTGGCAACTTCCTCGCTGATGAAGCCGAGAATTCGCGTGCGGCAAGTGCGCAGGCTGCGCGCCAGAGGATTGACCGTGTAGCCGAGTTCGTCTGCCTTCTCGCGTACGAGCGCGGCCAAAGGGGCTTTCACACGTCCTTCATCCCTGCCGTTAAGCACCAGGGAAACAGTGGAAATGGACACCCCTGTCGCTTCGGCAATTTCCTTCATCGTAGTCATATTCGCTACACTATACCCAAATCAATAAGAAAAGCGCGCCATTCCTTATAAATAGCGCGCTTTTCGATTTTTCTGACGATCTAACAGTTTATTGCCTGATTTATTCCGACAGGATTTCGTCCACAAGTGCCTGCTTGGCGTGGATCTGACCTTCGAAACCCGGGCGAATGTCGAGACGGATCACCACGTCGGTGCGATAGCCCTGGCCAGCCAGCTTCATGGTGGCGTCGCGAATCACCTTGAGCACGTCGTCGATGTCGCCTTCGATGTTGGTGAACATGGCGTTGGTTTCACTCGGCAATCCGGATTGACGGATCACGTCGACCGCCTGCGCCACGTACGTGGACTTTTCAGGGCTTGCGCCGGCGGGGGAGATGGCGACTGCGGCAAGCGTGTTGATATACGGTTTGCCGGTTTCCGGGTTGATCGGCACTTCCTGCTTTTCCGCATTGCGATCAAGGGTCATGTTCGTTCCTTTCGTTGCGTTCCTATCGGCCTGATACGACTTGGATTGGTTGGTGCGGATTTGGCTGTCAGCGCCATTTCCAAGCGTGATCCATCGGTCCGGATCCGTGACCGAGGTCAAGCTGCGCCTCCAAGGCGCCCGTCAGATACAGTTTTGCACTATCGACGGCTTCCGGCAATGTCTCGCCAAGCGCCAGATGCGATGCGATCGCCGAAGACAGCGTGCATCCGGTGCCATGCGTGTTCGGATTATTGATACGACGCGCGCGGAACCAAGTGACTTTGCCGCTCGGTTCAACGAGCACATCGCTGGCATCCTGCGTGCCATGACCACCTTTGACGAGCACCGCGCAGCCGAAATGGCCGGCGAGCATATGGCCTGCCGTCACCATGTCGTTCTCACTGGAGATGCTCTCGCCATTCTCGTAGTCGATCGCGTCGGCACCCTGCTCGACGGCCAACTCGCACAGCGCCTGGGTTTCCGGCATATTCGGCGTGATGACGGTGGCCAGCGGGAACAGCTTGGAAGTCAGTGCCGCAATCGCGTCATCTTCGATAAGCTTCGCGCCGGACGTTGCCACCATCACCGGATCAAGCACGATATTCGTGGCACCATGCGCAATCAGACGGTCGGCGATCACGTTGATGAGCTCCACGCTCGACACCATGCCGATCTTCACCGCGACCGGCGGAATATCTTCAAATACTGCGTCGATTTGCGCGGCGAGCATTTCCGGAGGAGTGTTCGTGACCATGGTCACGCCTGTGGTGTTCTGCGCGGTCAGCGCCGCGATGGCGGTCATACCGAACACGCCATTGGCAAGCATGGTTTTCAAATCCGCCTGAATGCCGGCACCGCCGGAGGAATCCGATCCCGCGATGCTCAATACCGGTGCCAAAGTGCTGGTCATGAATGACTCCTTACTTGCTTTTGCTTGCTTATGATGCGAAGTTCTGAAATATTCGTGATCCGTGATTGCTATTTGCGCAGTACGTGCCCATGCTTTGCATCACCGCGCACTGCCTTCCATCGCGAAACCATATTGCGGGTCGCCTCTTCCGGATCGCTTGCGCCGGCAATGGCCGACACCACAAACCAGCCGGCCGCCTTCGAATGTGCGAGCATCTCCATATCGTTGGCGGTCACTCCACCGCCGACCACAACCGGAAAATCACTCGCATCGCAGATCGCATTGATCTGCGCCTCGTCGAGCGTATGCCCGGAACCATCGTTGCCACCAACGGAAGCTTCCGGCTTGGTAGTGGACACGTGCAACGGGCCGGCCCCGATGTAGTCGATGCAGCCGGCAGGCAGCTCGTTGATCAGCTTCACCAGGCTTTCCGTTTCGGCAGACAAGCCCACAATGGCATCTTCCCCAAGCAACGCGCGGGCTTCCTGCGGTTCCAAGTCGGTTTGCCCAATATGCACGCCGTCAACTTTGATGCCCTTGTGACGTGCCTGCCAAACTACATCCACGCGATCGTCGATCACAAACGCCACGGAATCGGATTTGCCGTTGTTCTCGATAACCTGCGCGATATCGCGTGCCATGCTGGTGATGTCTTTCGCGTCGGTGTTCTTGGCTCGCAGCTGGATGAACGTTGCACCCCCGCGCAACGCATCCTCAATCACACCGGTAATAGTGCGGCTCTTGCAATCCTGCGGGCCGACCACAAAGTAGGCGCTCATATCGAATGTATCGCGCATCGATGCATATGAATAATTGTTCATATAATCAACCCTTCTCGGTAAGTGATTCAGAAAACCTACAATGTGAACCGGCAATCGTCCATATTTTCCACATACGCAATTGCCGAACCCTGCATGATATGCCGAATACCATGCAGGGTTCGGCAAAGCCTAGTCGATGATGATTTCGGAAGCGGCGACTTCCTCGGCGGTGACGTTCCAAAGCGCGTCAAGCAGCGCCACTTGGAAAGATCCGGGACCGGACGATTTCGCTTCGGCGATTTCGGAAGCCCTGTTATACAGCAATGATGCCGAAATCGCGGCGACAAGCGGTTCGGCCACGGCCAGATACGTTGCGGTAACGCCGCCGAGCGAACAGCCGGCGCCGGTGATCTTCGTCATCATCGCGCTGCCGCCGGGCAAACGGAACACGCGCTCGCCGTCAGTCACCAGATCGACTGCTCCGGAAACGGCCACCGCGCCGGCTCCAACAGGGGAGTATTTCGCAAGATGACGAGCCACTCGTTTGGCCGCGTCAACGGCGGAATCGACTTCGTCGACGGCTTCCACGCCTGCCGGGCGAGTGCCGGGAACGGTGGAATCATGCTGTGCCAAACCCCACATCGCATCGAGCGCGATGATTTCGCTCGCATTGCCGCGCACAATGGTCGGCGGGTATGTGCGGAACGATTCGAGAATGGCGGTACGGGTTTTGCCGATGCCCGCGGCGACCGGATCAAGTACCCACGTCTTGCCGTTCTTGTGCAGTTTGTAGGCGATTTCCGGTAGCGCGTCCTTGAAGAACGGCAGGAGTGTGCCCACATTGATGTAGTTCGATCCGGCGATTTCCGCGGTGTCGATCACGTCGTCAGGCAGGAAGCTCATGGCTGCGGTGCCGCCGGCGGCCAGCTGCGCGTTGGCCACAAGATTCATCGTTACGAAATTGGTGAACGACTGTGCCAAAGGTGTGGTTTCGCGTACGTCGTTTACTGCCTGCGCAATCTGTTCACGCAATGCAGCTGCATATGAGTCATCGCCCATTGTCTGCTCCCTACGTTGGTCCTAACCAACAGGTTCAAAGGGTCAGGCATTTGCCTATCTCAGCTTCCGCTTTCGCCGGAAGCCCCCCTGCATGTACATAACATACCTAACCTATACAAAGGTGCTGACAGTGGCACGTTTTGCATAAACGAACAATCGACACGTTCCAGTTGGATGCCGGTCCACCTGTTATCTGCGCGTTGCGCCGTCGGGCCAGTCGATTCCAGGATCGGGCGAATGCAATACGTTCTCGTAAATGTCGTTGCGCACGTAAATTTCGCAGGCGCCTTCCGACCATGTGCTTTTCCAAGGTGTCTTGGTTTCGGCGATTTTGATTTTCGTGTAATGGTTTCTGTCGTAACCAAGGTCGGAGAAGAAAAATGGCTGATACAGAGTGTCGTAGAATTCGGGTTCGCCCCACGATTTCCATGTTTCGATGTCTTTCTTTCCCGCATAGGGGTCAACGCACCATTCCCACGACGAATAGCTTCGTCCCTTGTATGCATTGGCAAGAAGCGTATGGTCGAAGTAAGGGGCTGAATCGATAAGGGTGCTGCCGTACCAAGAAGTGTAGTCGATGCAGTCGGTGCCGCCGCAATATCCGCCTTTGTCGATGATTTTGTTGATTTCTGGATTGGAAGCGGTGTCGTTCTTGCTGACGCGTGTCCAGCCTGCCATCCAACGGTATTGCTCCAAATGGTTGGTTTTGATAAAAGACGCTACCGCCCGGGAAGACGAATAGTCGTACCGAATATCGCAAATACTGGCGCTTGCCGTCCAATACACGCTGACAAGCATGAAGATAAGACCGAGGATTTTGAAGAAACGGAGATACCGTTCCGTTTTCTTCGGTCCAAGAAGAGTCATAACACGGTTGTTGAGATTACGGATCCACTGAGGCCAATCGTTGGAATTGATTTTTTCGATATCGCAATCGATGGCGAGAATGGCGATGAAGAATCCCAAGATGATTCCCGCATGATGCATGGAAAGATGCGCGGTGAACGCAACGCTTATACCCAAGTATGTGGTGAGCAGCAATGATGCGGTTTTCCGGCGTAGGCAAATCTGAATAAGAAAACACCACATCAGGCATGACATTACGCACGGCATAAACAGCTCGCTTGGCGTGAGAGCGATGAACTGCATATTGCCATCCGACAGGGTTGAAGTGAACAACGTCTCGGAAGGCATTACCAGCCAGGTGTTGAATACGGAAACCCATGCGGGTGATGTTGTTGCAGTGCCATGTATGTCAAAGTCACCGTGGTATGTGCCGGGTGCGGGGAGTACGTTGAGGAGCAGTATAATGGCGAATACCAGTAGCAGAACAAGTCCTGCGAAACGCTGCTTGTTTTTTATAAGCGAGCGTTCGCCGCAGAGAAATTGAATCGTCCAATTCAAGGCAAGCATGCCGGCGATTGCCAATCCGTAAGAGCTCGTGGCGCATAGCAGCATCATGCTGAGTATGACTGGCCATGGCTTGGTGTTGCGGTTGTTCCAATTGATGGCTATGAGCAGCATTGCGGCGATCATAAGCGCATATGGTCTGGAAGTTACGCCATACTGGTAGCAAAGAAAATAGGAAAATGGCAGTATTACCTTTAGTAATTCGGGTAGTTTCGTTTTGAATTCCAAAAGCCAGATCATCAGCGCGGCGCACATAGGATTGAGGGATTTCAATCCTATTTCGTAAGGCATGCCAAGTTTGGCGGGAATGGCAAGCAGCATCCACCAAAGAGGTGGGTGTCCTTCGTAATGGGTGCGTACGGTAAGCAGTTCCTTCCATGAGCAATCACGTGCGATCAGCCAAGCTTGCGCCTCATCAAACCATGGTTCGTGAAAACACGACACGGTGACGGTCACTGTCACGTAGGCGATGAAGACAATGCAGTGCAGCCGTTGTTCGGCGAACCAGGTGAAGAGTCTTTTTCGAAGGTTCGTCGCGCGGTTCGCCGAAACGTCAGGCTGGATGATGGTTGGTGTTTCTGCTGTGTTGCTCATGATAGGTGTAAAGATGGTGTATGGGTACGGCGAGGTTAGAAGGAGGAGCGGGCGCCGCAGAGTTTTTCGAATTCCTCGAGGACCTGCACCTTGGCAAGAGCGTCTTCGAAGGTGATGACGCCCTTGTTGACGAGTCTCGCCAGATCTTGGTCAAGCGTATGCATGCCTTCCTTTTCGCCGGATTGCAGCACGGTACGAATCTGATGCGCCTTGCCTCCGCGAATCAACGCGGCCACGGCCGGAGTGTTGATCATCACTTCGGTGGCAGGAGCGCGGCCATGCCCGCTGGCACGTGGAATCAGGGTTTGCACGACCACCGCGCGCAGAGTGGAGGCCACCTGCACGCGAATCTGCTGCTGCTGATTTTCCGGGTACACGTCGATCAGACGGTCCACGGTCGAACCGGCGTCCTGCGTGTGCAGGGTGGCGAACACCAAGTGGCCGGTTTCCACGGCGGTCAACGCGGTGGAAATGGTTTCGAGGTCTCGAAGCTCGCCCACTTCGATAATGTCGGGATCTTCACGAAGCGCGCGCTTAAGCGCTTCCGCGAAACTTTTGGTGTCGGTTCCCACTTCACGCTGGCTCATCACGCAACGCTTGTGTTGATGCACGAATTCGATCGGGTCTTCAATGGTGATGATATGGTCGGCGCGTTCGGCATTCGCTCTGTCGACAATCGCGGCGAGCGTGGTGGATTTGCCGGAGCCGGTCGGACCGCATACGAGCACGAGTCCACGCGGCAGTAACGCCAGATCGGCGATATGCGGGTCGAGACCAAGCTCCTGCGCGGTTTTGATTTCCGTGGGAATGGTTCGTAATGCCGCGCACACGCCCAAACGGTCGCGGTATACGTTGACGCGGAATCGCAGCAGATCGCCGATGGAGAATGAAATATCAAGTTCCAAATCGTCTTTGAACCGTTCCATCTCCAGCTCGTTGGTCATCACTTTGATGGCTTCATACGTGCGGTCCTTGTTCCACACGCTCAGCCCTTTGGCGGGGCGCAGCTTGCCATCCACGCGCAGCATTGGCGGATCGTTGACCACCAGATGAAGATCGGACGCGTTCAATTCCACCAGCTGGCATATGGCAGCCACGAATTCCGGATCCGCATCGGGATGTTCGGCATGCAATGTTTCTTTGACCTGTTGCGCTTTGATTCTGCGTTGTCCGGGAACAGCGTCCTCGTCGGAATCATTGGTTTCGGGCACTATGAAATCCACGATTAGCCTGTTGTTCATATTGGGTTGCGGTCTGGCAGCGGGCGCAGGCTGCGCAATATGGTTGATGGCGGAAGGCTGCATGGTCTGCGTGTTCTCCTCGTACGCCGCATAGTCGTCCGGCTGTTGCGCGAACGGCGTGCCGCCTGGAATGAATGATGGCGGATCGCCGTCGATTTGCTGGATCGGTCCATGATACTCGAATGCAGGGGTGACTTCCGTCACGTCATCGTCGAATTGCAGATTCTGTTGATCCACGGCTTCGTTTTCCGGGGTTTCCGGAAAAGCGGTGTCGTAGGAGAGTTCCTGTTGTTCTGCAATGAGCGGTGTTTCCGCAGGCCGTGTCGGAGCGGGTTGCGGTTCCGCTACAGATTGTGATGCAACGGCTTGCGGGGCAGCTGACTGTTGCATAGGCTGCCGCTGTGCGCTCTGTTGAGGCTCGGCCGCCGGCTGTTGCTCGACCGCGGCCTTAGGCATGGGGTCGGGAACGGTACCGGAACCATGCCGCAACGCGGGCATGGCGTCAAGCGACGCGAAAATATTGCGTAAACTGTCATCGTCAGCCTGAATCGCATTGTCGGGCGACCAATGGCGTCCCCTACGCGGATCCTCGTTGAATGAAGGAGCGGTACTGGGAATGGTCACACCTTTCAAACCAGACAAATCGGTGTTCGTATCCCAAGTCGGCTGCGCATCGGGATCCGTCGCGGTGTTCATTTCGGTTTTCAGCTCGGGTTGCTGTTCAATATCGGTCATCATTGTCCTTTACATATGTTGAAAACGCGGTCACACGATTACACAACTACACGGTCACGCGAAGCACTTCATCCACGGAAGTAATGCCTTGCAGAACCTTCTGCCAGCCATCCTCACGAAGCGACGTCATGCCTTTCGACTTGGCCGCCTGCTCGATTTCCAGCGACGTGGCGCCACGCGCGATCAAATCCTCCATCTGCGTGTCCACGCCCATTACCTGCTGAATGGCCACACGCCCGTGATATCCGGTGTTGGAACATTCACGGCAACCCATCGCACGGTACACGGTCGGCAACGGAGAGCCGGGCGTATATGGCACACCCATCATCTTCAACTCCACGGGAGTGGCCGTATCGGCCTTCCGGCATTTCTTGCACAGGCGCCTCGCCAGACGCTGCGCCATCACCGCAGCCAGCGACGAGCTCACCAAAAACGGTTCCACGCCCATTTCCGTCAAACGCGTCACCGCACTCGGAGCATCATTGGTGTGCAACGTGGACAGCACCAAATGGCCCGTCAGCGAAGCCTCGATCGCAATGGTCGCCGTCTCCTCGTCTCGAATCTCACCGATCAGCACCACATCAGGGTCGGCACGAAGAATCGAACGCAACGCGGCGGCGAAGGTCATACCCGCCTTATTGTTCACCTGCACCTGATTGATGCCCTTCATGCGGAATTCCACAGGGTCTTCAACCGTGATGATGTTGATTTCCGGGCGGGCCACATCGCCCAACGTCGCATACAACGTGGTCGACTTACCCGAACCGGTCGGACCAGTCACCAACACCATGCCGTACGGGCGGTTGTACGCTTTGGAAAACACATCGAAATTGCGTTCGCTGAAATTCAGATCCTCCACTTTGAGATTGCCCGAAGGCGTGCTCAAAATACGCATGACGATTTTCTCGCCCCACACCGTAGGCAATGCCGCCACGCGAAGATCAACCTTCTGACCGTTGTGACGTACGGTAATACGGCCATCCTGCGGCTTGCGGCGCTCGCCGATATCCATTTCGGCCATGACCTTAATGCGGCTGATCACACCTTGGGTCATGGCGCGTGGCGCTTTTTGGAAGATATGCAACACGCCGTCGATGCGGTAGCGTACGAGCAGACCGTCTTCCTGCGGTTCGATATGGATATCGGAGCAGTGGTCGTCGATGGCCTGGTTGATGAGCAGACTTACGAAGCGTGCCACGGGGGAGGCGTCTTTGCTGTCGTCTTGTTCAAGGTCGACTTCTTTTTTCGCGGTCGCGGCGATCTCGTGCGATAGTTCGGTCAACTCCGCATTGGCGCGCAGGAACCGGTTGATGCAGTCGCGTACCTGCGATGGCATGGCGACCATGGCGATGACGGGCATGCCGGTTGTTGCGGAAACATCGTCTACCGCGGCGAAATTTTTCGGATTCGCCATGGCTACGGCGATGCGCCCGTTGACGATGGAAAGCGGCAGAAGCTGGTTGCGTCGGCACAGATCGTCGGGAACCATGCTGATGACTTCTTTGTCGATCTGGTATTCGTTGAGGTCCACGAACGGCAGGCTCATGCCTTGCGCCAACGCCATGGCATATTGGCGTTCGGTCTGTTCGTCCATGCCTTCGGTGGACGTTGGCATGGCGGGAAAATCTCCGGTGACGTCGCTTGTCGTTGCCGCATGGCGTGGTGTGCTCGGCGTGAACACCTGATGGATCTCGCCGGTTGTCGGCGCGATCGGATCCATACTTTGCGGGAAAGCGTTCGGCGTGTCGCTGTTTTTGTTTCGCCTGAGGAAGGGGAAACGGCCTCCCGAACCGGCGTCGCTCATAATGACCTCCTGCACCGCATGCGCGCTTATGCGCCTGTCATACGGCATAACATGAAACCCCAAGCAAACGGCAGCATTTGTGGGGTGGCTGATGTTCAGTTGTTCGAAGTCATGTGAGCTACAACGATTGCAGTATTGTGTACTGCTAAATCAGCATTGTAGCCGCAAAAACAGGTAAAAGCTAATCGGGGCAAAGTTTTTTGAGAAATATGTTGCTGTGAAAACGTTGGCAGAATATCGTGATACAGTAACTCATGTTTATGGCACCGCGTTTGGTTGCGTGCCGAATTCCTGCCGCTTCCAATGATGGGGTGGCATCTTGTGAAGGAGCTGCTCATGGAGTACAGCTTGCGCACAGCGGGAGACGCCCCCGATTCAGGGGTTGCGGCGAGTCGCGTCAATCGATTGCCAAAACGTGGCGAGTCCGGCTTCACGTTGGTGGAAGTGCTGGTGGCGATCGTGGTGTTGAGCATTACGGGACTTGCCGCCGCACAGTTCGCCATTACGGCCATTCGCACGTCATATGCGCAGCAGCAGCGGTCCACCGCCGTGTCGCTGGGCGACGACGGCATGGAAAGAATGCGTGCGCAGATCGCCAATGTAGACGCCAACCAATATCTCGATGAACTCATCAAAGGCATGGGGGAAACGTCCGTCACCGCCGCGCAGAAGAATCTTTCCGACGTTGGCGCCATCGCGTCGCAATTGGCGGATCTGAGCTATACCAGTTCGCCTGATCCAGACAAGAGCAAGTATATTCAGCCGGTTCGTGCCACTGCGGGCAAGGACGCCAAGCATACCGAATATACGGTGAACACGGTGGTGGAGCGCTGTTTCCGTGCCAGCGGCGAGATCTCGTGCAAGACCGCATCTCAGCTGGGCATTTCCCGTAGTTCCGCAACGAGCTATACGGCCAATACCTCAACAAGCGCCACGGCCGACATTCTGGATCCGGGCAAAACGGTATCGGGCGCGTTCACGTTCGGTGCGCACACGTATATGCCCATGATCCGCGTGGTGGTGGGCGTCACATGGGACGACAACATGCATCAGGGCAAAACCTGCCTGTACACCACGTCGGAACTGCTGGATATTGGCGTCGACAACAAGCTCATCATCTAGTGAGGGGTTGCAATGAGCGGAACAACAAGCGGAAAACTGCGTATTCGCGCCGTCGCGCAACGTATGGCGCGCGGTGAAAGCGGCGTCACCTTGGTGGAGATGATGGTGTCGCTGTTCATCTTCGCCATCGTCTCCACCATGTTCACCACGGCGATCGTGCAATACCTGCATTCCACCAGTGCGGATGCGATACGAAGCAGGTCTTCCACGGAAATAGCCACGTCGGTGCAAAGCCTCGACCGGTATGTGCGCTACGCGGAGGGTGTTGAGTATGACGCCACGAACCATACGCTCACCATGGTCACTCCGGGGGATTCTGGTGCGAAGCAGTGCGTGGTGATCACGTACCAGGACGCCACGTGGAAGAACGGTACGGTAAGCGATTACGGCAGCGTGAAGGTAAAAACGAAGCCGTATGATGCGTCCGTCACGTCATGGAGCACGCGCGCGGTGTTGGGGTCGGTAATGAACAACGAGTCGGGAGGCACGTCTGATGATTCGCTGTTCGCCTCGCGATTATTCACGGTGGATGGCACCAATCGGGTGGTGCGTTATTCGCCGGTGACGGGGTCGTATGTGAGCGGCAAGCCGGTCACGTCGAATACGTCCACGTCGTTCACCGCACGCAATGTGAAATCGGGTGGAACTGCAATCGATTTCACTCCGTGTGGCTGAGTGTTCCGCTAGGTCTTGCGGCAGACGGCTGGTTCCTTATGGAGCCAGCCGTTTTTTGTCGCCCCGTCAGCACCCTGCGACACGCCCGAAAAGGGTGGTTATTCCAGTTTTTTCAAAAAAACGTGACTGCAAAGATTTGCTGAGCGATTGTACTGAAAAACAAGCTATTTGTGGTGTTGTATTTTTTGTTGCACGATTTTGGTTTTGTGTTGTACCTTTTGTGTCCGCTTGAAAAAGTGTGATTTGCTTGATGGTTGTGAAGGGGGTTGTGGGGTAAACTAAAGCGCTTTTGTGCGGATGAAGGATGAGGGGAAAATGAATCGAAAATGAAACGCTCGTAAAACGATTGACGCCGGAATAATGGTTCTGCAAACGATGTCAATGCGGATAAAGTTAGGACTGTTGGTTATGTGAGCCAGCAGCCCCCACAAGGGGACGATCGATAGAAGAACGCCGCGAAGCTCCATCGTGGGATGCGAGCGGCGACCTTTCCCGAAGGAAAGAAGGATTCAATTATGAAGAGCGTGCGCAACGCACTCAACCGCCGCGCCAAGGGCGAAAAGGGCTTTACCCTTGTCGAGCTGCTCGTGGTGGTCATCATCATCGGCATCCTCGCCGCCATCTCCGTGCCGATCTACCTGAACCAGCGCAAGTCGGCCTGGAACTCCCAGACCGAGTCCGACGTCAAGAACGCCAGCCTTGTGATGGAAACCATCATGACTAACAATAATGGGAAAGTTCCGACTCTGAAGGCTTCTTCTTGCACCGGTTCGTCAACTAACAGCAAGTGCGACATCTATGATGGCAATGAAGTTACGGTGAGCGATGGCGTCACTATCGTGATTACTGCGACGGCGGGTGCCGGAACTTATACGGTCGAGGGCACCAACTCGAACAACACGGGCTGCAAGAACTATGTCTATAATTCGGCAAATGGTTCCGTCAGCAGTACAGATCATAAGGATTTGGTTGCGAAGCAAGACTGATTGCCCCGCTGACTATGGGATCTAAAGGTATCGGAGCGTATGAGGTATCGCTCCGATACCTTGTTCCATATCCATATTCGTTCTATTGTTCGTCAATCATTCCATGGGGGAGTAATGGCCAGGGAACAGGCGCAAGTGGCATTTCAAAACGGCACCAAGAAGTGGCGTTACAAGGGTGTTTCCGCTGACGGCCGCACCAAGCAGAAGGGCGTTATCGAAGCGCAGACGCGAGATCAGGCCATCGATCGCGTGAATAAGCTCGGTCTGATTCCAACGGAACTTGTTGACGTGAACGCAGGCACCGGTCTCAATACCAATATTGAAATCAAAGCGTTCGAAAAATATCCAAGCAAAAAAGACTTCGCGGTTATGTCACGTCAGCTTGCCACCATGGTGGCGGCAGGCGTCTCCCTGATTCGCGCACTGAATATCGTTACTGAACAAATCGGAAATGTGAAACTGCGCAATGCGGTACGTGACTGCATGCAGCAGGTTGAGGCGGGATCATCGTTTTCCGAAGCAATGGACAATAATCCCGACCATCTGTTCCCGCCCATTATGACCAACATGGTGCGGGCCGGCGAAACCGGCGGCTTCCTTGACAAATCCCTGATTACCGTGGCCGACAGCTTTGAAGCGGACGTGCGTTTGCAAGGTCAGATCAAAGGCGCACTGGCTTACCCGGTGGTGGTGCTCGGCATTGCTGTGCTGCTGGTGGGCGTGATGCTGCTGACCATCGTGCCCATGTTCGACAGCATGTATGCGTCGATGGGCGCGGAACTGCCATGGGTCACGCAGATCATGGTTGATATGGGCAAGGCCGCACCGGTTGGCATTCCCGTGATCATTGTGTGCGCGGTGGCGTTCGTCATGTTTTGGAAGCGCAATCGCAACAAAGACATCATTCGTACCTGGTGGGATCCGTTCACGTTGAAGGCGCCCGTGTTCGGCAAACTGACCACCAATGTGGCATTGGCGCGATTCTGCAACAATTTCGCATCCATGCTCGCTTCGGGCGTGCCCATTCTGCAGGCGCTTGACATTGTCGGATCCACATCCGGCAATTATGTAATCGACGAAGCATCCAAACGAGTGTCTCGACTCGTGGAACGCGGCTATAGGCTGGCGGACAGTATGGGTACCGAAAAAGTGTTCCCGAACATGATGGTGCAGATGGCGGCGATCGGTGAGGATTCCGGCGCCATCGACCAGATGCTCGCCAGCGCGGGCAAAGCGTATGACGAAGAAGCGCAATCCATCGCCAAACAGCTCACTTCGTTGCTGGAACCGTTGATGATTCTGGTGCTCGGTAGCGTGGTTGGCTTCATGGTGGTGGCATTGTACATGCCGATGTTCTCCATGTTCGACGCCATCAACGGGCAAGCGTAAGCGAAAGCGGGAAGGTTGAACATGAAGAACGGATTGTGGGCCGGACTCAACCGCAGGTATCGTGCCAGATTATGCCAACGCATGGGGGAGCGGGGCGCGGCCATGATGCTCGCGGTACTGTTCGTAATGGTGGTGCTCACCACGTCGGCACTGGTAATGACCATACTGCTTTCGCAAGCATTGCCGTACAGGAATAATAAGGAGAACGCGCAAGTCGGGTATGCCGCCGAATCTGGACTCGAAGTGGCATTGAGTTTCCTGCGCGAAGCGGAAGCAAGCAAGGACTATAAGAAACTGCTACCGTCGACCGCATCAAACACTGGCAATGCCAGCTTGGATGAGACCTTCACTACAGCATCGGACGGGTCGGTGCTGCTCAACAATGCGGAAGTCAGCAACGACGTGTCGGCAACGGGCGTGAGCTCGTTCACTCCAGACGATATCTCGTACCGAGTGCAAATCGGATATTATGACGACGATCCAAGCTCATCGCCGGCCAAACGACTCACATCCGAAAGCGAGCTGAAGAACGCGAAATATGCGTGGGTGCGTTCCTACGGGTATATCAACAGGTATCCGAATGGGCGAAGCGCGGGTACGGAAACCAGCGCGCGCCGAGCCATGAGCGCCATCTACCAATTCGAGACAGCGAGCGGTGATGACAGCTACGTGATTTCCACCAAGGGTGGACGTCTCGGTATGGGCTTCTACGCGGCAGCGCCAAACAACGAGCGCCGTACCAACCAGCCGACCTGGAAGGAAATCGCCTCATATGATGTCGATGAGAACGGTGATCCGACCGGCATGGTGAACTATGTCAACAAGCCTGGCTCCAAGAATGCGGCCGACGCTATGAGCAATACCATCACTATGAATCCGGCAAACCAAACTTGCATGCTTGCCACCACCAAGCCTGTAGACAAGGTCGAAACGCTTGACGCCATGCTTGACCCGAACGGCAAGCCGGTGGAAGGATCGGCGTTGGTGATTCTTATGCAGGCGCATAAGAAAGACTCCAGCAGCGACGACCTGTATTACACGGAACAGTGCAAAGCCAACGGCGCCTACAAAGACCTGAACACATGGGTGTATTGGAAGGATGATTCCATTCGCCCTGCATCCAATCTGACATTGTGCGTTACCGGAGCTGACATTACGCATGTTGGCGGAGGCACTGCAGGAGCCGCCACATTGCAGAAATGCGGCGAGTCGTACGGCCCCAACTACCAAAACGACTATTACACCGATCCTGACAAGAAAGCGCAGCAAGACGAAAAGAACGATCCGTCAAGCCTGCTCAACAAATACCAGAAGTGGGCGTTCTATAACGGTTTCATCAATGCGGGCTACTACAACGAGCTAGATAGCGTGCGCGATGAGGCGAACAAGTATGATGCGTCTCTGCCGGAATCGCAAGGCTATGCCGTTGGCGGTGTGCAAATGCAGAAGAAGACGCGCTTCCAAGTGCTGGAAGTTTCCAACAAGGCGAATGTGGGCGCCACTATTCAATATCTGAGCGGCGGTCACTGGGCGTCCAACGTCGATGATGCTGTCGATTTGACTCCGCATTTCCTGATGGTGTCGAAGTGGGATTATTCGCTCACCGACGTGAAATCCTGGTTCGACGTGAACGGTGATTTCGAAGACGCCACCGCATCGTTCGGACAGGCGGGAGAAGCCGGCTATGCCACGAAGCAGATCGTCAATGAAACGTCCGGATTCTGCATTTCGTCATCGCAAGACGGATTCGA
This sequence comes from Bifidobacterium sp. MSK.13.1, assembly GCF_019131435.1. NCBI lineage: Bacteria > Bacillati > Actinomycetota > Actinomycetes > Bifidobacteriales > Bifidobacteriaceae > Bifidobacterium > Bifidobacterium sp. MSK.13.1. The sequence goes on along the minus strand of NZ_JAHOMM010000004.1, from coordinate 100,396 downwards.
CGCATACACGTCAACCTGCCGAGTGGGTGGCGGTGATTTCAACCCATACTGCTACCACAACACCATCAATGGCAATCCGGCGCAATCATCTTCCGATCTGCATCAGATCGACTACTGCGGGGTGTCCGATTCCACCAAGCGTAAAACCGATCAGGCCGAATATGTTGAAGACACGTCGAGTGACGGCAGTGGCGTGAACACGCAGATTTGGACGATGGTGAACGGGCCGAAGCGTTGCTATGGGTTCGGCGGTTCGGGCAAATTCCAACTTATGGAATGCTCGGCTGCGCCAACATTCACCCGATACAACGAAAAAGCGTCTGACGAGCACAGTAAAGGTACGTTCCAACTCAACGGTCAATGCCTGACGGAAGTGTATCCGGGAGACAAAATCGACGGCAATCCCTCATACTCCGGACGTATCGACGGGCATGCCGACGTGATTATGGCCAAATGCGGATCGTCACGAGACTTTTTGAACCGAGAAATCAAATCGCAGGTGTGGAATGCCTCGGTTAACCTCGGAACAGGCGGCTCAGGCGGCGGCGTGATTTATGGCGGTGGTAGTTCTACCACATTGGAGCCATCCTCCACCAAAGGCTACGTGACATCCAAAGAACTGAACCCGTCCACTATCGCATGGTGAGCGCTGCGCGAGATGGATGTGAACATGAGCATTGTGAACGATACGCCAACTGTGGTGCTGCTACTCGTGGCATCGCTGGTAATCGGCTGCATTTTCGGATCGTTTCTGAACGTGGTGATTTGGCGCGTGCCCAACCACATCAGCTTGGTAAATCCGAAACGCAGTTTCTGCCCGAACTGCGAAGCCCCGATCGCATGGTATGACAATATTCCCATCATTTCTTGGCTGGTGCTCGGCGCGAAATGCCGGCATTGCAAAGAGCCGATCGCCGTACGCTACCCGATTGTGGAAGCGTTGGGCGGACTGTCGTTCCTCGCCGTCACCTTGGGGGCGCTATTCGGCGCGTATTCGCCATGGATATTGCCGGAACTCTACGTATTCGCAGCGGTTTCGATCGTGATCGCATACATTGATCTCGACCATCATCTGATCCTCAATGTTGTGCTATTGCCAACGCTGATTGCAACACTGGCACTGCTGGCTTTGGCATCACTCGGTACGAATGAGTGGAACAGGCTCGGTCGCGCTGTGATATGTGCGATAGTGCTCGGCGCGTTCTACCTATTGCTTTCCATCATATGGAAAGGTGGCATGGGCGATGGCGATATCAAACTTGCGTTCATACTTGGCTTGATTACGGGCTGGCTCGGATGGTCGCAATTCATCATCGGGGCGTTCGCAGCCTTCTTTATTGGAGGATTCTTAAGTCTTGTGCTGATTATCGGCAAAAAAGTCGATATGCATGGAGGCATACCGTTCGGACCGTCCATGCTGCTCGGCATATGGCTTGGCATATTCGTCGGGGCTCCGATCGCCACACTGTACTTGCAAGTGACGGGACTCGCCTGAACCAATCCCCAGCCAACCTGCAACACGTTATATATAAGGAGAGAGCATGAGATCAATAACGGCGCTGTCGATCGCGAACGACGCCATCCGTGCGGCGGTCATAGCAGACCCGTATTCGGATCTGCCCACCATCAAGCATTTCCAGGCGATCCCGTTGCCGAACGGAGCCGTAGTGGATGGCGAAGTGGTCGACCATGATGTGGTGGCCGGACTGCTGAACACACTGGTGAAGCGATTCAAATTCCCCCGCGAGGACACGACTCTCGTCTACTCCAGCCGACGCATGGTGTTTCGCGAGGCGGACTTTCCCTACATGTCGCTGAACGATCTGAAATCCACCTTGCCTTTCCAAGCCAAAGGCATGATTCCGCTGCCTATTGAGGAATCCGAGCTCGACTTCGTGCCATTGAACGTCATCGACAGCGAACAAGGCAAACAGTTGCACGGCATACTCGTGGCGACATTGCGTAACGGACTGGAAAAAACCGCGCGCACAGCCGAAGACGCGGGATTTGTGATCACATCGATCGATGCGGGCCCGTTCGCGCTTGCCAGACTGTTCGCCGACACCAACCAGCAGCAGACCGAAGCGGTGGTCAACATCAGCGGCAACGGCACCGACGTGATCGTGCTCGAAAACGGGCAGCCCGCCTACATGCGCGTCGTGCCATCCGGCGCGGATGACGTGACTGACGCCATCGCCAACGCGCTCAGTATCTCATTCGAAGACGCCGAACGCATCAAAAACCAGATCGGCCTGCAAAACGTGACCGGCGACGAACGACTCGAAAAAGCCGAGGAAGTCATCCGCGAAACCACGGCGCAGCTGATCGTCGGCATCCGCAATACGCTCAACCTGTACGACGTGGACCATGCGGGCGGCACCATCAGCGGCGTGGTGCTTACCGGAACCGGCGCACGACTGATCGGACTGCCGCCGGTATTGGCCAGTTCCATCAACAAAGTGGTGCGGATCGGCGACCCCTTCATCCGTTTCCGGCTTTCCAAAGAAGTGGAACGGCAGAACATCATGGCGCACGCGATCGATTTGGGCGCAGTGCTTGGACTGGTAATCGGAAAGAAGCCGAGGTGAACGGACGATGAGCAGAAAAAACAACGGAAGCATGAAGCAGATCGGCAGCTCCCACCGCGGTCGACGCGGCAAAATCAAGGATAATCCGAATCCTGAAACCAGTGATGGCGAGAAAACCTCGATTTTGTCGATGAATATTTCCGACATCGGCAAAGCGCTGCGTGCGAGCAGTTCGAAAACCTCCAAAAAGGCTGATCTGCCCGCCGAATGGAATGTGCGCGCCAACCTGCTGCCACGTTCCATCGTGACGCTCAACCGTGATCGTGCCATCAAATACTTGCTGTCATACGTGCTTATCGTGGTGGTGGTTGCGGCCATTGCCATCAGCGCGGGCATGGCGGTGCGCGTGAGCTGGGCCGACCATCGCGTGGAGGAGGCACAGGCGAAAACCCTGTCGTTGCAGAAGGAAAAGGCGGAATTCAAAGACGTGGAAGACACGTTGAACTCGCTGTCCGATTCGCAAAGGTCACGTATCGCCGCGCTCTACGACGAAATGGATTGGATGAAGGTGGTGGATTCGCTCAATGGCGCGCTGCCAGCCGGAGGCCAGTACACGAACCTGTCGTTGAGCAGCTTCCAGATTGGCGGGTCTGACGCTTCTTCGCATAGCGCTACATCTTCAGTATGGTCTGGGAATGGTGTGATTTCCGTTGATTTTACCGTTCTTTCTCCAGATTTCATATCTGCAAAAGATTTTATCGGTAATTTTGCTGCAATTCCTACCTATAAAACAGGCTATGTGAGTTCCATTACCGAAAACAGCGATGAAAACGGCACCACCTATACATACACGGGAACGGTGTCGTTGAAGATGGATACCAATACCACGTCACGAAGCGACAACGCGGCCGGTGCTGACGAAGCCAACCGAGCATTGCAGCAGCAGCTACGCGACAGTCTGAACAAAGCCGCGGCAGGGGAGTCGACTGATACTACCGACAGCGCGACCGCAACTGACGAAACATCCAATGAATGATCGGGAGCAATCATGAACAAGCATAAAATCGCATGGATCGCATTGGCCGCAGGTATTGTCTTCGTCATCATGCTGACATGGCTGGTCGGCGTTTCCCCGCAAATCAGCCATATCAAATCATCCGACGCGCAAACTGCGCAAATCGATGAGAACAATAAGGAAACACGCGACGAAATCGAAACATTACGCATCGCCAGCGAAACGATCGGCCTGCAGAAAGACCGTTTGCGCCAGTTGCAGCGGCAGATTCCAGACGGCTATAACCAGCAGGAATTCATCAATTCGTTGGATGCGTCCGCTGCGGGAACCGGCGTCGCCATCAAATCGGTGAATTTCGATGATGCGGTCGACGCCGACATTCCAGCTGAAATGCAAGGTACCATTCAAGCCGGTCAGCTGGTGCAGGTGTCGGTAAGTATCACCGCCACGGGAAGCTATGATGCCATGCGTAATTTCGTGGCATCCGTGCAGAACATCAACCGTATCGCCGTGCCGGAAAATGTGACCTACACACTTGACAGAAACGGTGACGAAACGAAAAATGCCGTGGTGATCGATTGCAAGATCTGGTCGCTATTGCTCGACAACGACACGGTTGAAGACGAGAACGCCACGAAACAGTAACGCGGGTGGCGTTCTGTCACCGCGTAAAGGTAGGCTTTGCGCTTGTAAAGACCCCAAACCGTTCAAACCAGAAGGTGCATTGTGGCTGTATCCAAACTCGATGAAGTCGTATCCCTCGCCAAGCGTCGTGGCTTTGTTTTTCCCGCCGGTGAAATCTATGGTGGAACCCGTTCCGCGTGGGATTACGGTCCGCTCGGCGTTGCGCTGAAAGACAATATCAAGCGCGAATGGTGGCGTTCCATGGTCGTCACCCGTGGCGACGTGGTGGGCGTTGACACGTCCATTATTCTTCCGCCGGCCGTGTGGGTGGCTTCCGGTCACGTGTCCGTGTTCAACGATCCGCTGATCGAATGCCTCAACTGCCACAAGCGCCACCGCGCCGACAAGCTTGAGGAATCCTATGCCGAAAAGCATGGCGACAAGCTGCCGGAAAACGGCCTGAAAGACATTGTGTGCCCGGATTGCGGCACCCGTGGCAACTGGACCGAACCGCGCGACTTCAACATGATGCTGCGCACCCACCTCGGACCGGTCGAAGACGAGAACTCGCTGCACTACCTGCGTCCGGAAACCGCACAGGGCATTTTCGTGGACTTCAAGAACGTGATGACTTCTTCGCGTTCCAAGCCGCCGTTCGGCATCGCCAACATGGGCAAGTCCTTCCGTAACGAGATCACTCCGGGCAACTTCATCTTCCGCACCCGCGAGTTCGAGCAGATGGAAATGGAATTCTTCGTGGCTCCGGGCACCGATGAGGAATGGCACCAGTACTGGATCGACGCGCGTACCCAGTGGTACATCGACCTTGGTGTGAAGCCGGAGAACCTGCGCCATTATGAGCATCCGAAGGAGAAGCTGGCCCACTATTCGAAGCGTACCGTCGACATCGAATACAAGTTCGGCTTCCAGGGTTCCGATTGGGGCGAGCTTGAAGGCGTCGCCAACCGTACCGACTTCGATCTTTCCGCGCATGCCAAGCATTCCGGCGAGGATCTGAGCTACTTCAACCAGGCCACCGGCGAAAAATACGTGCCGTACGTCATCGAACCGGCCGCCGGCCTGACCCGTTCCCTCATGGCCTTCCTTGTTGACGCCTACGACGTTGACGAGGCCCCGAATACCAAGGGCGGCGTCGACAAGCGCACCGTGCTTCGTCTTGATCCGCGCCTGGCTCCGGTCAAGGCCGCTGTACTGCCGTTGAGCAAGAAGCCGGAATTGCAGACCGTGGCACACGATCTGGCCGCCGATTTGCGTCAGCATGACTGGATGATCGACTATGACGAGGCCGGTGCGATCGGTCGTCGCTATCGCCGTGAAGACGAAATCGGCACCCCGCTGTGCATCACCGTCGACTTCGACACGCTTGACGATCAGGCCGTCACCATTCGTGAACGTGATACCATGCAGCAGGAGCGCGTCGCACTCGACAAGGTGGCTGATTATGTGGCCGCACGTATTGGCGAGAAGCATGTACGTTACCCGCAGGTGCCGGTTGAGATGGGCGGCGAGGCTTGGCCTGAGTCCGTCAAGATCGCCGAAGCCGGTGGCTTGTATTAAAGCTGGATACTGGTTACCATAGCGTTCTTATGCCAGATAGCATTGTGACTGCTTACGAGGAATCCGACGTGCTCGACCCGCGTACCGACGCGGTGAGGCCGTCGGTTCCTCCGGTTATGAAGCCTGTTGATTTAGGGCCGGTACACGTTGAAACCCCGGTGGTGCTTTCGCCTATGGCGGGCGTTACCAACTGGCCGTTCCGCGTGATTTGCGAAAGCTACGGACCGGACGGTCTATACGTGGCCGAAATGATCACCGCGCGCGCGTTGGTCGCACGCAATCCCAAAGCGTTGCGGTTGTGCCATTTCGCGCCGAGCGAGAAAATCCGTTCGCTGCAACTGTACGGTGTGAACCCGGCGATCGTGGAACAGGCCGCGAAAATCGTCATCGACGAAAACATGGCCGACCATGTCGATCTGAACTTCGGATGCCCCGTGCCGAAAGTGACCCGACGCGGCGGCGGATCGGCTTTGCCGTGGAAGACGGATCTGTTTCGCGAGATCATCCAGCGTGTGGTCAAGGTCTGCGATGCTGCCAACGTGCCGGTGACGGCTAAAATCCGCGTCGGCATCGACCATGAGCATGAAACGTTCTTGGAAGCGGGCCATATCGCGCAGGAGGAAGGCTGCAAGGCGGTGACCTTGCACGCGCGTACCACCGCCGAATATTACGGCGGGCATTCCGACTGGAGCCGGATTGGCGAGCTGGTCGAAGCGCTTGACATTCCAGTGTTCGGCAACGGCGATATTTGGGGTGCGAACGATGCGCTTGCCATGGTTGCCGAAACCGGTTGCGCCGGCGTTGCGATTGGCCGCGGCTGCCAAGGCAGGCCATGGCTGTTCGCCGATATCAAGAATGCGTTCGCTGGCAGCGACAAGCGTGTTGACCCCACGTTAGGAGATGTGTGCCGTGTGGTTGAACGCCATGCGGAACTGTTGACCGAATTCTATGATGGCGATGAGCAGATGGCCGTGCATGATCTGCGTAAGCATATCGCGTGGTATCTCAAGGGATTCCCCGTTGGAGGCTCCACCCGTCGCGCGTTCATGGAATGTGAAAATCTTGAGGATGTCAGAGCCGAAATAGGCAAGCTGGATCCCAACATCTGTTTTCCCGAGCGAGTGGTCGACAAGCCAAGGGGGCGCGTGCGCTTCGCAAAGAAAGTGCATCTGCCTTACGGATGGTTGGAATCACGGGAAACAACGCATGATGAACGTCAGGCGTTGTTTGGGGATGATCCTATGGACGCCAGCTATTGAATATGACATGCTGATGTGGTTAAATCGTCGTGGGGGCACCGAAAGAGGGTAAATCGCAGGCGAAATGAACACGTTAGCAATAAAAAAGTGAAAAAACGCCGTTACACACGGCGAAAAGTGCGCGTACTGCAGCGTGTCTGCGATAAAGTTGTGCGTAAACGCGAGTGACAGGAGACTATGGTGAGCGAGATTGCCCAGACTGACAATTTCAACGACAAAACGAATATCAAGGTTGTCGGTGTTGGTGGAGCTGGCGGTAATGCCGTCAATCGCATGATTGCCGAGGGTCTTCAAAGTGTTGAATTCATTGCGATCAATACTGACGCGAAGGACCTGATGCGTTCCGACGCCGATGTCAAGATCTCCTTGAACGATGCCACCAGCCGCGGGCTTGGCGCAGGTGCCGACCCGGAGAAGGGTGCCAAGGCCGCTCAGGATCATCAGTCCGATATCGAGGAATCGCTCAAGGGCGCCGATATGGTGTTCGTGACCTGCGGTGAGGGTGGTGGCACCGGTACCGGTGCAAGCCCGATCGTGGCTCGCGCCGCGCATCAGCAGGGTGCCCTGACCATTGCGGTGGTTACCCGCCCGTTCAGCTTTGAAGGTCCCCAGCGTGCGGCTTCCGCAGCACTTGGCATTGAGAATCTGCGCAAGGAAGTCGATGCGCTGATCGTGATTCCGAACGATCGACTGCTTGAGCTTTCCGATCGCACCATCGGCATCGTCGATGCGTTCAAGACCGCCGACACCGCCTTGCTGGCCGGCGTGCAGGGCATCACCGACCTGATTTCTTCGAACTCGTACATTCACGTCGACTTCAACGATGTCAACGCTATTCTGCGTGGCGCGGGCACCGCACTGTTCGGCATCGGTTCCGCACGAGGCGAGGATCGCGCCACCCAGGCAGCTGAAATCGCCATCAGCTCGCCGCTGCTGGAAGAAAGCATCGAGGGTGCCCACGGCGCGCTGATCAATATCGCCGGCCCGTCCGATCTGAAGTTGCAGGAAGCGGCCGCCGCCACCCAGCTGGTGGGCAAGGCCATCCATCCGGAAGCACAGATCATCTGGGGTCTTTCCCTCGACGACGCTTACGGCGACGAAGTGCGTGTCACCGTTATCGCCGCAGGCTTTGATGCCAACTCCAAGAAGGCGGCTCAGGCTGAAGCCCAGAAGCAGGCAGAGCCTGCGGAAAGCACGGTGCCGCTGTCGGCGTTGTCCGCAGCCCCGAGGGCAGCGGCGGTTCCGCAGCAGCCCCAGCCTCAGCTTATTCAGACTCCGGAAGCCCCGAAGGTGCAGCCGCTGTCCACTTATATTCCGTCCACTCCGGAACCCGTCGTTCCGTCATTCGACCAGACCACCGAGCATGAAGTGGTGTCTTCGAACGATGCCGGCGATTTGGATATTCCGGATTTCCTGCGCTAAAAGCAACGCGAAGACGCGAAAGGATCGTTCATGGCAGGTTTTATGAAAAGCGCGATGTCCTATTTGGGCATGACCGACGTTGCCGAAGGTGACGAGGATTTCAACGAGGAGGCTGAGAGCAGCGAAACCTCGTTCGATTCCGACCATTCCGTGACCCCGATGGCTTCGACTCCTGCCGCGACGTCCGCACCGCGCGAGCAGACCAAAGCCAACCCGTTCCAAGGCGGAAGGGTGAGCCGTATCACCACGATTCACCCGAAATCCTATGAGGACGCTCAGCTGGTCGGACGTGCCATTCGCGACGGCGTTCCGGTGGTGCTGAACCTGACCGGTGTGGCCGAGGCCGTGGCATATCGCATTGTGGACTTTTCCGCGGGTGTGGTTTTTGGCGTGCGTGGCTCCATCGAACGTGTCACTCCGCGCGTGTTCCTGCTGAGCCCAGCTCAGGTGAACATCAAGGTTGAGGAACCGCAGGCGAATAACTCGTCGCACGATTTGTTCGCCGACTGATATAGACGAAAGCCGTTGCGAAAGCAGACTGCATGAAGCCTCCGTCACCCGTGATGGGGGCTTTGTTATGTTCTGTTGCTAAGGTGGTGCCCCATGATTTTGTCTTTGATCGGTAGCATCGTCCACTTTTTGGTGAATGCCTACATTCTGGTGCTGTTCATTCGCATGATTCTCGATTGGGTTGCTGTGTTGGCATCGGCATGGCGTCCACGGGGGTTGGTGTCGTCGTTGATCGACGCGGTTTACCAGTTGACGGAGCCCCCACTGCGCTGGCTACGCCAATATATCCGCCCTATTCCATTGGGTCCCATCTACTTCGATGTGGCATTCATCGTTCTTTATTTCATTCTCATTGCTATTGATTTCCTCATTTAATGTATGTCAAATGCCGATTTTTCGCAAAAAATCGGTGGTCCCGTGCTAGAGTCGAACAATGAAAGCAACAACAGCAAGGCATCAAGCCCAAAGCGAGGTGTAAGATTTATGGCTCTGTTGACGCCGAAAGATATCAGAGAGCATACCTTCCAGACCGTGAGGTTCAAGGAGGGGTATGACGTCGATGAAGTCGACGATTTTCTCGATCAGGTAACCGAGACGGTGGAGGCCCTTGGCAAGCAGGCGGTTGCCAGCGGCCAGGCTACTCAGTCCCTCGGCCCGGATGTTGCGGGGCTCAACTCCAAGATTTCCGAGCTCAGCGCCCAGGTTCAGTCCCTGCAGCAGGAGAACGCGACATTGAAGTCCGCCTCCGAGCAGGCAGCTGGCGCTGGTGATCAGGCAGCTCAGGCCGCACAGGTCGCAGCAGCCAAGCTCACCGAGGCTGAGGAAAGCAACCGTGCTCTGTCGGCTCAGAACGAACAGCTCAAGGGTCAGGTGGATCGCCTGTCCGCACAGGTCGACCAGCTCACCGCACAGGCGGCTGAAGCTGCAGGCCAGGCGGATCTGGGCGAACAGCTGACCTCCATGCAGCATGAGCGCGACGCATTCCGTGCACAGACCGAAGACCTGTCCCGTCAGCTGGCTTCCGCACAGCAGCAGGTTGTGGTGGCCCAGCAGCAGGCGGCTGAGATCCAGCAGCTCAATGCAAGGCTTGAAGAGGCTCAGGAGCAGGTCGCCCAAGCTCAGCAGCTCACGCAGCAGCATGCGGCACAGTCCCAGCAGCAGGATGAGCGTGCCCAGCAGCAGGCCGCGCAGATTCAGCAGCTTGCACAGCAGCTGCAGGAATCGCAGCAGCGTGAAGCCCAGCTGCGCGAGCAGGTCGCCAAGGTCGAACCGAGTACCGAAACCGGAAGCCTGCAGAAGATTGCAGGAGCCGCAGCCAGCGCCAACACGGAGCCGGAGCGTGCCACCGCCATGCTGACCCTGGCTATGCAGCTGCACGACCAGTACGTCGACAAGGGCAAAGCCAAGGCTAAGGAAATCACCGACGAGTCCCAGCGTAGGTACGATGAGCTCATCGGCAATGCCAACGATTACTCCAACCGCACTCGCACCGAAGCCGACAACTACTCCGAAGGCACCCGTTCCGAAGCCGATCAGTATTCGGCTGACACTCGTGCCAAGGCTGATGGCTACTTGAACCAGAAGACTCAGGAAGGCGATGCCTATCTGACCAAGCGTGCTCAGGAAGGCGATGACTATCTGGCGCAGCGCACTCAGGAAGGTAATGCTTACTTGGATCAGAAGACTCAGGAAGGTAACGCCTATCTTGCTCAGAAGACGCAGGAGGGTGATACCTACTTGGATCAGAAGACTCAGGAAGGCGACGCCTATCTTGCTCAGAAGACGCAGGAGGGTGATACCTACTTGGATCAGAAGACTCAGGAAGGCGACGCCTACCTTGCTCAGAAGACCCAGGAGGGTGATACCTACTTCTCCACGAAGCACAACGAAGCCGACGAATACGAGTCCGAAGTGCAGAAGCGCGCCTTCGACTACGATTCGAAGACCCGTACCGCAGCCGACGACTACGCCCAGCAGGTCCGCGACAATCTCGAAGCGCAGACCAAGGTCATCGAAGGCAACATTCAGGGCCTCAAGCAGTTCGAAACCGAATACCGTGCACGTCTTACCGAATTCCTCGGCCAGCTCGTGTCCCAGGTGTCCGACACGAACAACTATGATCAGGACTCCCAGGACGACTGAGATTAGGCTGTGTCTGACATCATGACAAATGATCAAAGACGGCTGCGCACCCGCGTGGCCGTCTTTGCGTGTATCGCCGTTGTGGCACTGGTACTCGACCAGATCAGCAAGGCATGGGCGCAGTCGGCGCTTGCCGACGGGCAGACGGTACGTGTGATTCCGGGCATCCTCTCATTCACGCTGGTGCATAATCCGGGTGCGTCCTTGGGCATGGGATCCAACATGACCTGGTTGATTTCGTTGCTTGCCATCGTGGCGTGCGTGGCGTTGGCCGTACTGGCAATCCGTACCATTTCCATGAAATGGACGGTGGTGTTCGCTCTTGCTTTCGCAGGAGCATTGGGCAATCTCATCGATCGTGTGATGTATGCCGAAGGTTTCCTTAATGGCAAGGTCGTCGATTTCCTCAATTACGGATGGTCGGTCGGCAATGTTGCGGATATTTTCCTGATGGTGGCGGGCGTCGCCGCCGTCGTACTGCTGTTTGTCGGAGAGCCCTTCAGCCAGAAGGATCTTGACGAACAGGCCGCAGAACAGACGAAACAGACGACCGGAGACCAGAACGCATGAGCCGTCTTGTTCCCGCACCCGACGCGCTTGTCGGCAAACGATTCGATGTGGCCGTGGCCAAGATGCTTGGTATCTCCCGAGCCAAGGCCGCGGAACTCATCGAAAGTGGACAGGCGCGCGTGCTTGGTCGTGACATTTCCAAATCATCGACTCTGCAATCAGGCGAAACCGTCGAATTCGATATTGTCGAGGAACGGACCGAGCCTGAACCGATCGCACGAGATATGGCAGTGGTCTACGAAGACGATGACGTCATAGTGGTCGACAAGCCAGTGGGTGTGGCTGCTCACGCTTCCGTCGGTTGGACCGGTCCGACGGTGCTCGGCAGTCTGCTTGACAGGGGAGTGCACATCACCTCCTACGGCGCCGCGGGACGTCAGGGTATCGTATCCCGCCTCGACGTGGGCACATCCGGATTGATGCTCGTGTGCAAATCTGACCTCGCCTACGTGGAAATGCGCAGGCAGTTCGCCGAACATGAAGTCGTCAAAACCTATCATGCGCTCGTGCAAGGCAATCTCAAGGAAAACAAGGCCACGATCGAAGCGCCGATCGGACGTGCCAAAGTCTCCGATTTTCGTTTTTGCGTTACGCCCGCCGGCAAAGAAGCCATCACCCATTGGGATGTGATGGAACGTTTCGGTGAGGCGACGTTGGTTTCCGTGAATCTGGAAACCGGTCGAACCCATCAGATCCGCGTGCATTTCTCGTCCATCGGACATCCGCTTGCGGGAGACGCCATGTACGGTGCCAATCCGCAGTTGGGTGAGGCATTGGGATTGGAACGGCAGTGGCTGCACGCCAAGCAACTTGAATTCCGCCATCCGCGAACCCATGTGTGGACCACGGTGAAATCGCATTATCCAGCTGATTTGCAGCATGCGCTCGACGTGATGCGCGGCAGGCACGACACACAAGACAAGCCTGAAGTGTGATCGCACGTCACCAATCACCGGTAGATTGGAACGTATGGCTACTTCCGGAAATTTCGTGCAACTGCATAATCACACGCATTATTCACTGCTTGACGGGGCGTCAAAGATTCCGGATCTGGTCAAGCGCGCCAAAGAACTCAACATGCCGGCCGTCGGCATCACCGATCACGGCAACATGCATGGCGCATACGAAATGTGGAGCACTGCGGTCAAGGAAGGCGTCAAACCGATTATCGGCATTGAAGCGTATGTGACGCCGGAAACCGCACGCCAAGATCAAACCCGCGTCAGCTGGGATACCAACTGGAATCCCGATATCGATCCGCAACATCGCAGGCGCAACCCCAACGACGTATCCGGCGGTGGCCTGATCACCCACCTTACGATGTGGGCGGAAACCGATGAGGGCCTTGTCAATCTGATGAAGGCGTCCACTGACGCGAATCTCGAGGGACGTGTCATGCGATACCCCCGAATGGATAAGGAAATCCTTGCCAAATATTCGAAAGGCATTATCGCATCTTCCGGATGCCCGTCGGGCATCATCCAAACGCGACTGCTGCTCGGCCAATTCGACGAGGCATTACGTGCGGCAGGCGAATTGCAGGATATTTTCGGACGTGACAATTTCTATATCGAATTCATGGACCACGGTCTGAAAATCGAAAAACAGGTGACCGACGGTCTGCTGGACATTGCGAAAAAACTGAACGCGCCGCTGCTCGCCACCAACGATTCCCATTACGTGCGCGCCGAAGACGCCGGCTCTCAGGATGCCATGCTGTGCATCAATTCGGGATCCACGCTTGACGAGCCGGGACGATTCAAATTTGACGGCACCGGCTACTATCTGAAATCCGCCGAAGAAATGCGTGAGCTGTTCAAAGACATTCCCGAAGCATGCGACAATACGTTGGAAATCGCCGAACGCTGCAATGTCATGTTCGACGATCATGAAGATGGCGCGTTCATGCCCCAATTCGACTGCCCGGAAGGTTGGGATGAGACGTCGCTGTTCCTGAAAAAAGTCGAGGAAGGCTTGGAACGGCGTTATGACGGGCATCCGCCGATCGAAGTGCTCAAGCAGGCCGATTACGAATGCGGTGTGATCTGTCAGATGCAGTTCTGCGGATACTTCCTTGTGGTGGCCGACTACATCAACTGGGCCAAATCGCATGGTGTGATGGTCGGGCCTGGCCGTGGCTCCGCGGCAGGCGCCATGGTGGCGTATGCCATGGGCATCACCGAACTCGATCCAATCAAGCACGGCTTGATCTTCGAACGATTCCTTAACCCGGAACGTGTGTCGCTGCCTGATATCGACGTCGATTTCGATCCGGACGGCCGCGGTCGCGTGCTTGACTATGTCGGAGACAAGTACGGGCGAGACAAGGTCGCGCAATGCGTGATCTACGGCACCATCAAAACCAAACAGGCGCTGAAGGATTCCGCACGAATCATGGGCTACGAATTCTCCATGGGCGAGCGCATCACCAAGGCGTTGCCGCCGGCGCAGACGGGTGGCAAGGATATTCCGCTGCATGATATTTTCGAGCCGAGTTCGAAGCGTTATGCGGAGGCCCGCGAATTCCGTGAGCTTTATGATTCCGATCCGGATGTGAAGCGCGTCACGGATGAGGCGATGGGTATCGAAGGCTTGATCCGTCAGACCGGTGTGCATGCGTGCGCCACGATCATGGGTAGCGAGCCGATTTCGAATACGTCGCCGCTGCTGGAACGTACCGATGGTACGGTTACGACCACGTTGGAGTATCATACGTGTGAAACGCTTGGTTTAGTCAAGATGGACTTCCTTGGTCTTTCCAACTTGACGGTTATTCGCGATACGTTGAACAATATCGAGGCGAATGGCAAGACGCGTATCGACCATACGAAGATTCCATTGGACGATCGTGCCACGTACGATCTGTTGTCGCGAGGTGACACGCTTGGCGTGTTCCAGTTGGATTCTGATGGTATGCGTTCGTTGCTGAAAACGTTGAAGCCGAATAACTTCAACGATATTTCCGCATTGATCGCGTTGTATCGTCCTGGTCCGATGGATATGGATTCGCATACGAATTATGCGAAGCGTAAGAATGGTTTGCAGAAGATCACGCCGATTCATCCTGAAGTGGCCGAGCCGTTGAAGGAAGTGCTTGACGAAACGTATGGTCTGATCGTGTATCAGGAGCAGGTGCAGTCGGCCGCGCGTATTCTGGCGGGTTATTCGTTGGGCAAGGCAGACGTGTTGCGTCGAGCAATGGGCAAGAAGAAGCCCGAGGTGCTGGCCAAGGAGAAGGTGCCGTTCTTCGCGGGCATGAAGGAGCATGGGTATTCCCAGGAGGCGGCGCAGGCCGTGTGGGATATTCTTGTGCCGTTTTCGGGCTATGCGTTCAACAAGGCGCATTCGGCCGCATACGGTTTGATTTCATATTGGACTGCATATCTGAAAACGCATTATCCGGTGGAATTCATGGCCGCGTTGCTGCAGGGTGCGAGTACGAACAAAGACAAGACCGCGTTGTATTTGGGCGAGGCTCGTCGCATGGGCATCCAGGTGTTGTCTCCTGACGTGAACGAGTCGGTGTACGAGTATTCCGCTGTCGGCGATGTGGTGCGTTTCGGCCTTGGCGCCATCCGTAACGTTGGCAAGGCTGCGGTTGATGCGATTGTCAAGGAACGTGAGAACGATCATGGCAAGTATGTGAATTTCCCTGATTTCATCAGGCGTGTGCCGATGGAGGCGTTGAATCGTCGATTGGTTGAATCGTTGATCAAGGCCGGTGCGTTTGATTCGATCGATCCGAACCGTCGTGCCTTGTTTACGATTCATGAGGCTGCGATTAATTCGGTGGTCGGTTTGAAACGCAAGCAGGCCGAAGGCCAGTTTGATTTGTTCTCCGATTTGGAAGATGCCGGCGAAGACGATGCGGGCATGGGCGATGCCATGGTGAATGTGCCCGATGTGGAGGAGTGGGATAAGAAAACCAAGCTGAATTTCGAACGTGAAATGCTTGGCTTGTATGTGTCCGACCATCCGTTGAGCGGTATGCAGTCGATTCTGGTGTCGTTGCGTGAAATGTCGATCGCGCATCTGATCGATCGCGCGGCGAATATGCCTGACGGCCAGCAGGTGACGGTGGCGGGTTTGATCACGAACGTGGACCGTCGTATGTCGAAGAAGGGCAATCCTTGGGCGATTGTGACCATCGAGGATTTGGAAAGCTCCATCCAGTGCATGTTCTTCGGCAAAGTGTATGAGGCCGCCGCTCCCGAACTGGCGGTCGACACGGTGGTGCAGATTCGCGGACAGGTTGAGAAACGCGATGAGACGGTAAGCATGCGTGCCACGGAATTCAACGTGCCGACGTTGGAAGCGCAGGATGAGAAGCCGGTGACGATTATGCTGCCGCCGATTGCGCTTGACCAATCGCATGTGCAGCAGTTGGGGCAGATTCTTTCAAATCATCCTGGACCCTGCGAAGTGAAGCTCGCCTTGATGGACGATAAGGGCAACGCCAAGGTACTGACGTTCGGCGACCGTTTCCGCGTACGCCGCGACACGAGTCTGTTCGCCGAAATCAAAATCCTTTTCGGTCCCAGTTCTCTGCCTTTGGGCTGACCGGTCGTGGGGATGATGCCGAAAGTTCAGCCGAATATCTCACTATGCGGCTGAACTTGAGACGCGCGGGCGTTCTCGTGACATCACGTTGTTACCATGGGGCGTTATGAGCGAAGAAAACTATATGCGAATCATTGACCTGCGTGGCAAGAAGCTGACCCGAGCTGAAATGCTGGAGGCTATGCCTCGCGCCGAGATGGGCACCAACGAGGCCACCGATCTCGTGCAGCCCATCCTTGACGATGTGAAGGCCCGCGGTGCTGCGGCCCTGCGTGACTTCGCGGAGAAATTCGACCATATTCGTCCGGAGAACCTGCGCGTGCCGGTGGAAGCCATGAAGACCGCCGTCGACGAGTTGGATCCGGAAGTGCGTGCCGCCATCGAAGAATCCGTGCGCCGCTCCCGCGCCGTGTCCGCTTCCCAGGTGCCGGCGCCGTTCCACACCGATCTGGCTGAAGGCGCGCGCGTTTCCGAGCGTTGGATTCCGGTGCAGCGTGTCGGCCTGTATGTGCCGGGTGGCAAGGCCGTCTACCCGAGCTCCGTCATCATGAACGTGGTCCCGGCACAGGCCGCCGGCGTGGAATCCCTCGCCATCGCAACCCCGCCGAGCCGTAACAATGCCGACGGTCTGCCTGACAAGACCATTCTCGCCACCTGCGCCATTCTCGGCGTTGACGAAGTGTATGCGGTCGGCGGCGCTCAGGCCGTGGCCATGTTCGCTTACGGCGCCAAGGGTTCCGAACCGCAGGACGGCGAAATCCTGTGCGATCCGGTCGACAAGATCACCGGTCCGGGTAACATCTTCGTCGCTACCGCCAAGCGCATGGTGTCCGGCATCGTCGGCATCGACGCCGTGGCAGGACCGACCGAAATCGCCATCATCGCAGACAAGGGTGCCAACCCGAGCTGGCTGGCCGCCGATCTGATCGGTCAGGCCGAGCATGACGAACTCGCCGGTTCCGTGCTCATCACCGACAGCGAAGAGATTGCCGAACAGGTGCAGGAGAACCTCAAGTACCGTGTGCCGCGCACCGAGCACTCCGAGCGTGTGAACACGTCGCTACGCGGACGCCAGTCCGGCATCATCCTCACCGATGGCATCGAGCAGTCCATTGACGCGGCCAATGCGTATGCCGCCGAACACCTTGAGGTCCAGACCGCCGACCCGGATGCCGTGATCGCCAAGATTCGCAACGCCGGTGCCATCTTCCGTGGCCCGTACTCTCCGGTGCCGCTGGGCGACTACATGTCCGGCTCCAACCACGTGCTGCCGACTTCCGGCACTGCACGCTTCGCCTCCGGTCTGGGCGTGCACACCTTCATGAAGCCGGTCGAAGTCATCGAATACGACGAGCAGGGATTGAAGACCCTCGCTGCTCGTGTGAACGCCTTCGCCGTTTCCGAAGATCTGCCGGCACACGGTGAAAGCGTGCTGAGCCGTTTCATCGACGATCCGTACAACAAGGAAACCATCAAGGAACAGGAAGAGCAGGCAGGCCTTCGATGAGTGAGACTTCCAGCAACGCCATTCCGGCATATCTTCCGCTGCGCAACGATCTGATCGGTGAGGAGCCGTACGGTGCGCCGCAATTGGACGTGCCGGTATGCCTCAACGTCAACGAGAATCCGTATGCGCCGGAACCGGCAGTGGTCGAAACCATCGCGCAGCGAGTCAAGGAAATCGCTCTGACGCTCAACCGTTACCCGGATCGTGAGCATATCGCGTTGCGTCAGGCATTCTGCGACTATCTCGAACGCGAGTCCGGCGTCAAGCTGGAAGTCGACCAGTTGTGGGGTGCCAACGGATCCAACGAGATCATGCTGCAG
This sequence comes from Bifidobacterium sp. MSK.13.1, assembly GCF_019131435.1. Lineage (NCBI taxonomy): Bacteria > Bacillati > Actinomycetota > Actinomycetes > Bifidobacteriales > Bifidobacteriaceae > Bifidobacterium > Bifidobacterium sp. MSK.13.1. Next base: position 82,361 of record NZ_JAHOMM010000004.1, on the reverse strand, counting down.
CTGTTCCAAGCTTTCGGCGGTCCAGGACGCATTGCGCTCGGCTGCGATCCGACGTATTCGATGTATCCGGAATACGCCCGCGACACGTTCACCACATGGAAGCTTGCGCACCGCAACGAGGATTTCTCGCTGAACGTCGACGCCACCATCAAGGCCATCGAAGACGTCAAGCCGGCCATGATCGTGCTCACCAGCCCGAACAATCCGACCGGCACACCGCTGAAGATGGACGATCTCAAGCGCGTGCTCGGCGCCGCCGAAACCGCTGAAGTGGCCGGTGCCGCCGAAGGCGTGCATCCGGTGGTCGTGGTGGACGAAGCCTACATCGAATTCCGTGATCCGGGCACGCCCACCGCGCTCGAACTCATCGGCGAGTATGAGAATCTCGCCGTGAGCCGAACCATGAGCAAGGCGTTCGCCTTCGCAGGCGCGCGAGTCGGCTATCTGGCCGCCAACAAGGGCATTATCGACTGTGTGCGCATCGTGCGTATGCCGTACCACCTGTCGGCCGTCACCCAGGCAGCCGCGCTTGCCGCGTTCGAACATACCGACGAACAGCTCAGCCGTGTGGCGCATCTGCGTGACACCCGCAATCAGACCGCGGCATGGCTCAAGGAACAAACCTACAAGGGCCAGCCGCTCGAAGTGGCCGAGACGCAGTCCAACTTCATTCTGTTCGGCGGTCATTTCGACGATCGCGACCGCATCTTCGACGAACTGCTCAAGCGTGGTGTGCTCATCCGCACCGTCGGCCCTGACGGCTGGATGCGCGTATGCATGGGAACCGACGAGGAAATGGCGCGTTTCCGTGAAGCCTTGGTCGAAGTGTTGCGTATTGTGGAACAAGACTGAGCACATACGGGACTGAACCAACACAACAGGACCGAACATTTTCCAAAAGGAGTCGCAACATGGCGCGTACCGCAACCATCGTTCGTGAAACCAGCGAATCCAAGGTCGAACTGAGCCTGAATCTCGACGGCACCGGCAAAACTGACATCGACACGTCGGTGCCGTTCTACAACCATATGATGACGGCGCTCGGCAAGCATTCGCTGATTGACCTGACCATCAAGGCCACGGGTGACACCGACATCGACGCGCACCATACCGTCGAAGACATCGCCATCGTGTTCGGTGAGGCGTTGAAGCAGGCGCTGGGGAACAAGCGCGGCATCCGTCGCTTCGCTGATGCGACCGTGCCGTTGGACGAGGCGCTTGCCAAGGCCGTGGTCGATATTTCCGGGCGTCCGTACTGCGTGTGCACCGGCGAGCCGGAAGGCTTCGAATACTGCATGATCGGCGGCCATTTCACCGGCTCCCTCGTGCGTCACGTTATGGAATCCATCGCCATGCATGCCGGAATCTGCCTGCATCTGCAGGTGATCTCCGGCCGTGATCCGCACCACATCGCCGAAGCCGAGTTCAAGGCCTTGGCACGTGCGCTTCGTTTCGCCATCGAGTCGGATCCGCGTGTCGACGGTATTCCGAGCACGAAGGGCGCTCTGTGATGAGCGACGATCGAAATAACGATTTCGACGATTTCCAAGGATTCGATGGATCAAACGATTTCGGCGACCTCAACGCCGACGGCATGCATTTCAGCGAAGAGGAACTGGAAGCGGCCATGGCCGGCTTCGAGCAGGAATTCAAGGATGCCGAAGCGTCCAAGCATGAGCGGGCGGACAATCCGCCATCTGAAGCTTTCGATTCCTCCGAAGCTTCCGATAACGCGGAATCCTCCGAATCCTCCGAATCCTCGGAAGTCGACGACATGCTCAACGCGGCTGAGGATTCGTTGAAATTCGAAGACGAGCTGCAGGGACTGCTTGGCAATCGCGCGAAAGTGGCGGTGATCATCACCAGACTGACCTCGCCACGATTGCTGTCGGCATTCTGTGAATTGTCCGACATTTCCGCGCAATGCATCGGATCGGCGCAAGGTGCTGTCGCGGTGCTGCGCAATCTCGACGGAGACGGTCCGGAAGCGGCGGTCAAAGACATGACGATCGTCGTTGCCGGCATGCCCGCGATTCTTGCCGTCAACCGTGCGGACAAGCTCGAAGCGACGATGTACGTGGAAGGCAGAGCGGGCAAAACCTTCGCTCCGCCGGTGCTATTCACCTCCACCGCGCCGTTCGTTGAGGATCTCATGCTGGGCATCACCGATATGAACGCGCTGGAACAGGCGGATATGACCATTTTCGATTCCGCTGACCTCGATCGGGATGCGGCGATGAGCATTATCGCCGAGCATACGCGGTTCGGACGCGGCACATCAAGCATCAGTTAGCGACGGTAAACGCGAGTCATCCTGCCGAACATGCGTTATGCGACACAAGACGACTCGCGCCACAGAACAACGAATGACACAAGAAGGAGAACGCCCATGACTTCCGTGGTGGTTTTCGATTATGGTTTCGGCAACGTGCGTTCCATGGTTCGTGCACTGGCTGATCTCGACCTTGACGTGACCCTCACTTCCGACCATCGGCAGGCCTTGGAAGCCAACGGTCTGGTAGTGCCCGGCGTGGGCGCTTTCGGCGCATGCATGGAAGGACTCAAGTCGGTGGGCGGAGACACCGTGATCAAGGATCGTCTGCGTGCCGGGCGACCGGTGCTCGGCGTGTGTGTGGGCGAGCAGATCATGTTCGAACGCGGTATGGAACACGGCACCGGCACTCCGGGCCTTGGCCTGATCAAGGGCGACGTGGAACTGCTTGACGCCGATGTGGTGCCTCACATGGGATGGGACACCGTCGAGGCGCCGGAAGGTTCCGTGCTCATGAAGGGTGTGGAAGGTGAACGTTTCTATTTCGTACATTCCTTCGCCGCGATGAGTGCCGCTCCCGCCGACACGTCCGGCGACCAGCTTGATTTCGGTGACGCCGAGGAGCGCGTGACCTGGTGCACGTACGGACGTAGCCGTTTCGTGGCGGCCTACGAGCGTGGTCCGCTGTTCGCCACGCAGTTCCACCCTGAAAAATCCGCCGAAGCGGGCTCGCAGCTGCTGCGCAATTGGATTGCGACGTTCTGATGGTGCGAGATCGCCGATGATTGTTTCGACGATGCTTTGACATATACGCTTTTAAAACGACCACTTGGTACATTTATTTGCGATTGCCGTTTAGTGGCGGTCGGTTGATCACAGAGAGGTACAGACATGTCTTTGACATTGCTTCCCGCAGTCGATGTTCGTGATGGCAAGGCCGTTCGCTTGCGCCAAGGCGAATCCGGTTCGGAAACCGATTACGGTTCGCCGCTGGAGGCTGCCCGCACGTGGGTCGAGTCCGGTGCGGAATGGATTCATCTGGTCGACCTTGACGCGGCATTCGGCACGGGCAACAACCGTGACCAGCTGCGCGCCATCGTCAAGGAGCTTGGCGACAAGGTCAATATCGAAATGTCCGGTGGCGTGCGCGACGACGCATCCCTCGACGTAGCTTTGGAAGCAGGCGCCGCCCGTGTGAACATTGGCACGGCAGCGCTTGAGAATCCGGATTGGACCGCTTCCGTCATCAAGAAGTACGGCGATCGCGTGGCCGTTGGCCTTGACGTGCGCGGCCACACCCTCGCAGCCCGCGGATGGGTGAAGGAAGGCGGCGATCTGTTCGAAACCATGGCGTTCCTGGATTCCGTTGGCTGCTCTCGTTACGTGGTCACCGACGTGGCTCGCGACGGCATGATGAGCGGTCCGAACATCGATCTGCTGCGTGAGGTTGCGGAACGCACTGATGCGAAGGTCACCGCGTCCGGTGGCATTTCCAAGCTCGATGACCTGCGCGCCATCAAGGAACTTGCCGATCTGGGCGTGGATTCCGCGATTCTCGGCAAATCGCTGTATGCGCGCGCCTTCACTTTGGAAGAGGCGCTTGAAGTCGCACGTTGAGCATTGTTCGCAAACCCATGACGATACGGCCGTCCACAACGTGGACGGTCTCGTCATATTCGGCGCGTGTTAACGACTTTCGTAACATGCGCATGGAACGATGGGGCACTATGGATAAACAGCAAGAGTTTGCTTTGCGCACAGTCGAAGAACGCGACGTGCGCTTCATTCGTTTGTGGTTCACGGATGTGTTGGGAACGCTGAAGTCCGTGGCTATCGCACCGGCTGAATTGGAAGCTGCGTTCGAGGAAGGGCTCGGATTCGACGGTTCCGCAGTGGAAGGCCTCACCCGTGTGTCCGAAGACGATATGATCGTCAAGCCCGACCCGTCGACATTCCAGATTCTGCCGTGGCGTGGAGGCCCGCAAGGCACCGCGCGCATGTTCTGCGACGTGCTTACCCCTGATGGCGAGCCGTCGTTGGGCGATCCGCGTCATGTGCTGAAGCAGGCTCTGTCGAAAGCCAAGGAAAAAGGCTTCACCTTCTACGTGCATCCGGAAATCGAATTCTATCTGTTCGAAAGACAGGATGATTGGTCCCAGACGCCAACCCCAATCGATGAGGGCGGCTATTTCGACCATGTGCCGCGCAGCCCAGGCATGGACTTCCGCCGCGCCACCGTCAACATGCTCGAACAGATGGGCATTTCGGTGGAATACTCGCATCATGAGGCGGGTCCAGGCCAGAACGAGATCGATCTGCGTTATGCGGACGCGCTCACCACGGCCGACAACATCATGACCTTCCGTACCGTCGTCAAAGAGATTTCGCTGGAGCGCGGCATTCACGCCAGCTTCATGCCGAAGCCGCTTTCCGACGCTCCAGGTTCCGGCATGCATACCCACTTGAGCCTGTTCGAAGGCGACGCCAACGCGTTCTACGAGGCGGGCCAGGAATTCAACATGTCCGTCACCGCACGCCAGTTCGCGGCCGGCATTCTGTACCACGCGGCTGAAATCTGCGCGGTCACTGACCAGTACGTCAACTCCTACAAGCGCCTGTGGGGCGGCAACGAGGCTCCGAGCTACATCTGCTGGGGCCACAACAACCGTTCCGCGCTGCTGCGCATTCCGCAGTACAAGCCAGGCAAGGGCAATTCCGCCCGCATGGAATTCCGTGCGCTCGACCCGGTCGCCAACCCATACCTCGCATATTCGGTGCTCTTGGCAGCAGGCCTTGACGGCATCGACAAGCAGATGCAGTTGGGCGAGCCGACCAGCGACGACGTGTGGGAGCTTACCGATGCGGAACGTCAGGCCATGGGCATCCAGCCATTGCCGGAGTCTCTTGACGAGGCGTTGAAGGTTATGGAGAAGTCCGACTTCGTGGCCGGAGTGCTCGGCGAGCATGCCTTCGAATACTTCCTGCGCAACAAGCGTCAGGAATGGGAGGAATACCGCAAGCAGGTCACTCCTTTCGAACTGAAGAAGTACCTGCCGAAGCTGTAAGCGAACCGCAATCGTTTCATCAAAGACCGTTGTTGCAATCATGAGAAAACTGATTGCAACAACGGTCTTTTGCTTTCCGAATGATTATTTGAATCTTCTTTTGATGTTTCTGCAAGTATCGGATTAAAGTTCCAATGACTCAATTGACCGTAAATTAACGGTTTTGCGAAGAATCTCATCACCATAGTCAGAAAATATGAATGTCACAGGCGAGTTGCTTTGCGTTTCAAAAGCGACTGTCGTCGTCATTTTCACGCCGGGAGTGACCTTGCGTGTTGTGGAATAGCTATCATCGTCAAGATACGTGCTGTGCAACTCAGTGCTGTCTTGGGTCGCGGAAACATCCATATAGTTCAGGAAAGCCCGGTATTTGCTTCCATTTTCGACATATCAGGATATGCGTGCGAACGCTATGTCATGATCGGCATATGAGGGGCTTGTCTTCTCAATGGAGTCTACGCGGAAATGCAGGGTGCTTTCGTCATAATCGGTTACGGATCCGTCTTCGTCGAAATTCGAAGCGTCCACTTGCTCGGGCTGAGGGACGGCCGCATAATCAATATGTTTCAAGGACCCTTCTATGTCGACTTCGTCAAAGGAAAACGCGGCGCGAACAACATTATGCTGCGAATAATTCATCAGCTGAACCACAACTGGTGAATTGGTGTCCGTAAGAACGAAACTGCTGGTGGTCTGCGAGCTTTTCTTCGGTTTCATTTCGGCGCCGGAGAACTCCGTGCGGTCGGAATCCTCGTTGGAAGTGAATGCAGGGGCAAGCTCGATGCCGTTTTGCATGACCATCAGATCTGCGACGGCATGAGGATACATCGTTTTCTTGCCGATGTTCGTGCAGGTGAGCAAAACCGTGAGCGTGGCGTCGCCGTTCAAATCCTCCGGACCTGTCTGCACGCCTTCGATGTTCACTTCCAATGCTTTTCCTCCGGTGGAGTAGAGCTTTCCAACGTCTTCGCTGACGGTTTCCTGTGTGGACAGCTCCTCGAACTGGCTTGTGGATCCATCGAAATCGGAGATGATGTTTGACATGCTGTCAGAAAGCATTCCGCCAATCGACGCTATTACAGCGATGATGATAACGATCTCCAAAACGGTGACGAAGCCGTTTTTATGGCGGCGTTGCTTCTTGTCGGAAGTGGATTGGAACTCGCGTGTGGCTCGTTCCGTTTGTATGCGCGGCGGATTATAGGGCTGCGATGGGCGTCCTTGCGGGTTCTGCGGGTTTTGCTGATTTTGCCGCAACGCCTGTTGCAAGCTTTGCTGCATGGACTGGGCATACCGCATGGTTTGCGTGGACCAGTCGTTCAACATGGTTTGGAGCGTGTCTCCTCGTGTGGACTGATCGCCTTGCGCCTGTTGAGATCTACCGTCTTGCTTGGATCGGGTGTTTTGTGGGGCCTGCCTGTCGCGCGATGCCTGATCGCTCTGCGCGGGTTTCACATATCGCCGCTGGACATAGGATTCACGCCGTGCATGGTCACGGTTCACCTGATTAGACAGGCGTTCGGCGTTGCTGCTGGGATCGATGTAATCGGAACCCTTGAATGGGTCGATATAGTCGTTGTTGTTGAGTAGGCCCATGAAAGGCTCCTTCTGGTCAGTCCCTTCCATGAGCAATTGTATCGAAAAATCAGCCTCGAGGAGAGCCGAACATCGAATTGTAGATGATTGCGAAATTACGATTGCCGTAAGTCGAACAGGCGTCGCCTTCGCCGACTCCCGCATCCAATGCGGCTGCATTCGGCTGATAAGGCGTGTAAATGTACAGCAGTGCTGTCGCCTTGTTTTCGATGTACACGTTGCTGCCACCGCAGCTGGCGTCCGGATTGTATTGAATATAGTTGAGCGTGCCCGCATGGTATCCATAGCGATCCTCATGTTGCACGTAATACTGGTAGCGTTTCGCCGCGCCATACACCTGTTTGAAAAAACCTGCATATTCCGGGTCACAGTTCGCGTCGTCCGGGCAGCTCAATCCCATGGCCGACTTGAATTGGAAGTCGCTTGGATCGGTGGCGGTAAGCAGATGCTGCTCCTTTTGCAGCACGGTGAGCAGCACTTTTTGACTGATGTCGCACGCCTTTCCCGACTTGTAGATGATCGCCGCGGCGCTTTCGTTCGGCTCTCCCTCATATGCTTCGCAGTATTCGTTGGCGGGTTGCGATTCGGTGCTAAACGTCATGGATTTCAAGCATTTCTCGCCGCTGCATGCGGCACCCTGTTTTTCGATGATGGCGTTCACCTGCTGCTCGCTCAACGCGTTCCCGTTGAAGAACAGACCATCTGAAATGATGTTGCCCGGATTGAAATCGTATTGCGTCTGCAATTGTTCCTGCGATGCGACCGCTTCATCCACTTGCACACGCCAACCGACGAATCGCACCAATCCAACGATCAACGCGAGCGCGACGATACTGGCTATCAGTGTTTCGCCGACTATGAGGATGCGTTTTGGGGTGTTTGCTTTTTTCCAGGCGTTACGGAGTTTGGTGAGGCTTGGCTGCTTGTTTTTCTTGGGTTTGCGGTTGTTTTTTGCTGTGGTGGTTGTTTTGCGTGTCATCGCGCGTCATTGTATCGCGTTTGGCTTATCGTTTGTTTGACGATTGATTCGTCAATCGATTGACGTGAGAAGCTTTAATGACAATGCGAGTTTGGCGAGGCGTGGGGAGTTCGAGGGGCTATGGAGGAGAAGTGTATGGCGAAGAGTGATGTGGCGAAGGAACGGTTTTTCAATCTGCCTGTGATTGTGCTGATCTCGCTGAGTTTCATGCTGGGCATGAGCGAGTTCATTGTCGTTGGCGTTCTGCCGGATATCGCGGCTGGCTTGAAGGTGTCGGAGGTGACGGTCGGCAATCTTGTGTCGCTGTTCGCGTTCGTGTATGCGCCGGTCACGCCGCTCGGATCGGCGCTGTCGGCTCGTTTTCCGCGTTTTGCCACGCATCTGACGCTGGTTGGGGTGTTTCTTATCGGCAACGTGCTGTGCGCGTTCGCGTCGAATTATGGCGTGCTCGTGGTGGCGCGAATTCTCATCGCGCTGGTGTCCGGCACGCTGGTGGCCATTGCCATGACGTACGCGCCCGATGTAACAACTGAACAGTACCGCACGAAGTTCATCGCATGGGTGTTTTCCGGCTTCTCCATCGCATCCGTGGTGGGTGTGCCGGTTGGCACGTGGGTTGCGAACACGTTCGGCTGGCGTTGGGCGTTCCATTTGGTGAACGTGCTCACAGTGGTGCTTATTGTGCTCATGGTGATGGTGTTGCCGCGCAACAGCCGTATTGTGAAGATTGGTTTTCTGCCGCAGTTCCGCCTGTTTTTCGACCGTCGTATTCAGTTGGGCGTGCTTGCCGTGGTGTTTGGCGCGGCGGCAACTTACGTGTTCTATACGTATCTGACGCCGATCATGCGAGACGAAGTGCATGTTCCCGAACAGTATTTAAGCGTCGGCCTGGTGATTTTCGGCGCGGCCTGCCTGTGGAGCAACCTGTATGGCGGCAAGCTTGCCGACCGTGGCAGGGGAGTGGAACCACTGACGCATATTCGTCCGATCTACTGCGCGCACGCCGTGCTCATGGCATCGCTGATCGTAACGCATTGGGTGCCGGTGTATGGTGCGTTGCTGCTGGTGGTGCTTGGCATGTTCATGTATCTGCAGAATTCCGCCTCGCAGGTGCTATATATGGATGTTGCCTCTCAGTCGCATCCGGGATCGCTGAATCTGGCCGCATCGCTCAATTCCATGTCGTTCAACATCGGCATCGCGGTCGGCTCCGCGGTTGGTGGACTGGTCAACGCCCATTTGGGACTGATGTGGCTTGGCCCTGTGGGCGCGATCTTCCTGCTGTGTGCGGTTGGCACCACAACACTGCTGCGCCCGTTCGTAGCTCGAGAACGCGATTTCTACACCAAACAGCAAGCCTGATGGCATTTGGTCGGGTTTGAACGAGCGGTTTCTGAAAGCGGCAAAGTTATAGAAGTTTTATCTGTAATTCGTTGAGATTGCGGAAAGCGATTAGTGGACTGCGATGTTGGCGGACTGGGCAGTAGATCCGCCGACTTGCGGAGCGTAGTCGGCTAGATCGATTACGCGATCGCAGGCGTCCCGCGTGTCCGGATCATGGGTTGCCACCAGCACGATCATGCCTTGACCGGCCAGATTGCCGAGCACATGGCTTACGGAATGCGATGTACGCGTATCCAACTGGGCGGTCGGCTCATCAACCAGCAGCATGTTCGGCCTGGAACATACCGCACGCGCGAGCATAAGACGCTGCGCCTCGCCTCCAGACAAATCGCAGAAACGCCTGTCCGCCGCATACGCCAGATCGAACAGTTCCATCGCTTCCAAAGCCTTTGGTTCCGCTTCGCGGCGGCTCATTCCCTTGGCGAGCAGTGGAAACACCACATGGTCGAGCGCCGTGCGTTCCGCAACACCATACGGATTCTGAAACACCCATCCAACACGATCCACACCTTCTCGCGTCACCGTGCCAGCGTAAGGCTGCTCCCATCCTGCAAGAATCGACAGCAATGTTGACTTGCCGCATCCCGACGGACCGCATATCGCAATGGTCACACCAGGTTCGGCCACGAAACTCAAATTCTCGAACAGCAGATCGGTTCCCTCAAATCGATGAGCCAACCCCTCAACCGCAACGCGCATAGCCAACCTTTCACGAGGCAATCACCTTACCGACGCACCCTTGCCAATCATTTGTAGTCCCCTAATTGCAGCCACGCAACACTCACCCTACCTCATTTGTGTATATGTGGAATGTAATGTTCAATGCAGTACGCGATGAGGTATGAAAACGGTTAATCGGCAACAAGCATTCCTGACGTTACAAACCAGCCCGTGTAAGAGGAACGAACGCATAGAACTCCCACCGTCCATGCTCCTGCGTGGTGTAGATTTGACCTCCATATGCGGCAAGTTCGTCGGACAGTTGGCTCAGACCATGGCCTCCCGGCAAATTTTCCTGTGTTTCGGCATGATGATCATTGACTTCTGTGATTTCAATCGAAGCACGTTTGACCAGTACGGAAACATTGTATTCGTCATCACATGTCGCATGACGGGAAATATTCGCGTAAACCTCTTTGATCAGCCGAATGATGATGGCAGACAAATCGGCGTCGACATCTGCGGGAGATTCCAAAACGCTTACTTGGCTTGTTCCCTTGAAACGCATAGATTCAAGTGCCTTGCCATTACGCTCCATCTCCTGTCGGATACGACATACGAGGTCGGCGTCCTGCCCGGACTGTGCAACCTGATCCGCATGATCACCCCCTTTGATGTAGTCGATCACATGATGGACGTTCTGTAATGCGGAAACGATATGGTCGTTGGTCTGCTTCCACTGCGCGGCGTCGGGATTGTTTTCATCGAGCATCTGCTGCTGTGCCTGCAGGGAAGCGAGGGACAAATCCGACGTCACCGCATCATGCATTTGGCTGACGATTTCGGCGTCGCGTTTCAACCGTGCGTTGTCGTATTGCGCGCGTTCAGCGGCCCATTGCGCCTGAGCTTTCTCCCCGTGCTTTCGTAATGCGGTGCCGAACATCGCGACCAACATGAACATGATGACGAACACCGGATAAGCGCGGAAATTATATCCGGGTCCGTTGAAAAGCGTTGTCTCCGCTGCTTGGCTGAGGGATATTTCAAGAGCCAGACCCAAAGCGTAAAGATCATTGGTCTCGTAAGACAGTATGCCAAGCGAAAACAGCACGCCGTAGAGGCCGCACTCATTATCGTATCCCCCGAAAACGTAATCCGTCACCTGCAGAAGCACAAAACAGATAAGCGGGCATGCTCGCGGGTAGAAGAGCGTGAGCAATGCAAGTACGGCATGTATTACGTTCACTACCTGTGCTGACGTTGGTTGCTGGTAGCTCAGTGTCGTCCAAATCAGCAGATATTCCCATACGAGCACGAGAAGAAGACGGAAAGGATGCTGGAAAAGCTTGAATTTCGCAAGAAACGACTGTACCGACGTGATTGGTGTTCTACTCATGATTGTTCATCCAAATGGCGATTGCCTGCCGTTGGGTATTGCAGTGCAGACGTTGAACGATATTCTGCATATGTTTGCGGACGGTTGCTTTTGCTATATGAAGTCGGTCGGCGATTTCGTCGTCGGTCAAGTATTCTTCGGCGCACAAGTGCATGATGGTTTCCTGTGTGACGGTGAGGGTCGGCTTGAGCGCAGACCGGTTTTTGAGCTGTATATGGGCGACGAGCGGGGTTTCGAAACCGTCCATGGTCTGCCCTCGGACGATGCGCGGAATGCATTGGGTGAATTGTTCGCTGCTGCTTTTGTCAACAAGTCCTTGCGCTCCAGATTCGATGGCACTGTTTCGGTATCGGTTGAGGCTGAAACTGGTCATGGCCAGAATGGGCGTGCTATTGTTGATGAGGCGTATACGTTTGCAGATGTCTGGTCCTTGCAAGCCCTCGAGCGACATGTCGAGCAATATGATGTCGTATTGGTTTCCGTACGCTCTGCACAGTGACAGAGCTTTCGTGCCGTCGGTGACGTCGTCGGCGACGTAGGCGTTGGGGAGTGCTTTGCTGAGCAGTGCAGTGAGCGCTTCGATGGCCCGCTTGTCATTGTCGACCATGAGAATACGCGGATGAACAACGATGTGACTCATCTACACACTCCTTGCTTGATGAAACGCAGCGAAAACGTATTCACTGGCACCACTTTACGAGAGGATGGGGGCAACTCGAAGACAAAGTGATCTGAGGATTTGACGATAGCAAAGCGGTATTAGTTGAAGAGCGGTATGGGACTGATACTGGAACAAGTAATATTACAACTATTGTCCCGATAAGGATGTCATTCATATTTACCTTCCTAAGACGTCATGCTTCACCGTACATCAGGATGATGAAATGTATGAAGTGAGTCATACGCAATATGTGTATCTTTTATGCGCAAAATGATGAAAAAAATTTTTTATTGGGAAAAATACTCAATTTGAGTATCGTCAGTTTTTCTTTGAGCAGCATTCCTCGCTATATTGTCCTCGGTCATTCTTAAAGGAAGGAAGAAAAATGAAAAAGGAAACGCTTTCTATGCTTTCTGGATGTGTGGCTTTTGCCATGGTGTTCAGTTTGGGGGCCCCTATGGCCCAAGCGGCTGCGGGCAACATAGATAACGCAAGAATCAATGGATCTTGGAATTATTCGTGGACAAAATCTACTGCGAGTGTATGGGCGAGGAAACCTGCATATACAGGGTATGCGCAGGCGTGCCAAGACGGTGTTTGCTTCACCGGACATACGACGCAACGTATACAATCAACGACTGCTGTAGCATACGGTAGCGCGAGCAATCATACTGATAGCGCCAGAGTGTGGGGCTGATGGCAGATGCCGCATCGATTTCGGATTATTCCTCTAATTAGCGTAGTTGGCTTGACGTTGTCATTGATGTCTTGCGCGTCTATCGTAGATGGACAAAAAGGTGAGGAAGTTGAAGCTTCGTCTTCTGCTGCGCAGTCGGGAGCTGCACAGCAGGGGTCAACCAGCGGACAGAAATTGGCGGCGTCTTTGAGCGAATGGATCGAACAGCGGGAATCGCAAGGTAATATCGCTGAATCGCAGAAAACGATATTGGACAAAGCCAAAAGTACGGGTGAGATTTCGACGTCGGATTATGAGAAAGCCTGGTCCGATTACCGGCAGTGCATGATCGACAAAGGATATAAGGAAATCAAACTCATCAAATATCCGAGCGGACTCTATGCCGAAGCTGGACACAAACAGGGGACGACCATTCAGGAATCCCGATATTCCGATGATTCCACGGAATGCGGCGATGAGTATGTTGCAGATGTGCAAGATGTGTACGGTATTATCGTAGGCAATCCGAATCTGTATGCCGATCAAGCGCAGGCCGTGGTCGATTGTTTGCATAGAGACTCGCTCGTGCCGAAGGACTATACCGTAAGCCGGTTCAACAAGGAGTTTTCCGGAACGGATGGCAATACTTCGTTTGACATGCAGAACCTGCAAGTGCGCAGTTGCCTTGTGTCGAACGGCTACAACGTGGGATATGCGACCGACGATACGGAACAGTTGTGGTGAGAAGGTAAGTGATTCCAGGGGAATCATGGTGATGTATTCGCTGATGGTGCTTGTTGGTCGTGATTGAAGGGGTATATGTGAGTATGACGCGACGATTCGGAATGAAGCAAAGGACGGGAGGGAAGCGTTCGAAGTGCACTGCTGTGACTTGGACTTTGCTGGCGGCTGTCACGGCAGCCTGTATTGCGGTCGGATCCTGCGCATTGTGGCTGCCTGACCGCACTCCGACATTGCTCAGTTCGGCGGGGGAGAGGACTGTGGTTCCCGCCAGCGTACAGGAATACGCGGGTACGCAACAAGTTACCGTGGTGCCCACCATTTCCAGTGACCGTGATCTTTTCGGCAATGCGAGTGGCCTGGTCACCGCGGACTGGTCCGGCAACGGCCTGACCTCAGGCAAAGGTGCCTACCAGGTGAACGATCGCACGGTAGTGGCGTTGAACACCGCAACCCCCTTGTATCGCGATCTGAAGACCGGAGACACCGGCGGCGATGTGCTCGCCCTGAATAATGAACTCAACTTACTTGGCTACAACAGCGTTCCCGGATCGGATACCTACGGGTGGGCCACATCGGACGGGTGGAAGCAGTTGATGGCCGACAACGGCAATACGTCGGACGGATCATTGTCATTGGCCGACACATTGTGGATTCCCGAACACGAAGTCGCCGTTGACGAGTGGAACGCAACCGCCGGATCCATGGTGACGGGCGGCACCGCAATCGGCAAAATCCCCGGATCATTGACGAAACTCACCATCAAAAACGGCACTGCATCCGCGCAGGAACGTTCGTTGACGATATTCGGCATTACGGGAACATTGCCAGCCAATACCACTGAAATCACGGATGCCGGGTTCCTGCAACAAGTCGAAGCGAACGACAGCTACCAATCCGTGGACGTGGAATCCAGAAAAGCGGGATTGGACGCCACTCTGGCCTTGAGCGAACGGATGCGAGTGCTGCGCGTTCCAGCCGGTGCGGTATTCGGCATCAACGGTTCAACCGGCTGCATCGTGCCCACATCCAACAATCATGGCAGCACTCCCGTGAAAGTGTCGATCGTGGGAGGCGAACTGGGCGTGAGCCTCGTGCAAGCCGACAGCGAAGACATCGCTTCGATCTCCAATGTGGAAATCGGCAGCGGACTTAACAATCTCACCTGCGAGTAGGCGATTATGCGATTACGATCGGTGCTTTCCGAAGCGTTGCGCAATATTGGCGCGGGAGTGAGTCATGCGCTGCTTATGTTTGCAGCGGTATTGTTCGCGTCTACATTGCTCGGCGGATATGAGGCCGCCAATGTGGTGGGGCTCGAAACCGAGGCGGTGCAACGCATCAACGCCTATGCCGACGTTGGCACCATCGTTGGGGGAACGGTGGACGGAGCCGCATGTGACAGGCTCGCCGACGCTGGCGGCGGTGTGATGAGCACCTTGGCCGGTGCGATGCGTGCCGGTCAACAGATTGTGCCGCTTGCCACGCCCGGCAAGGATATATCGTCGTATGAAGTAACGCCCGGCATGATCAGGATGATCGCCGGGAGCGCGAAAACCGATGTGTCCGGCGTGTGGGTATCTACCGACGTGTCCAAGGATTTTGGTCTCACCAAAGGCAGCGTAATGCAGACCGAACAGGGAACGATGAGCGTCGCAGGCGTGTTTGATTGGCCGAACGATGGTCGTGACACGCGATTCGCCTACGCGTTCCTTGTGCCCGTATCCGCGTCGAATGGCACGTTCGACGAATGTTGGGTCAGACAGTGGCCGCAAAGCGGGCAGACGGAGGATGTGTTGTTTTCCACGCTGGTTGCGTCGGGTTCGTCATCCAATGCCGGCGTGACGCAGGTGAATAAGAGTTTCGATTCGCATTACGATGCGCAAGCTTCGTACGGGCAGCGCATGACCCGTTGGATGCCGTGGCTGGGATTGGCTGTGGGGCTGGTGCTCGGCGCGTTCGGCGTGCGTCGTCGTAGATTGGAATATGCTGGCGCATTGCATTCAGGGCAGTCCAAAGGTGCGCAATTGCTGGAAATCGCTGTGGAAACGTTGATTTGGAGCGGCTTGGCGTGTGCCTCTTCGGCCGCGCTGTTGGGTGCGTATTGCGTTCGCATGAGCATCGCCGATTCAATGACCGTATGGTTGGGTGCGATGCGCGCGCCATGTGCGATATTCGCTGGAGTGATGGTATCAAGCGTGCTCGTCGGTATGACGATACATGAAACGCAGTTGTTCCGTTTCTTCAAGCAACGCTAGAGTGTGCTAACCATGGTTCGGCTGAGGATGATTTCATTAGGTCCCATTGCCGTCGATACTGGAAAACCGCCAGTATCGACGGCAATGGAATGCGAAAGATGATGATGCGTTAGCTCAACGCTTTCTTGATGCGCTGCAGGCTGATCGGCTTCGGCGTGCCGAGTTCCTGCGCCCACAATGATACGTAGAATTCCTCAAGCATCCAACGTGCGGTGACCGCCTGCTTCATCAACGCCTCATGACGCGGACCTGCAGGCTCACGTTCGGCCTTCGCCATGGCCTTGTCGGCCAACTGCTTGGCCTCATCAGCCTCCCAAGCCCAACGCACATCACGATTCTTGTCGTTCTTCGCCTTACCTAAACGAAGCACGTCAGCATGCAGATACCGTTCAATCGACGCCAACGCATCCGGAGGAGTCTTACCAATGAATCCCGGATACACCAGCGTGGCGATATGCTCACGAATCGACTGCAAAACGCTCAACATCGGCAGATCGGCCTTGCCTGACACGGCTTTATCAACCTCCGCATACCGCTTCAAAATAGCGATCACATCCTGCGCGACCGCATACACGGTATCTTCGAACACTTCACGCACATCAAGCACCGCATTCGCCAACGCCTCATCATCCGGCAATTCGTCAACATTCGGCAGCAAACGCTTCACCGCAGCCAACTGCAGATCCTCAGTAAGATCCTTCGTGGACTGATATGGTGCGGACGCCAACATCAACGCCTCCGCACCCAACCAACGCGACGAAATACGCTCGCTCGGCATACGCAAAACATCAAGTGCACCGCGCCACAGCATGGTGGAACGAGCTTCGGTAGTGGCACCAGCCTTATGCAGCAGATTGGCCTGCTCCACAAGCTTGCCCTGATTTCCAGCGTTTTCCGCCTGCTTCTTTACCATCTGCCGTGCGGAAGCCTCGGCTTGCTCCGCAAACTTGCGCTGCAACTCCACCAACGATTTGCCCGAGCCAAGCACCTTGACAGGGCCCCGCGCATGACGCCTGCCATGCTGACTCTTGCGACTCGGAGGCAACTGCTGCTCCACAGAGAACGTCACGCGCAAATACGGCGTGAGTTTGCTCCACAATTCACCAGTCAACACTTCAGGGTGAATCTGCGCGCCAACGATGCTGATTGCCGCCTGCGTGAACGTATGAGGCAAATCCGGCCACGCGGCCACACCCTCCGCATTGGTAGGAGCAAGATTCGGCTTCTGCTGGTTACCGGAACCAGGCAGATCCGGATACCTCTCATCAATCCACGCACGAATCTTATGAGCCGTATCAGGAGCGGGAACAAACTGCACGCGCAACGTCTTCGGCAACGACTTGATCATGCCGACAATCAACTCATCCAGCAATCCGGGAACATTCCACGTGAACTGTTCCGGTGTCAAACGAGACAACACCTTCAACGGCACATGCACGGTCACGCCATCGTTTGGATCATGCGGATCATACACATAACTCAACCGCAAATCGATAGGGGAGCCGTCCGTACCCAACGTATGCCAATGATCCGGATAATCAGCCAACGACACTGACTCGGCATCAGCAAGACGCTCCACCTTCTCCGGATCAAAATCCAACAAATCCGGCTGCTCATCATGCTTTGACTTCCACCATTTCGCAAGATCCGCAACCGACGTGACAGTATTGGGAATCACCGAATTATAAAAATCGAACAGATCCTCATCACTGACCGCCTGCGCCATCTGACGTGTGCGACTCGCATCGTCGGCGGCATCCTCCAACACATCGCGATTCTTCGCAATGAAATCGTCATACGAGAACCGCTGCTGAATATCACCCTCGACCAAACCCTGACGAATCAGAAAATCACGGGCCTCCAGCGGATTGATACGACCCCACTGCACCGTACGATCCTGTACGATTGGCAAACCATACAACAGTACCTTCGCGCTCGCCACCGCGGAGCCACGCGAACCAGACCAATGCGGATCCGCATACGTGGTTCGCGTCAACGAACCCGCCAACGGTTCAGCCCAAGCAGGATCGATCTGGGCGGAATATCGCGCCCACAAGCGGCTCGTTTCCACCAACTCCGTGCTCATCACCCATTGCGGTGTCGACTTGGCAACCGCGGAAGCCGGGAACAATGCGAAATGCGTGCCACGCGCACCCTGATAATCATTCTTCGCCATCTTCTGCGCACGCTTCATGGCACGCGCACGGGCAGCGCCCTTCAAGCCAGCGAAATCAGATGCCTTCGGTTCACGCACGATCTGCATGCCCATCATCGACAACAAGCCCGAAAGCATCGACGTATGAATACCCTGCGCATCCCACGAACAACACAACGAATGCGCAGCCTGCTGATTCGACGGAAGCTGACGAATCTCAAGCGGCGGACGCGAAGCCGGAATCGGATCGCCAACCTTGAACTTGAATTCCTTGCACATCTCACGCAACTGCGTGACCAGATCCTTCCACTGACGGATGCGCAGCCAACTCAAATACTCAGTCTTGCAAATCCTACGAAGCGCGGAATTGCTCGGCTCGCCATCAGCTTGGAACACGCGATCCCACAAGTTCAACGCGGTCAGAAAATCACTGGACGGATCGGCATACCGGTTATGAATGCGGTCGGCCTCCTCACGATTCTCATCCGGACGTTCGCGGGGATCCTGCAAACTTAGGAACGCGACCACCACCAGCACTGCGGCCAACGTGTTCGGCGTGGTCGACTTCGCAGCCTCGATGATCATACGGCCCAAACGCACGTCGATCGGAATGCGTGCAAGCATGCGACCTGTATGCGTCAGCACAACCTCGCCATGCTTGCGCGCCACGGCCTTCAACTCGGTCAACTCATTGAAACCATCAGACACCGCCTTCATATCAGGCGGATCGATAAAGCCGAAATCCGTAACATCCTGCGCGGTACGAGCCACACCCACCGACAGCATATGCAATACGACCGCACCCAACGACGTGCGCAGAATCTCAGGCTCCGTGAATTCCGGGCGCGTCTCGAAATCCTCGCGAGAATACAAGCGAATCGCAATACCATCGGCAATACGGCCGCAACGACCCGAACGTTGGTTCGCGCTCGCCTGACTGATCGGTTCAATCGGAAGCCGTTGCACTTTCGCGCTCTTCGAATAACGTGAAATACGAGCGGTGCCAGGGTCGACCACATAACGAATGCCCGGCACCGTCAACGACGTTTCGGCCACATTCGTAGCGATCACAATACGCTGATGGTCATGCGGCTCAAACACGCGATGCTGCTCCTTGGAGGACAACCGCGCGAACAACGGCACGATCTCAATCGCATCAGGACGACGCATATCAATGGCACGCGGACCATAATGATGGCGCAGCGCATTCTCAAAATCATGAATGTCGCGCTCGCCCGAAGCGAACACGAGAATATCGCGCGGGCCACGGTCATGACTCGAATGAATCACCAACTCGGCACAGGCGCGCGCCACCGCCGTCGGCATGTCAACGTTCGGCTCATGGGAATCCTTCGCGTCGGGAGCGGCCGACAACGTTTCATAGTCGGCATCGCCCGGCATCGCGCCCGTTTCAAAACCGGGTACGGAACGCATCAACGCCGGAGCGGTGCCCAGCGGCTCATACACGACCTGCACGGGGTAGGTTCGTCCCGAAACCTCGATAACCGGCACTTTCGTATGCAAAGCGTGCTCGAAATGCTCCTGGAACTTCACCGAATCAATCGTCGCCGACGTGATTACCAATTTCAGGTCACGTCGTTTCGGCAATAGCGCAGTCAAATAACCGAGCAGAAAGTCAATATTGAGACTACGTTCGTGCGCCTCGTCGATAACGATCGTATCGTATTGCATCAGTTTCGGATCGCGTTGAATCTGCGCCAACAGAATACCGTCGGTCACCACGCGGAGACGGGTCTTCGGTGAGCTCTCATCGGTGAAACGCACCTGATAGCCGACCTCGTCGCCCAAACGCACGCCCATCTCCGCGGCGATACGTTCGGCCACGGTACGAGCGGCCAGCCTACGCGGCTGCGTGTGCACAATCTGCCTGCCATGCGATCCACGGCCCAATTCCAACAGAATCTTCGGCAGCTGCGTGGTCTTACCGGAACCCGTCTGACCAGACACAATCACCACTTGGCTCGACTTCACCGCCTCGGCAATATCGCTACGTGCAGCGGAAACCGGCAGTTGGGAAGGATATTCGAATTTCATGCCTTCATAACCTCGATAACGCGGAAGCCCTTCGAACTCGCGTACTTACTTACCTCATAACCATCGCCAAGCTGCGTGGCAAGCCACGGAATCAACGAATCCGACCCCAGATTCTTCTGCACCACCAAATAGGCGGTACCACCCGCATTCAAACGCGGCAGCCACGTCATCAACAACTCATGCAGCACATCCTTGCCAACACGAATCGGCGGATTCGACCAAATCAGATCAAACGTCACATCCGAAGGGATCTCATCGGCGGTGACCGCATGAACGTTCCTCACACCATTGAGCTCGGCATTGCGACGCGTCAGATCCAACGCGCGTTCATTCACGTCCAACGCCCAAATATCAGCCTTCGGCGAAGCAAAACCAAGTGTCAACGCAATCGGACCCCAACCGCAACCCAGATCAAGGAACGTACCCTCCTCAGGAGGCTCCGGAGCCTGACGAAGCAGCACGGACGTTCCCAAATCCACGCGATTGCCGGAAAACACGCCATTGGAAACCTCAACATCGGCCTCATTGCCTCGCAACACAACATGCAGCCTCTTACGTACATCCTTCGACTGCGGATCAGCCGCGAAATACTGTTCGGCCTGTGCCATACCCACTCCTTGCAAACGCTCGCCTCCGGCATCACGCAAGCCACGCTCATCCACGTGGCGAATGCCCGATACCCATGTCTCTAGAGAATGATGATAATAAAGACACCATAGTTTAACCGTGAGAGGTGCCATTGAGCCAAGAAAACGACATCGAGCATAGCATGAGCGCCAACGACGTGTCAGGCGTGCTCGCCGACCAGTCCGAGGTGCTGCTTGATACCAACGGCGAGAACCATTTCAACGAATCCCATGACGAACAATGGCAGGAACGCGAATCCCGCAATGCGTTGAAGCATGTGTCCGGACTCGGCGAAATGCAAGACGTCACCGAAGTCGAATACCGAAAAGTCCGCCTCGAACGCGTTGTGCTCGTCGGCGTGTGGTCCAGCCGTGAAACCACACAGGCACAGGCCGAAGAATCATTGAGAGAACTTGCCGCGCTTGCCGAAACCGCCGGCGCCGTGGTATGCGACGGCCTGCTGCAGCATCGTATCAAGCCGGACGCAGCTACATACGTTGGCTCCGGCAAAGCCCGCGAACTCGCCGGAATCGTGGCGCAAGAGGAAGCCGACACCATCGTTGTGGACGACGACCTGCCGCCAAGCCAACGCCGCGCCTTGGAAGACGCCACCAAAGTGAAGGTCGTGGATCGCACTGCCGTGATCCTCGACATTTTCGCCCAACATGCGACCTCACGCGAAGGCAAAGCCCAAGTGGAACTGGCACAACTCCAGTACATGCTGCCACGACTGCGAGGCTGGGGCGGATCACTGTCGCGACAGGCAGGTGGCCGCGCCGCAGGAGACGCGGGCATCGGCTCGCGAGGACCTGGCGAAACGAAAATCGAAATGGACCGCCGTGTGATCCGAAGCCGCATCGCCAAACTCCGCAAACAGATCGAACAGATGGCTCCCGCGCGTGACGTCAAACGTGGCGCTCGCCGTCGTTTCGGATTGCCGACCGTTGCTGTGGTTGGATATACGAACGCGGGCAAATCGTCGTTGACGAATCGGTTGACCGGATCAGCGGAATTGGTGGAGAACGCGCTATTCGCCACATTGGACACCGCAGTGCGCAGGGCGCGTGCCAAAGATGGACGTCAATATGCGTACGTCGATACCGTCGGGTTCGTGCGTCGACTGCCTACGCAGCTGATTGAAGCGTTCAAATCCACGCTGGAGGAGGTTTCCGAAGCCGATCTGATCGTGCATGTGGTGGACGGATCGCATCCGGACCCGTTCTCGCAAATCGACGCGGTCGACGATGTGCTTTCCGACATCGACGGCGTCGAAACCATTCCCACGATTATCGTGTTCAACAAGGCCGACCGTATGGATGAGGCCACACGCGAGCGTATCGAGGCGTTGATGCCGGAAGCGTACATCGTATCGGCGTTTTCCGGCGAAGGCGTCGACGAGCTGCGTATGCAGGTGGAATCCATGCTGCCGACGCCGAACGTGCATGTCGAGGCGTTGCTGCCATACACTGCCGGTTCGCTGGTGTCGCGCGTACGTGAATACGGCAAAGTGATCAACGTCGAATACCGTGACGACGGTATGATGCTCGAAGCGGAAGTGGACGATCATTTGGCTGCGCAAATCGTGGAACAGTCAATCGGCTGAAAACCTTGCAAAGCAGTGCAACGCAACGGACACAGCGTTTGTGAGCGCTCACATCTTTTGTGATGCATATCACTTTTCATTATTTGCAAGTCGTGTTATAACGCCTTGAAACGTCATGCTGTGTGGATAAAGTAAAGATGAAATTCTAAGAGAAAACCTGCTACCAGCGGGACATTCTTTCTTATAAGAGAGGTAAGCACATGGTGGATTCACCAATCAAGCCCACAAAGCTCGCTATCATCGGTGCCGGTGCAGTCGGCTCCACTCTCGCTTTCGCTGCCGCTCAGCGTGGCGTCGCACGTGAGATCGTGCTCGAAGACATTGCCAAGGAACGCGTCGAAGCCGAAGTACTCGACATGCAGCACGGCTCCAGCTTCTTCCCGACCGTGTCCATCGCAGGCTCCGATGATCCGGAAATCTGCCGCGACGCCGACATGATCGTCATCACCGCAGGTCCGCGTCAGAAGCCGGGTCAGTCCCGTCTCGAACTGGTCGGTGCCACCATCAACATTCTCAAGGCCATCATTCCTGGCCTCGTGAAGGTCGCTCCGAACGCCATCTACATGCTCATCACCAACCCGGTTGATATCGCAACCCATGTTGCCCAGAAGATCTCCGGCCTGCCGGCAAACCAGGTCTTCGGCTCCGGTACCAACCTTGACTCCGCACGTCTGCGCTTCCTGATCGCCCAGCAGACCGGCGTCAACGTCAAGAACGTGCACGCCTACATTGCTGGCGAACACGGCGACTCCGAAGTGCCGCTGTGGGCCTCCGCCACCATCGGTGGCGTCCCGATGTGCGACTGGACCCCGCTGCCGGGTCACGCTCCGCTCGACGCCGAAGTTCGTGAGCAGATTCACCAGGACGTCAAGAACGCCGCCTACAAGATCATCAACGGCAAGGGCGCAACCAACTACGCCATCGGCATGTCCGGCGTTGACATCATCGAAGCCGTCATGCGCGACTCCAACCGCATCCTGCCGGTGAGCTCCATGCTCCACGACTTCCACGGCATCTCCGACGTCTGCATGTCCGTGCCGACCCTCCTCAACCGTTCCGGCGTCAACACCGCCATCAACACCCCGGTGTCCGACCGCGAGCTTGCAGCCCTTACGCGTTCCGCAGAGACGCTGAAGGAAACCGCTGCCCAGTTCGGCTTCTGATAAAAAACGCGGTAACGGAGTGCCAGCTGCGTTACCGCTTTTGGTTGCTTGGGTATTGACAGGCGATTGATCAGTCGTTAGACTGCAAAAAGAAATAAAGGAAACCCCGGCCTATGGCTGGGGTTTCTTGCGTTTTGAGAGCAATGAAAATGGTATTGAGAAACAATTTCAATAAGTTTCTTAATCGGGCTGAAAGATTAAGCATATGGCACATGACCACGCACACGGATCGATAGCGAACACAGGAGCGGAACATCAAAAACGGCTCATGATGTCGCTCGGTCTCACCTCGACGGTATTCATAGCGGAAGTCATCAGCGCGGTCATCACAGAATCGTTGGCGCTGCTCGTTGATGCCGGACACATGCTCACCGACATGTCCGTACTCATCGCATCAACCGTCACCGCAATACTGATGCAACGCAAGCCCAGCAACAAACGCACCTGGGGCTGGGCAAGGCTCGAAGTGCTAACAGCGGCAGTCGGAGCCCTCATCCTCCTCATCGTAGGTATCTATGCGCTTGTGGAAGCCGGCATGAGACTTTTCGGCGGATCTGCCGACGAAGTAAACGACGTGCGATTGCTGCTCTTCATGGGCATACTCGGCCTCGCGGCCAATATCGGATCAATCTTTATCCTCGCATCGCAAAGCGAAGACAACATGAACATGAAAGCGGCATTCCTTGAAGTCATGAATGACGCTTTAGGGTCCGTTGCCGTAATCGTATCGGCAAGCGTGCTCATCTGCACCGGCTGGGCCGGATTCGACGCTGTGGCAGGCGGCATCATCGCACTCATGATGATCCCGCGAGCCATCAAACTGTTGCGCAACGCGGTTCGCGTGCTTCTCGAAGAAACCCCCAACGGTCTTGATCTCGATGAAGTGCGTTCCCACTTGGAACAAGTGCCGCATGTTGTGGCGGTACACGACATCCACGCGAGCATCGTATCCACAGGCATGCCGATCTTCATGGCGCATGTTGTGGTCGAACAAGGACTCACCATGAAAGAAGCGGCGGAAATACTCGCACAACTACAAGATTGCCTGCGCGAACATTTCCCCGTATCCGTACCTCATACCACCTTCCAACTCGAACCGGAAGGATACAGTTCGACCAGCAAATCCGAAATGCATTCCTAAACATTCTTAAATGACCGGTGCGTTTACCGGAAAAGAATCGCGCCCACAAAGATGGAGTCTTTGTTTATGGCTTCATCTTTGTGGGCGCGATTTCAATGGCGTTGAATAGTCTAACGTCAGATTTTGCGGAGCACGGTGACCACCTTGCCCATGATCTCAGCATGCGTGCCATCGATAGGGGAGTAGGCGGGATTGTGCGGAATGAGCCAGACATGGCCATGATCCTTGCGGAACGTTTTCACCGTGGCTTCATCGTCGAGCAGCGCCGCCACAATATCTCCATTTTCCGCGGTGTTCTGCTCGCGTACCACCACAAAATCACCATCGCAGATAGCCGCGTCAATCATGGAGTCGCCATGTACTTCAAGCATAAACAGATTGCCGGTGCCAGTGAGACGTTCCGGCAGACGCATCACATCGTCCACATGCTGCTCGGCGGTGATGGGCACGCCTGCCGCGATGCGTCCCACCAAGGGGACATCGCGGGAAGCCATGATGGATCCGCTGGAATCAGATTGGCTCGGGAATGGGATGACCTGCGCTACTTTGCCGGGCGAAACCTCGTCATCGTCGAAACTCACGACTTCGATGGCTCTGCCCTTGTTCGCGTTCATGCGAATGAAGCCCTTGTCGTCAAGCACTTGCAACTGGTGTTTGACGGATGACGGACTTTTAAGCCCTGCGGCTTCGCCGATTTCGCGGAATGAGGGAGCGAACCCCTGCTCGACGAGATGTTTTTTGATGGCGCCAAGCACCTTGCGCTGACGGTCGGTCAGCGTGCTTTCATCCGGACGCTCGGCATCCTTTTTGGGCGTGAATGGGACGGTGCTCACGGTGGGCTCCTTTCAGGTCTTAGGCAAGCATAACGCGAAACGCCGAGAAAATCAAACATCTGTTCGAGGTGTGTCTGCAATTATCGAACATTTGTGCCATACTCAGAACATGCGTTCGATAGAACAGCTGTTCGAGAAGGAGTGGCGTGATGGATCGTGTGCCGAAGGCTCATGGCGTTGATTTCAAAGTCTGGGCGGATCGACTGGCCGTAATCATGATGCTGATGGTGCTCGCATGGTGTTTGGCTGGATTGATGATGCCTGCACGCGCGCAGTCAGATCCCGGAGCGACGCCGGTGGTGGTATATACCGTCCAGCCGGGCGATACGTTGTGGGGGTACGCTGCGCGTATTACGCCTGATGGTGGCAATGTTGCGGATACTGTGGACGAGCTGGTACGACTGAATAATCTGGATTCAGTATCGCTTCGGGCCGGTCAAAGACTTATCGTTCCCGACGAGGTATGAACCCGCGCAAGATTGGCCTAGTTCAATGGTTCAGGCTATTCTTGACACCATGCATTGCCCTTTTTGTCAGAATCCAGATACCAAGGTGGTCGATACCCGCATCAGCGATGACGGCCATTCCATCCGCCGTAGGCGTGAATGCCCGAAATGCTCCAAGCGTTTCACCACGCTAGAGACCACTATGTTGTTGGTGGTGAAGCGTTCCGGCAACGTTGAGCAGTTCGATAGGAACAAGGTGATTTCTGGTGTTCGCAAGGCATGCCAGGGCCGTCCGATCAAGGAAGACGATTTGAAGGCTCTTGGCCAGCAGGTCGAAGAGGATCTTCGTGCCCGAGGACTGGCTCAAGTCAAATCCGACGAGGTCGGCAGGGCCATTTTGAAACCGTTGCGTGATCTTGATGAGGTCGCGTATATGCGATTCGCCAGTGTATACCAGAATTTTGAGAATCTTGAGGATTTCCAGAACGCGATCGACGAGCTGAAGGCTGATGCGCTGAAGTAGGTTCGAACGGTTGCGAACGCATATGATAATGCGTTTGTTTTGGCTGAAATGGACTTGGTAGTGCAAAACTGGGCGATTACGGCAAACGGCATTAGGGTTCATGCATTGTGGGGGTTCCAGCCAATAAGTGATTGGAACCCCCACAATGCATTCGTATCGTAGTGGCGTTTGCCGGATTGGGATCGTCAGCTGATCACACGCATACGGATCGTGCCTTCGATGGCTGCGAGTTCGTCCAAAGCCTTCTGGCTGGGGCGCTGGGCCACATCGGTGACCACATAGCCGATTTCGCCTTCGGTGCCCAGTGCCTGTGCCGCGATGTTGATATTCTCTTCTCCGAGCACACGGTTCACCTTGGCAAGTACGCCAGGCAAATTCGCGTGAAGATGCGCGATGCGGAAGTTCGAACGAATATCAGACAGTGTGATCTGCGGAAGATTCACGGACAACATGGTGGATCCCCTGAACCAATAATCCTCAAGACGCTGTGAGACGAACTGTCCGATGGACTTCTGGGCTTCAAGCGTAGACCCGCCAATATGCGGGGTCAGAATCATATTGTCTTCATCCGCAAGGCTCGTCAAAAACTCGTCGCCGCTCTTCTTCGGCTCGACAGGGAACACATCCACTGCGGCGCCCGAAATGTGGCCGGAGTCCAAATGCTTCTTCAGAGCGTCCAAATCAGCCACAAAACCGCGGGAAAGATTGATGAAGATCGAATCCTGCTTCATATGCGCGAACTGGTCCTCACCGAAGAAACCGGTATTGGACTTGCGGCCATCGACATGCAGTGTGACCACATCGGACTGTTCGAGCAGTTCGTTCAGTGTGGAGCAACGATGGGCATTGCCCATGGCAAGCTTCTCTTCAATATCGTAGAACACCACGCGCATGCCAAGTGCCTCGGCGATGACGGAAAGCTGAGATCCGATATTGCCGTAGCCGATGATGCCGAGCGTCTTGCCTCGCACTTCATGAGAGCCGGAAGCAGACTTGTCCCACATACCGTGCTTCATATGATGGGTATGCGCAGGAATGCGGCGCATCAGGCAAATGATGTCGCCGATAACCAGTTCCACCACGGAGCGAGTGTTGGAATATGGGGCATTGAACACGGCGATGCCGTGCTTGCCCGCATAGTCGAGATCGACCTGATTGGTGCCGATGCAGAAGCAGCCGACGGCCGTGAGCGTCGGACGTGCGTCGATGACTTTGCTGGTCACGCTGGTTTTGGAGCGAATGCCCAGCAGATCAACGTCTTCCAAGGCGTCGATGAGTTCATCTTCGTTGAGCGCGCCCCTGAGGCACTCGACTTCGAAGCCGTGGTCACGCAGTGACTGTGCCGCGTCAGGATGAATATTTTCAAGTAACAATGCTTTAGGCATGGTTCCTACCTTATAGCTTGAGCAGTTTTTCGTCTGCATTTGTCCGGACTATAAGCAGACGTTGTGTCGGTCTGGTCATGGCGACGTATAAATCGGCTGCGGCCACAATGCGTGAGGGGGCATTCTCCTCGATGCTTCCCGGCTGCACCACCATCACTGCGTCGTATTCCAAGCCTTTCACCATTTGCGTGGAACAAACGGTGACCTGTTCATCCCAAGAGCTCTGCGCATCGAGACGGTCGAACTCCTTCGCCGTCAATGTTTCGCGAAGCTGTTCGTACACCCGCCTGCGCAACGGCTTGACCATATCGTCAGGTGCGATGATGGCCACGCGTCCGGTGCCATCGGAGGAGACGAATGCGCGGACCAGATCGACGGTCTGCTGTGCCACGGCATCGGCAATCAGACGGTCGTCGGCCAGAGTGAGGCGCTTGACCGAATCCGGCACGCCGCGCACCGCATTGACGGTGGAGATGTACAATCCCTCCGTTGCCGCGAAATCACAGGCGAGCTGCGACACTTCCTTCGGATTGCGGTAATTAATCGTCAATTCGTTGAGTTGCCAATTGTGGGGGCCGAACAACGGATCCATCATACGTCGCCACGAACGGGTGCCGCCCAATGCGGAGGTTTGCGCAACATCGCCCACAATGGTGAACGAACGCGACGGGCAACGGCGGATGAGCATGCGCCAATCCATGGCGGTGAGTTCCTGAGCTTCATCGACAACGATATGCCCATATGTCCATTCACGGTCTGCGGCGGCGCGCTGCGCGGTGAGTTCCGCGTCCATCCCGTTGATATTGTCGACCAACATCTGCGAAGTGACGATGCCGGAGCCGATGCCAGCCTGAGCCAGCGTATCTTGCGCGAACTGCTCCTCCTCGGCGCGCTTGGCGTCCAACGCCTTTTGGCGGGCGACCGCTTTGGGGTCGGGGCCAAGCAGTTCCATGGCTTCATCCAGCAGCGGAATATCGCTGACGGTAAACGGCGACCCTTTGGGGCGAACCAATGCTTCGATATCGCGTTCCTCAAGCCATGGTGCGAAGCGACGAAGCTGCTGCGGCTTGCAGAACAGTTGGTCGATAAGCCATTCGCCGGTCATCGGCAACCATGCGAGATTCAACGTCTTGCGCAAGGTGTCATTCATGCGCAACTGCTGCATCACATCCGTCAACTCCGCCTGCTCCGGCTCGTAATCAAGCTTGTCCACATAACGGTTGCGCATGGCGATCAACATGCTATGCACGAAAGTTTCGCGTGCTTTGTTGTGCTGCTGTCGCGTGCGCTTGGCATCGGTGATGGCCTGTTCGATATCCGCGCGCACGATGGGCACTGCGAATCCGTTGATGCGGATCGACGGCAATGATGCGGGGACGCGTTCTCGTGCGGCAACGGCATTGGCGATGGCTTTGGACATACGACGTTCGCCCTTCAATTTCGCGGCGAACGGGTTGTCATGCGCCGTCGCGATCACGCCGGGGATCAGATCGGCGATGGTTCGGCTGACCACTCCGGTCTCGCCGAGGGAGGGGAGCACCTGATCGATGTAATGCAGGAAGGTTGAGCTCGGTCCGACCACGAGCACACCGGAGCGTTCGAGCATTCGCCGATGCGTGTAGAGCAGATATGCCGCACGGTGCAGCGCCACGGCGGTTTTGCCGGTACCCGGTCCACCCTGCACCACCACGGCCTGGTTGAGGTCGGCGCGAATAATGCGATCCTGCTCGGCTTGGATGGTTGCCACGATATCGGTCATCTTGCCGGTGCGCTTGGCGTTCAACGATGCGAGCAGCGCGCCTTCGCCGGTCAGAGTGCCGTCCGAAGACGCCTGCCCGACCTGGTCGGAGTGCACATCGAGCACCTCGTCTTCAACGCCGACCACTTCACGGAAGCTGAGTGTGATATGGCGGCGCATTACGATATCGCCATGATTGGAAGGCGTCGCTTCGTAGAACGGACGTGCCGCGTCGGCTCGCCAATCGGTGAGGATCGGCTCGTGGTTTTCGTTGGACAGTCCGATACGCCCGATGTATCTGTGCGCACCGTGGACATCGTCGAGTCTGCCGAACACCAGGCGATCTTCGACGGCACGCAGCTGGGTGAGGCGATCCTCGTACATGGTGGCGAAGGAATCGCGTTCGGTGCGTTGCGTGGGCGATCCGTGCGAGCCGGCAGCACGCACGGTGTCGAGACGGGCACGAGCTTGGGTCCGCAGATCATCCAAGCGGCCGTACGCGCGGCTGACGGCCTGTTGTTCTTCACGCAACTGGGCGGAATAACTCGACATCTGCAATCCCTTCCTCACAAAACTTAGGCACTCCAATGTACCCCGAGGCTTCTACGAAAACCGACGAGGGCGAGTGCGACATAGCGAAGCAAGGATGAATTTACGGTAGTTGATTTGATGCCATTCGTTCAATGTGGGGAAAATCAACCTCAGCATTTGCTGATTTTTTCCATTTATGTGGGGATTTATGGTGATGCGTGGGGTAAAGTGGGGAAAGAGTTTTGGGTCTAGGTGTTCCCGCGCATCATGTAAGGAGGTGTGGCGATGGTTCAAAGCGTTGAAACCGAGCCCTTCTCCGACGATGGTTCGACGCAAGCGAGCGGTGTGATGGCTGGACTGCCTCCGCTGCTGTTGGGAACATACACTCCAAAAATCGACGCCAAAGGACGTATGGCATTGCCTGCAAAATTTCGCAGCCAGCTGGGACCGGGCATGGTGATGGCCCGTGGTCAGGAGCGATGTGTCTATCTGTTGCCCCAATCGGAATTTCGCCGGATCGCATTGCAGATCCAGCGCACATCCATGGGAAACAAGGCTGCACGTGATTATTTGCGTGTGTTCCTTTCCGGCGCGGTTGATCAGGAGCCAGACAGGCAAGGACGTGTGCTCGTGCCGCAGATGTTGCGCGATTACGCGAATTTGGGAAGCGACATCGTGGTGATTGGCGTGGGGACCCGAGCGGAGATTTGGAACAAGCAGGCATGGGAGGAATATCTCGCCGAACAGGAGCAGGGATATTCCGATATTGCCGATGACGTATTACCGGCGGTGGAATTCTGATGACAGATGTAACGACCATACATCAGCCAGTGTTGCTGCGCGACTGCGTGGATCTGGTGGTCCCGGCGTTGGCGAGGCCAGGGTCGATTGCGGTGGATTGCACGCTTGGTTTGGCGGGGCATTCCACGGCTTTTCTCAAAGCGAGTCCGCAAGCGCGTCTGATCGGCATCGATCGAGACACGGAGGCGCTTTCGCTCGCCACGCAGCGAATGCGGATGGAAGGTCTTGCCGACCGCTTCATACCCGTGCACGCCGCATTCGACGATTTCGCGCAAGTGCTTGATGATCAGGGGATCGACCAGGTAAACGCCGTGTTCATGGATTTGGGATTGTCGAGTTTGCAGATTGACGAGACGGAGCGGGGATTCTCCTATTCTCACGATGCGCCTTTGGACATGCGTATGGACGTGACCCAGCCATTGACCGCCGAACAGATACTTGCTGAATATTCGTTCGCTGATCTGGTACGCATTTTCCGTACATATGGTGAGGAACGCTTCTCCAAGCAGATAGCCCGCGAAATCGTGCGTAGGCGTGAGATCGAACCATTGACCACATCGGGGCAGCTCAACCGATTGGTGGATGAGGTTGTGCCGCAAGCGCACCGTCCTGCGGGAAATCCCGCGAAACGTGTGTTCCAGGCATTACGTATTGAAGTCAACGGCGAGCTCGACAAATTGGCGGGGACGCTACCGCAGATCGCCAACCATCTTGCGGTGGGAGGACGTTTGGTGGTGGAGTCGTACCATTCGCTGGAAGACAAGACCGTCAAAACATTTATGAATCAAGGTCTGAAAGCTGACGTGCCCGCAGATATGCCGGTAATACCCCCGGATATGATGCCGTTCTTCAAAGAACTGACGCGAGGCGCCATCAAAGCGGCCGAGGAAGAAATCGCCATGAATCCAAGGTCGGCCTCTGTGCGACTGCGCGCAGTGGAACTGACCAGACCAATTCCTGAACGCTGGCGAAAACGATTCGACCAAGGCAATGATTACGCAAGCATGAAACGACAAGGAAGGAGGGGCTGAACGTGGCCGCACCAAGAACGATCGCATCAAACGCGGCTCCCGCAGGACGCCGGGACCAAACCGAAACCGCTGGCACCACTCGCCCTGAATTGCACGTCGTCAAAGGAACGCGGGCCGAAGGCAACAGCGTCAAGCGAGGATTCGAACATCTCATCACATGGACGCGCACCAGAAGCACTCCATTGTTGCATCTGGTTATCGCCGTGGTGTTCCTCGGCGGATGTCTTCTGGGATCCTTAACGCTGCGTACCCAAATGGTGCAGCATTCCTTCGAGGCGAACCAGATTGAGTCGAACATTACCCGCCTGACCCAAGACGTGGAAGATGACCAGGCCAAGCTTGACGAACTTGAAGCCTCGCTGCCGAGCAAGGCCGAGGAAATGGGCATGGTGCCCCAAAAAGGCGCTCTAACGATTGATCTGAACGGCTACCAGCCAAGCGGAGACGACGCTCAGTGAATCCTTTTCACCGCACTTACGCACGTTTCCACAAGAAACTGCTTACGAAAACCATGGCCATCGGCGTCATTCTGGCGTTGATGGGCACGGCTTGCCTTATTCAATTGGCCAACATCCAGTTGATCAATGGCAAAACCATGGCGCAGGCCGCGGCGCAAAGCCGCACGATTACCGTGACTTTGAAGGCACGGCGCGGCAAAATCATGGACACGAACGGCTCGATTCTCGCGCAAAGCGTGGAGCGCTACACCATCATCGGCAACCCCGAGGAAGCACAGGCCTTCACTCCCACAACCTGCACCAAACAGACCGGAGACAACTGCCATCAGGTCGATGGCAAGCCGGTAGGTGCTACCGGAGCTGCGGCGGTAGCTAGACTCCTCGCTCCGGTACTGGACATGGACGCCACCGAATTGGGTGCCATGCTTTCGGGAACAGGCCAATATGCGGTACTCAAAAAAGATGTGACGCCGGCCGTTAAGCGCAAGATCTCCAAACTCAATCTGGGCGGTATCGTCTACGCGGAACTCAGCAACGAGCGCATCTATTCCAACGGAACCCTGATGGGCGCACTGCTGGGAGGTGTCGACGGTGAAGGCAAAGGCGTAGCGGGCATCGAACAGATGAAAAACAAGACGTTGACAGGCGAAGACGGGTACCAAGTCTACCAACAAGGCAACAACGGCGTCGAAATCCCCGGAACCATGACCGAATCAAAAGACGCGGTCAACGGCTCCGATGTCACACTGACCATCGACCATGACGTGCAGTGGTACGTCGAAAAAGTGCTGAAGGAAAGCTGCACGAAATATAGTTCACCGTGGGGAGTCGCCGTGGTGCAGGACACACAAACAGGGGACATTCTCGCGCTCGCCGATAGCGACGAAATCGAAGCCGGCAGCGACCAGGCGAAAATGACGGTTTCCAGGGCCGTCAGCGAAACGTTTGAACCCGGTTCCATCGGCAAGGTTTTCACCATGTCAGGCATGATTCAGCTTGGATTGCACCAGGCATCGGATAAATTCACGGTGCCGGACCACATTACGACGAACGGGCAGACCTACAGCGATGCGACGACCCACGGCGATGAGCATTGGACGCTGGCAGGCATTCTCGAGCAATCGTCGAATGTCGGCATGATCATCGCCGCGGAGAAGATGTCTAACGAGCAGCGATATGAGTTCATCAGCAAATTCGGTATCGGACAAGACAATGGGCTTGGTCTTCCCGGAGAAGCGGATGGTCTGCTGTATTCGGCCGATCAATGGGATCTGCGAACCCAGAACACCGTGCTGTTCGGCCAGGCGTATACGACCAATGCGCTCCAGTTGACGAACGCGGTTGCCGTGATCGCCAACAAGGGCGTCAAAAAGCCGCAGCGCATCATCAAGGCGATCAGCGATGCCGAAGGGCATTCCGAAGAGCAGAAGCCTGAAGGCGAAGCGACGCGCGTGATTGACGAGCAGGTGGCCTCACAGGTGATGAATGCCATGGAATCCGTGTCCGACCACTATTCCCAGTTCATCAAAGTGGATGGTTACCGTGTCGCGGCAAAGTCCGGTACCGCGGAAGTTGCCGGTGCGGACGGACGTCTGTCGTCGATTATCAGCGATTATTCTGCGATTATTCCTGCGGATAATCCTCGTTTCGTCGTTACGGTGGTGTTGAAAGATCCGCAAGGCGTTTATGGTGGTCTGACGGCAGGCCCGGTCACTGCGGAGATTGGTGAATTCCTTATGCAGAAGTACGAAGTGCCGGCGTCAAGTCCGCGAACTGATGCTATTCCAGTGACTTGGTGAGTGTGTGAGCATGAAGAACGGAGGGGCGGAAAGATGAGCGCGGTCAGCGAATCCATGAATAGGCGAATGACGTTGGGTCTGCTTGCCAGCAGATATGGCTTTGACCTTGATCCCGCGTTCGCTACCGAAGTGACGGTCACGTCCATTGCCGACGACATCGATTCGGTGCGGCCGGGAGCGTTGTTCATGCCGTCCATGCAGGTGGATGAGCAACAGTTACGGCAGGTGCAAGCGCTTGGTGCGTATGGTGCGGTGGTGCCGCATGCGTTGCGAGGAAAAACGGATGGCGTTCAGATTCCTTTGATTTATGCCGAACCGACTGCGCAACAGTTGGGCAAGCTTGCCAGCGAGATGGCGGGCAGCCCATCCGATTCGCTGGCGGTGTTCGCCGTGGCTGGCAGCAATACGCAAACGGTGGAACAGGGTGTGAGGGATCTCGCGGATTTCCTGCACATGCTCGGCAATCCGGTCGGCGTGATTAGTGCCGGCAATTCGCAATCGTTGGAACGATTCCTTGATCTGAACTATCCATTGTCGATTCTTGACGTGCAGCGTACGATGGCTGTGTGCGCCGAAGACGGCGCCGCCGCTGTGATCCTTGCGCTCAGCGAGGAAACGTTGAATGACGATGCGTTGCAGTCGGTGAATGTTGATGTGCTTGGCTGCGACGACAAGGGTCTCAGCGAGGCTGAGATCGTCAAGTCGGTCGCACGGTTTGGATGCACTGTCGGCAAGCAGACCCACATCGCAGGTCGTACGCAGGAATCCGATGCGCTCGCAGCGCAAGCGACGGAGGCATACGGGCAGACGGACAGCAGCGCGTTGTCATTGTCCATCGCCATGGTGCTTGCGGCCGGCGTACGTAAAGCCAATATTAAAAGCGCATTGCGTGTATCTCGAGATCTGAACTAGTCTCGATCGGAACGGATGCGGACGTCGAATAGTGATAATCGTAAACAACGTGAACAATATGCAGTACATCAACACAGAGGAGAAATCAGAGTGAGCAGCCCGACCATGATGCCAATGAGCTTGGAGGAAATCGCCCAGGCGGTTCAGGGACGGCTGATTGCCGGCACCGCGGCGATTGATACGCCTGTGGCCACCAGCACATTCACTGATTCACGACAGATTGTTGAAGGATCGGTATTCGTGGCGATTGCCGGAGAACGCGTGGATGGCCACGATTATGTGTCGAAGGTAGGCGCTCAGGGCGCTGTTGCCGCAATAGTCGACCATGAGATCGACGGTGCCGGAGTGCCTCAGATCGTGGTGGAAGATACGGTGCTTGCCTTGGGCGCGTTGGCCAAGCACAATATCGAACGCCGGCGTGCGTTGGAAACGCCGTTTACGGTGATTGGCATCACCGGTTCCGTCGGAAAAACCACTACCAAGGATCTCATGAAGGCGTTGCTGGCGCACATAGGACCGACGATTGCGCCGGTCGGATCGTTCAACAATGAAATCGGACTGCCGTTGACTTCGCTCAAAGTACATGCGGAAACTCGCTTTCTGGTTGCGGAAATGGGTGCCAATCATGTTGGGGAAATCGCGAATTTGACGTCGCTGGTGCCGCCGGATATTGCGGTCGTGTTGAAAGTCGGCGTCGCGCATCTAGGGGAATTCGGCTCGCCGGAACGCATCGCACAAGCCAAATCGGAAATCATCCGTGGCCTTGTTCCAGGTGGTCTTTCCGTACTGAACGCGAATGACGAGCATGTGGCTGCGATGAGCGCCATCGCTCCGGGCGACGTGATGTGGTTCGGACTTCCGCAGAACAATGACGGCAAGCCGGCAATCAGCGCGCGACATGTGCATTGCGACGAATTGGACCATCCGAGCTTCATTTTGGACAATGGTGATGGCGAGCATGCCGAGGTCACTCTGGGCATTTGCGGTCAGCATAACGTTATGAATGCGTTGGCGGCTGCTTCGGTAGCGATGCATTTGGGTATGTCGATGGATGAGGTCGCGTCCGCGCTGTCTGACGTCACGGCCATCAGTCCTCATCGTATGGCTGTTTCCACGGTGCACAAGCCTGAAACATCGTTCACCTTGATCGACGATTCGTTTAATGCCAATCCCGATTCCATGAAGGCGGGGCTTGACGGATTGTTGCGTTGGAAGGCGGGTGCTGAGACCCAACCGTTCCGTATTGCGGTGTTGGGTGCCATGCTTGAGCTTGGTCCGGATGAAAAGGATTTGCATGCTGGCATCGGCCGGTATGCGGTGGAAGGCGACGTTGACGCGTTGCTGACGGTCGGCAGCGCATCCGATGCCTCTTTGGACGCTCTGGCCGGTGCCATGGCTGAAGGTGCATCCGCTGCGGGATGTGCTTCCCATATTGATTGGGTGCACGACATTGACGAGGCCGATCGTCTGGTGACGCAACTCGCCGTGGAACATCCGGGCGCTGTGGTGCTGCTTAAGGGCTCCCACGCTTCCGGCTTGAGCGCTTTGGCCGAACGTTGGCAGGCCCTGGCTGCACAATAGAACAAGAATATTTGGCAAGATTCGAATAATCGAATAAACGACGTTATCTGAAGAATGTCTGACTGAAACGGAGAACATCAGGTGATTTCGCTCATCATCGGAATTGTGGTGTCGCTGGTTGTGACGATCGTGGGCACCCCGCTGCTGATTCGTTTGGTGCACAAGCTGAATTATGGGCAATACATACGTCAGGATGGTCCGAAATCCCATCTAGTCAAGCGTGGCACGCCTACGTTGGGTGGCGTGGTCATCAATTTGGCGGTTGTGTTGGGCTGGGGCTCGTCGGCGCTGTACCGCTTCGTCACGCGGGGTGAGACTCCGTCGTGGTCTGCGGTGCTGGTGCTGTTTGCCATGTTGTCGATGGGATTGCTTGGTTTTATTGATGATTTCGCGAAGGTTCGTAAGAAGCAGAGCGAGGGATTGACGGTTAAGGGCAAGTTCATCGGACAGTTCATTCTGGCTACCATATATGCGGTGCTGGCGTTGATTCTGCCTACGAATTCCGGTTTCCCCAGTGCCCAGGCCGGCATGAGCTTCATTGAGGAGCCGTTCTTCAGTTTCGAATTCGCGGGTAAGATCGTGGCTATCGTGCTGTTCGTGATTTGGGTGAACTTCCTGATGACCGCGTGGACCAATGCCATCAATCTGACTGATGGTCTTGACGGTTTGGCAGCTGGCTCTTCGATGATTGCGTTCATGGGATATGCGGTGATCGCTTTTTGGGAGTTCTACCACCTTAAGGGGTCGGGGCATGAGGGCTTTACCTACGCGGTATCTGATCCACTTGATCTGACCATTATCGCGGCTTGCGCGGCGGTAGCATGCTTCGGGTTCCTGTGGTACAACTCCAATCCGGCTTCAATTTTCATGGGAGATACCGGTTCGTTGGCGCTTGGCGGCCTGTTCGCTGCCATGTCCATCGCCACGCATACGGAATTCCTCGCGATTATTCTCGGCGGCCTGTTCGTCATGGAAACGTTGAGCGATGTCATTCAGGTCGGCTATTTCAAGATGACGCATAAGCGTGTGTTCAAGATGGCTCCGATCCACCATCATTTCGAATTGAAGGGATGGCCCGAAGTCAAGGTTGTGATTCGCTTCTGGATGATTGAACTGCTGTTCGTGCTGGTCGCCTTGGTGCTTTTCTATGGCGATTGGGTTGCCCGTTCCGGCTTGTGACAGTCGATGCTCGGTCTGTTGCCGTTGCGAATGAACGCAATATGACTGTGATATTAAGGCGTATGAGGTTCTGACGATCGAAGGATGATGGATATGGATATGAGCGGTAAGACCGCGATTGTGGCGGGTCTTGGAGTTTCTGGCCAGAGCATGATGGAGGTGTTGGGTTCCCGCGCCGAAAAGGTGTTGGGCGTGGATGAGAAGAAGCCTGATGCCGATCTGCACTCTTTCGACCACATTGATTGGGATCATGTCGACTTGGTGATGACTTCTCCGGTATTCAATCCGAGGACCCCGTTCATTCTCGAAGCGCAACGTCGTGGCATTCCGGTGATGAGCGAGGTCGAGCTTGCCTGGCAGCTGCGGGTGGATTGCGATGCCACTGGGCATCCTGCGCAATGGATTGGCATCACCGGTACCAATGGCAAGACCTCCACTACGGAAATGACTTCGGAGATGTTGACGGCTTGCGGTTTGACCGCACCTGCTGTCGGCAATATCGGCAAAGCGGTGTCCCATGCCGCAGTCGATCCGGCAAATGATGTGCTGTGTGTTGAGCTCAGTTCTTTCCAATTGCATTTCACCGATTCTCTTGAGTTGGATTGCGCGGCGATCACCAATATCGCTGACGACCATCTTGATTGGCATGGCGGTATCGACAATTACGCGTCCGATAAAGCGAAGGTCTTCCACCATGCCAAGAAGGCGTTGGTGTACAACGCGGATGATGAGCGCGTGACCAAGCTGGCATTCGCAGCCGAAACCGCGGAAGGCTGCCGTAGGGTTGGATTCACATTGTCGGAACCGCAAGATGGCCAGATTGGCGTGAAGGACGGCTGGATCGTCGACATGTCCGGCATCGCGGGCGGTGAGGCGGGCAAGCCTGAACAGGTTGCCAAAGTTGCCGAGTTCACACATCTGACCGAGCCGGATGGCACGGTATATCCGCATTTGCTCGCCGACGCATTGACCGCATTGGCGTTGGTGTTGGGACTTGGCGCGGATAAGGAGAAGGCGATCGCATCCCTGAAGCAGTTCACTCCAGGTGGCCACCGTATCCAGACCGTCGCCACCGCCACTACGGCGGATGGGGGAGCCATTCGTTTCGTTGACGACTCCAAGGCGACCAACGCGCATGCGGCCAAGGCCTCGCTCAATAGTTTTGCCGATAAATCCGTGGTGTGGATTGCCGGAGGACTGGCCAAAGGCAGCAGTTTCGAGCAATTGGTGGCTGATCAGGCGCATACCATCAAAGCCGCGGTCATCATCGGCAGGGATCAGCAGCCGATGCTGGATGCGTTCAAGACGAGCGCTCCCAACATTCCTCTGACCATCATCGATCCGGCGGATAATGGGGTCATTATGGAACGGGCGGTTGATGCCGCGGGCGAGTATGTCCAATCCGGTGATGTGGTGCTGATGGCGCCTGCATGTGCGTCGATGGATCAGTTCAAGTCGTATGCCGATCGTGGAAACCAGTTCGCACAGCAGGCTCAGCGTTGGGTGAACGAGCATGGAAAAGCCTAAAACCAGGCAGGTTGATAGTAGTCGTCAGAAAAAGAAGGCCGCCGTCGGAAAGCAGGTCGACGATTTTCATGGTTATGTCGGTCTGCGAAGCCTGCTTAATCCGATTTGGTGTTTTCATGGGTTCAGAACCGCGGTGATCATTCTCACCATTTTCGGTGTGATCATGGTGTTTTCCAGCTCTTCGGTAAACATGATTGCCAACGGACAGCCTCCGTGGTCCCAAGCACTGAAACAGGGGGGATTCTGCGTTCTTGGACTTATCGTGGGTGTTGCCTGCATGATGATTCCGGCGGAGCTCATCAGGAAATTCAGTTTCGTCTTCCTGATTATCGCTTTGCTTTTGCAGTCGCTGACGTTTACCCCCTTGGGCATCGATGTCCAAGGCAACAAAGGTTGGATCGGCCTTTTTGGATTTACCTTCCAGCCCGCCGAAGTCGTTAAGCTTGCGTTGTGCATATGGCTGCCGCGGGAACTGATCTACGCGCAGAAGCAGATAAACAAAGTCGGACCATATAAGGCATATCTCAAGTTGATTGCGTGGCTTGGTCTTGCATTGCTGTTGGTTGTGAGTGGCAAGGATCTTGGCACGGCCATGATTCTGTTCGCGATCGCAGGTGCCGCGTTGCTGTTGGGAGATTTTCCTGGCAAATGGTTGGCTATCGTGGCATGCGGCGGTGCGGTTTTGGTTGGCGGACTCGTTATCACCAGTCCGAACCGACTCAGCCGTATCATGGCCACATACCAAACTTGCTCCGCATCCGACATGCAGGGGGTCTGCTATCAGGCGGTGCATGGCAAATACGCCATGGCCTCCGGAGGTTTGCTTGGAGTGGGCATCGGCAATTCCGGAGAAAAATGGGGATATCTGCCGGAAGCGCACAACGATTTCATTTTCGCCATCATCGGTGAGGAAACGGGCTTTGTAGGCGCCTCTCTCGTCATTCTGCTGTTCTTGGTGCTTGGATGGTGCATGCTCGTGGTGGCTTTGCAATCGCAGGACAGGTACATCACTTTGGTATTGGCCAGCATTACCGTGTGGATCGTCGGCCAGGCATTCGTGAACATCGGCGTTGTGGTGGGATTGTTTCCGGTGATGGGTGTGCCATTGCCGTTTGTGTCCGCGGGCGGTTCGTCGTTGATTCTGTGTTTGGGCGCTGCAGGCGTAACCATCAGCATGATGAAGCAGCAGCCGCAGATCCAAGCGGAGATGCAGCGGGTCTGAGTGTCGGCTGCGACCGCAGCATACGCTACCGCGTATTGCGGTGTGCAAACGTAGATGAAATGTGAGCATCCGCGTGTGCGACGGTATGGCGCGCGGCGTACTGGGGTGCCGTGGGCTAAGCTCGTACACTATGAGCAATCAGAAGCATATCGTTCTTGCCGGCGGTGGTACGGCAGGTCATGTCAATCCTCTGCTCGCCGTGGCGCATGTGATTCGCGAGCTTGAACCAGACGCCGATATCGCAGTGGTGGGCACTGTCGTCGGCTTGGAACACGATTTGGTTCCCCAGGCCGGTTTCGAACTGGAAACCATTGAGAAGGTTCCTTTCCCACGCAGGCCCAATATGGCGGCGCTGAAGTTTCCCGCGCAGTGGAAGGCCGAAACGGCCAAAGTCCGTGACATTCTCACCCGTCATGAGGCGCAGGTGGTTGTCGGCTTCGGCGGATACACGTCCGCTCCCGTATATGCGGCAGCGCACAAGATGGGCATTCCGATCGCGATGCATGAGCAGAATGCCCGTGCCGGAATGGCCAACAAATTGGGAGCTCGCTGGGCGTCCATGATTGGCACCGCCTATGCGCAAACCGGCTTGAAGCCACGCAAAGGTGTTGAAGCCGAGCGTGTGGGATTGCCATTGCGTGCCGAAATCGCAGCGATAGCCCATGGCATGGAACATGACCGCATTGCCACAAGACAATCGGCCGCAGCGCAACTCGGTGTCGATCCGAACCGTCCACTGGTGGTGGTGACTGGAGGGTCGCTGGGCGCGGTGAACGTGAACCGTGCGGTGGCGGCTTCCGCTAGGGAGCTGCTGGAACACGCCCAGGTGATTCATCTGACTGGGAAAGGCAAAGATGATGAAGTGCGTTCATTGGTGTCGGTGAGCGCCGGCGAACAGGTGCTTGGCGAGCTTGGCCCGGACCATGGCAATGATGGCGATTATCGTGTTGCGCCGTATTTGGAACGTATTGATCTCGCATTCGCTTGCGCCGACCTGATTATCTGTCGCTCTGGGGCCGGCACCGTATCGGAATTGACGGCTTTGGGACTCCCCGCGATTTATGTTCCGCTGCCAATCGGCAACGGCGAGCAGCGATTCAACGCCCAGCCTGTCGTCGATGCGGAAGGCGGTCTGATGGTGGCCGATCGCGAATTCACCGCCGAATGGGTCAAACAGCATGTGCCGAAGCTGCTTGCCGATTCGGATCTGCTTGCCAAGTATGGCGACAACGCCTGGCAATACGGTATTCGAGATGCCGCCGAAGTCATGGCCAAGCGCGTGCTTTCCATGATTGACGAAAAGTAGGCTGCGGCGACGGCAGGTGCGTTCGTCGCATTCCAAAATCCCACCCATGATCGGCCATATGCGAGACCATGGGTGAGACCATAATGGAACAAGCTAGAAAAAACATGCAAGAGGAGCAGTCGTGTCTGACAACCAGCGTGAAGCCGGTACCATCGTTCTTGATCCAACCCATGCGTCGTTCAGTCCGCAGGAAGGCGTGAATGATTTGGGGGCAACCCATTTCATCGGCATTGGAGGCGCGGGCATGAGCGTGCTCGCTGAAATGCTGCACGAACAGGGCGTTGAAGTGGACGGTTCAGATCGTGAACCCAGCGCCAAAACCGATCGTCTGCAGGGAATCGGCATTACCGTCGAATTCGGGCAGCGCGCAGAAAACGTCGAAGGCAAACATACCGTCGTATTCTCCAGCGCCATCAAATCCGACAATCCGGAAATCGTCGCAGCATACGAAGCAGGCGAACGCATCGTGCACCGCAGCGACATTCTCGCATTGCTGATGAACGCAAAACGTGCGGTGACGGTCGCAGGAGCTCATGGCAAAACCACGACCAGTTCCATGCTGGCCCATATCCTCACCCATGCCGGTGAGGGAAATCTGGCCGATCCAAGCTATGCCATCGGCGGATCCATCCAAGGCAAGGATGGTGTGACGATTGACGGAGGCCATGCTGGTAAGGGCGACGTTCTTGTGGCGGAAGCGGACGAATCCGATGGCAGCTTTGCCAAGTATCATCCGGAAATCGCCATTGTCACCAACTCCGAAGCCGATCATCTCGACCATTACGGCACGCAGGAAAACTATCGTGCGGCTTTTGTCAATCATGTTCAGCATGCCGAAAAATCGGTGGTGATGTGCGGCGATGATGAAGGCAATCTTGCGGTATTGCGTGCTCTCGATCCGCAGACGGCCAAGCGTACGGTCGTGTATGCGACGCAGGATACGGTTTCGTTGGGTGATTTGAACGGTGCCGCGTTCGTGCATATCGAATCGGAAAGCGAAAGCGCGCAAAGCGGTGCCGAACATTTCACCCTACACATGCCCGCGGGATTGTTGGGCGAACATGAGCGTATGGTTCCGGTGACGCTTACCGTTCCAGGCATTCACAACGCGCGCAATGCCTCCGCTGCGATTATTGCGGCCGCGTTGTTGGGCGTCGATGTCGAGAACGCTGCCCAAGCCGCCACGTCGTTCCTTGGAGCTGCCCGTCGTTTCCAAGTGCGTGGTATGGTCGGCCAAGTGACTGTCGTTGATGATTACGCGCATCATCCTACGGAGATTTCGGCATTGCTGGATGCGGCGCGCCGCAGGTACCCGCAGTCGGTGATTCGCGTGATCTTCCAGCCGCACCTGTTCTCCCGGACCATGTTCTTTGCGAGTGAATTCGCTGAAGCATTGGCCAAGGCGGATGATGTGATCGTCACCGGCATTTTCCCCGCACGTGAAAAGCAGGAGGACTATCCGACGATTAGCTCCGCCACCATTGTGGACGAGGCGCTTAAGCTTGACCACACGCCTGCCGAGGATTGGATTCGCGGAGTGGAGGATATGCATACCGCGGCACAGATGATGACGATGCGTGCTCATCATGGCGATGTCATCTTCACTGTTGGCGCAGGCGACATCACACAGATGGACGAGGTGATGCTGCACTCCCTTCAGGCTCATCGTTGGGATTGTGAGGGCTGATGACGCGAAGGGTCATCAGTTCAGGTACGGGTTCGGATGGTTCCGCAACGACGCCTGAAAATCAGACGTCGCATGGTAGAACCATCCAAAGCCGGAAACACAGCGATGCCGGAAAGCAGGTTCAGCCGAAAGGCCGTTCCGTCGCTGGTGGAGCGGGACGCGCGTCTTCTTCCGGGAAGA
Organism: Bifidobacterium sp. MSK.13.1; assembly: GCF_019131435.1. Classification (NCBI taxonomy): domain Bacteria; kingdom Bacillati; phylum Actinomycetota; class Actinomycetes; order Bifidobacteriales; family Bifidobacteriaceae; genus Bifidobacterium; species Bifidobacterium sp. MSK.13.1. The sequence goes on along the minus strand of NZ_JAHOMM010000004.1, from coordinate 38,770 downwards.
AGACGCAGGAAAATACGGTTGAGAGTGGCAACAAAGGCAGCGTGAGTCGTTCGAGATCAGGCGATTTCGTGGACGCGCGCAATCTTGCCGGCGAGGATTTCGTTTCGAAGACATTGGAGGAAACCATAGGCACGTTGGGCGTGGTAACGCGCCCGAAGGTGGTTGATTTCAGTGCGCGTCTGAAAGAACGACGCAAGGCGAACGCGCGTGTCGTCGCCATGCGCGCGTGCGTTTCCGCTGCTGTCATTGTTGTTGCAGGCGCGTTGGTATGGCTGTTTTTCTTCTCATCGGTATTCCGTCTCGAGTCCGGCAATATTAGCGTTGTCGGCGCCAACGAATGGGTGAGTGAGTCTCAGGTGTTGGATATCGCGGGCCAGCAAGCAGGAAAATCGATTCTTCTCGTGTCGAACAATGACGTGGAAAAGAAAATCAAGGAGATTCCGGGAGTCACTTCCGCGCAATCCAAGAAAAAACTGCCCGACTCCCTTGAAGTGACCATCAAGGCGCAAAAGCCTGCTGCGATGCTCAAGACAGGCAAGGACAGCATGACCGCGGTCGACAGCAAGGGGCGTATATTGAATTCCGTCAGCGGAGCTTCCGTGGAAGGAATTCCCGTCATTGAAGTGAAGGATGTCGAAACAAGTCTGAGCAATCGTTCCATCAAGGAGGCGTTGAAGATCCTCAGCTCATTGCCGGAATCGATGCGCAACTCCATCACCAAGGTGACTGCCGAAACCCAGGATTCCATCACCACGGAAATCAATGGGGGAGACCGCGTGATCGTATGGGGCGATTCATCCGGCCTCAAGTTGAAGAAAGCTGTCGTCGATAAAATCATCAATGATCCGAATGTGATCGGAGACAAGCATAACGTCGACGTGTCTGCGCCGTTGCGTCCAATCATCAAATAGTCGCGTTGATATACGAAGAACCCCGGTTGCCTTGCGGTACCGGGGTTCTTCGCGAATAGGAGGAGAGAAGGAGAAGTTCGATTATTGGAGGCCGTCAGGCGTTCGGATTGGCCTTCAACGCAGGAGCGACGGAGACCGCGGGATCGAGACGCGGAATCAGCGTGCACTGCGTGGCATGGTACAGGTCGGACTTGCCCGGCCAGACGGTACCGATGACCTCGTTGTCTTTGTTCAGCTGGTGGAACCAAGAACCGTTCTTATGATCGATCAGGTATTCGTCAATGTACTTCCAGAAGGTCGCATACCAATCCTTGTACACCTGCTTGCCGGTGACGGTGGCCAGTGTGGCCGAGGTGTTCACGGATTCGGCAAGCGTCCAGTGCATGCGGTCGGTGACAACGGGCTTGCCGTTCCAATCGGTGGTGTAAGCCAAACCGATGGTGCCTTCGGCGTTCCAGGCGTCGGCAAGTGCCTGAGCGAACAGGTTCTCGGCGGCTTCGATAAGCTGCTGCTTGCCTTCTTCGGAACGCTGCTTGGAGCTCAACGCATACTGGGTGATGAGACGTGCCCACTCGATGCCATGGCCCGGAGTGGCGCCGTACGGCTTGAACTGGTCATCCGGCTTGTCATGGTTGCATTCGAGATCCGGCTGCCAATCGGCGGTGAAATGCTCAGGAATACGCCAGTTATTGTTGGCTGCCCATCCGACCACATGATCGATGATACGACCAGCGCGCTCGCGGTATTCCTCGTTTCCGGCCACATCGGCAACGGCAAGGAATGCTTCGGTGGTGTGCATATTGGCATTGATGCCGCGATAGGAGTCAAGCTCGGTGAATTCCGTGTTCCAAGTATCGACGGCCAGACCGATCTCGTCATCCCAGAAATGCTTGTCGTAGGTTGCCAGAGCCTCTTCGAGCAGCTCGTCCGCGTCCGGGCGGCCGATAAGCTTGGCGGAAGTGGCGGCAAGAATCACGAAAGCGTGGGCGTAGCAGACCTTGCCTGCTTCATGGGTGGAGCCGTCTGCGGAAATGGACGGATACCATCCGCCGTTTTCATCGTCATGCAGCGGACCGCGCAGGCCGGCGATGGCCTTGTCAACCAGTTCTGCGGCGCCCGGCTCGCCGTGCAGGAACCCCAAGGAATACACGTGCGCCATGCGGCAGGTGATCCACGTGTGGATGTTTTGGGTCAGATCCGGATTGCCGGTATCGTCCAGCCAGTAGGAGCCACCCTGCGGGGCGGGGAAATTGTGTCCGAAATGCAGGAGCTCGTTAGTTTCCGCCTCGAGCAGGGCATGGTTTTCTTCGGAGCCGAACACGTAGGCTTCGGGAGAGTAAGTGCAGGTCATCGATCAAGTCCTTCCTTGACGTCGTCTGCTGTGACGTGATAACTAGGTTGATGTATTAACTATGTTAATCACTTAAGCGGTTAATGCAAGTCGACACGCGGAATTTGATGGTGGGATTCTGATGATTTGTGATGGGGGAGAGCTGGATTCTTCGTATGTTGATTTGACGAGGTTGTCTTGTGAAGAGGAGTACCTAAAAACGTACCTTGCATGCTGTTTAGGGTGGTAGACAGATGGAATTTGGAAGAGATTAAGCAAGCCGGAGGAGGGATTTTTGCCCACATTTTTTAGAACATCCGGCACATCGGGGGTAATTGGGAGTAAACCCAGGAATCTTCGAAAACCGTTGGAAATACAAGAAAAGCCGCCATTTCTGGCGGCTTTCAACTCGTGGAGATGCGGGGAATTGAACCCCGGTCCGATAACCGAACCCTCAGTCTTCTACGTGCGTAGTCTGCTGGCCGTGCGGCGGTTTTTCTGCTCCCATCGATATCGCAGACAACTGATGGCGGGCATATCTACAGTAAAAGTCCCTTGCCGGCCCTGTGGCTCAGTCGACAAAGCAAGTCTTCTAAACGACGCTCAGCATCCTTCCAAAGACGAGAAGGAGTGAACGGAGCGGCTGCTCACTGGTTAATCCTGGCGCGAAGCTCAGGCAGCGAGAGCGAACTCAGTGCGGTTAGATTTAGCACTTATTCTTTTGTAGGGGGCATCCACGAGCGGACCCTACGTTCTCGGCACGCTTCCCTGCGACGAACAGGTCACCGTCGAAACCGATCATCCCCAATCTTGAATTATCAAGCACCCGGTGCAAGACCGGACTTTTCAAGATATCATGGAATGTCAATAAGTGCAAATCATCTACCGTAATTCTTGCGCTGTGAGCGAAGCCAAAGCTTAAACTGATAGCCACTCACAGCTTGACGTGAATACCGAAATAATCCATGACCAATTCACAGAACATCATATTGGCCCAGCTGAACCACGGACGGGTATAGGAGTTCGGGTCGTTCGCGTCAAAGCTTTCATGCATGAGATGCGTGCCGGCGTCGGCGGCGACAAGTTGATCAAGAATACGTTCTTTTTCGGCTTTGTCGTGGCTTGTCAATCCTTGCATGGCCATGGCGATCGGCCAAACATAACCTTCTGGCGTATGCGGAGAACCGATGGCATGTGCATAGTCACCCTCGAAATAGTAAGGATTCTCCTGACTCAGCAAAGTATTGCGCGTTTCGAGATACAGCGGATCGTCCGCTTCGCAGAATCCGAGATAAGGTGCCGACATAAGATTCGGCACATTGCTGTCATCCATAAGCAACGCGTTGCCGAGACCGTCCACTTCGTATGCGTAGATAGCGTTTCCGGCCGCATTGCGGATGGTTGCGTGATGGGCAAGACCATCATCGATGGAATGCTGCAGCGCCGCGGCACGACCGGCGATTTCACGATCGTCAAGCACGTCGATGAAAATCCTTTGCACATATCCCATGACCACGCTGGCGAACATGTTGGACGGTACGAGATATGGGTAGACGCAGGCGTCGTCGCTGGGGCGGAATCCGGACCATGTCATGCCGGTGACGGCAAAAGGTCCTCCGGTACCATGGTTGGGCACGCTGTCGCGCGGATCGTCGTTCGGACGGAAGAAGCGGTAATGCGAATTCGAATGGTCAAGCTCGGTTTCGAACACGTCAAGGATTCGACGGATGCCGCTTACAAACGCATCATCGAAATGGCTGGTGGTTCCTGTATTGCGATACAACAGCCACGCCAGCTGAATGGGGTAGCACAGGGAGTCCACCTCGTATTTGCGTTCCCACAACCATGGTCCGAACGAATCGGTCTGATCGTTCGGATCCCAGGTGGCGCCGCTGGGTGTTTCGTTGAACGCGTTTGCGTATGGATCGATATTGATGAACCTGAATTGCTGCCGAACAAGCCCGGTAATAAGCGCGGTGAGCTCGGGATCATCTACGGCTACGGCGAGATATGGTCGGAATTGCGCTGAGGAGTCGCGCAGCCACATGGCAGGTATGTCTCCCGTCAGCAGAAACGTCGTGCCGTCATCATGCCGTCTCACGGTGGTGGTGAGTGTATTGGCGAATCCTGCGTTGAAGTTTTCGGCCCATCTTGCGTGTTCGCCGCCACACAAGTCGGTGATATGCCGCATGAAATCGGAAACTGACTGCGGAATATCGGATTGTGAAGCGGCGTTTGTGGTGTTGCTGGTGTCGTTCATGGCATCATTCTTCGTTGAGGTGCGTATATCGTGACAATCGTGATTGCACCAATTGCGGATTGAATATGGGTATGAAAAACGAGGCCATGATGGCAGACATGGCCTCGTTGATGATGATGAAAGGAAAATCTGGGCTTACTTGCCGGCTTCGGCGAGATAATCCGGAACGCCTTCCACAGGGTAGGTTGGCCAGCCGCCTTCCTTGGTGCACACGTAGGCGGCGGTGTTCACAGCCGCACGATGCGCTTCCTTGAGCGGTGCGCCGCTCAGCAGCTTGCCGGTGAAGGAACCGGAGAAGGAGTCGCCTGCACCAACGGTATCGGCAACCTCGACGTGAGGGGTCAGCAGCGTGGAAACCTCGCCATTCTTGGCGGTGATGGTGCTGAACGTGGCGCCGCCGGTCAGAATGGTGTACTCAAGGTCGAAGCGGTCGATGAACCACTTGCATGCCTCTTCGTCGTTGCACTCAGGAATGGAGAACATGTCGCGCATCATGATCAGCTCTTCGTCGTTGATCTTGAAGATGTTCGCATAGCCGAGCAGTTCTTCGATGAGTTCGTTGGAGTAGAAGTTCGCACGCAGGTTGATGTCGAAGAACTTCAGAGCGCCTTCCTTGGTGTGCTTGAGCAGTTCGACGATGGTGTCGTGGGATTCGGGGGAGCGCAGACCCAAGGTGCCGAAGCAGACGGCGTCGGCCTTGGACACGGCTTCGACGAGCTCGTCGGTGAGCTTGATGTGGTCCCAAGCCACGTTTTCGACGATGGTGTATTCCGGAATGCCGTTGGTCAGGGCCACGTCAACCGTGCCGGTCGGGTATTCGTTGGTCTGCACCAGCGTGTTGATGCCGGCCTTGTGAGCGTCGGAGAGCAGTTCGGTACCCAGCTCGTCGTTGCCGACGGCGCTGATGGCGAAGCTTTCCGCGCCGTTCTGGGACGCATGGTATGCGAAATTGACGGGTGCGCCGCCGGCACGCTTGCCGGTGGGGAGCATATCCCACAGGATTTCGCCGAGAGAAATGACGATTGGCTTGGACATGGTGTTCCTTTCTTTGGTTGTGGCGTGCTATGCGACGTCAAAGAACATCGAAGGATGTTCCAGAAAATTGGTGATGGCCACGGCCGCGGCACCGCTGACGGTGGCGTCCGTTGGGAGGTTGGACAAGGTGATTTTGGTATCGTGCCCGACTTCGGGGATGGTACGTTCCCGAACGACTTTTTTGACCTCGTCAAGCAAGGGCTGTCCGGCTTGGGAGATGATGTCGCCGAGTACGATATGCGTCGGATTGAAGGCGTTGATGATATTGACCGCGCCATATCCGATATATCGAGCGACCTCGGAAGTCAGATCCATGGCCGCTTTGTCTCCTGCCGCAGCTTTGGCGAACAGCGCGGTGCATGCCTGCGCGTGCGTCATTGCCTCGCATCCGGGCACAATGCTCGGCTGTTCGTTGAGCCGTTCGTGGATTGCGTTGGCTGAGCAGTAACGTTCCAGGCACCCGATATTGCCGCAGTCGCAAGGCTTGCCGTTGACGTCAACGGAGATGTGTCCGATTTCGGTGGCCGTGCCGTGCGCGCCGTAATAGATCGAACCATTGTCGATGATGCCGAGGCCGATGCCCTCGCCAAGCAGATAGTAGGCGAGCGATCCCTCGGACAGTTCCGGGTTGAACAGGAACTGCGCCAAGGCGCCTGCGCGTGCGTCCTGTTCAACGAATACGGGTACGTTGAACGCTTCGCTGAACTCCTTGATGAAGTTGACCTGCCGCCAACCCTGCATGGATGAGACGAGCGCGGTGCGACCTTCCTCCACCAGATACGGACCGGGAACGGCCATGCCGACGGCTACGATGCTCGAATCGTCCGCAATGAGCTGTCGTACGGTGGCCCGGATCTGTTCTACCGTTTCGGGAATATGCTCCTCGTCAACGGTGGGCAGGTCGGTGAGGGAAATACGATTGCATTTCAGGTCGAACACTGCGATCTGCACCAGACTTCGTGCGAATTTCACGCCGACGACATGGTATTTCGCGCAATTGAGATTCAGGCCGATGGAACGACGATTCTTATCGCCTTCCATGTCTCCGGTTTCTTCGATAACGTCTCGGAACAGTAGTTTTGCGGTAATTTTCGTAATGGCCGCGGGTGTGAGTTCGATGGCTTTGGCGATTTGCGCACGTGAGCTGATGCCGTTGTGGTAGAGGTATTGCAGAATTCTGGAACGATTGTTTTCTGAAATCGATGATTGCTGAGCGCTGTAACTACTCATGACACCTCCTTGCGCCAGTGCACGGACCCTTCGTTGAACTAGTTGATATATTAACGCCGTTAATTAGTTGATGCAAGTTCCGTCTTTCGGCGTGTCACGAGGGCCGTCGATTCTCAATATGGGATTCGCTGTCTCATTATTTGACACACTCTTTTCGGAAAAAAATTAACTGCAAAACCGTTGTGATTGCTGAGTTTTCGTTGGATCGAGAAAGGGTGATGTCGCAAAATGAGCTTCCGTGAAATGTTCCGCTAACAAAGTGTGCCCTACCCTTGTGGCACGTCGTTTTGGAGTACCAATTACGACAGCAGGAAGAGAAAGGATTCCATAGTGAATCACAAGAAGATTATGGCTGCGGCTGTCTCGATTGCCGCACTGGCCTCGCTCGCGGCATGCGGCGGCGTAAAGGATAGCGGTTCCGCATCGGGGGATGCGGATGTCATTACCGTCGGCACCACGGACAAGGTTACTAGCGTTGACCCTGCCGGCTCCTATGACAACGGTTCCTATGCCGTTCAAATCAACGTGTTCCCGTTCCTGTATGCGCAGGACTACAACACCTCTGAACTGTCTCCGGACATCGCTGCGGATGACGGTACCTGGAGTGACGACGGCACTGAGTTCACCGTTAAGATCAAGTCTGGCCTGAAGTTCGCCAATGGTCACGACCTGACTTCGTCCGATATCAAGTTCTCCTTCGACCGTGTCAACACGATCAACGATGAGAATGGTCCGAGTTCGTTGCTGGCCAACATCGAATCCATCGATACGCCAGATGACACCACTGTGGTGTTCCATTCCAAAGTCAAGAACGATGTGACCCTCAAGCAGGTGCTTTCCAGCCCGGCCGGTCCGATTGTCGACGAAGAGGTCTTCTCCGCCGACAAGCTCACTGATGCTGACACCATCATCAAGGAGAAGGCTTTCGCCGGTCCGTACATTCTGACCTCCTACAAGGCCAATGAGGTTGCAGGCTACTCCAAGAACGACTCTTATCAGGGTCTGACCCCGGCCAAGAACAGCACTGTTCAGGTCAAGTACTTTGCCGATTCTTCCAACCTGAAGATGGCCGTGCAGCAGGGACAGGTCGACGTGGCCTACCGTTCTCTGACTCCGACCGACATCGATGATCTGTCCAAGGACTCCAAGGTCAAGGTCGTCAAGGGTCCGGGCGGTGAGGAACGCTTCCTGGTCTTCAACTTCAACATCCAGCCGTACGGCACCAAGTCCGACGAACCGAATGCCGACAAGGCCAAGGCTGTGCGTCAGGCCGTTGCTAACCTCATCGACCGCGAGGAGTTGGCGACCAAGGTCTATAAGGACACGTACACCCCGATGTACTCCTACATTCCGGACGGTTTAGTTGGTCACGAAGACACCTTCAAGACCGCGTATGGTGACGGCAACGGCAAGCCGAGCGCCGACAAGGCCAAGAAGGTTCTTGAGGACGCAGGCGTTTCCACTCCGGTTGAGCTCAAGCTGCAGTACAATCCGGACCACTATGGATCCTCTTCCGCCGACGAGTATGCGGCTCTCAAGGCTCAGCTCGAGGAGGGTGGTCTGTTCAAGGTCGACCTGCAGTCCACCGAATGGACCCAGTACAACAAAGACCGTGTTGTTACCGAGGACTCTGATGGATCCTACCCGGTCTACCAGCTCGGCTGGTTCCCGGATTACTCCGACCCGGATAACTATCTGTCTCCGTTCTTCCGTGACGGCAACTTCGTGAACAACGCTTACTCCAACTCCGAAATCAACGATTTGATTATGGAGCAGGCTGGTGAAACCGACGAAAGCGCCCGTGAGGATCTGCTCAAGAAGATTCAGACCCTTGAAACCGAAGACCTGTCCACCATCCCGCTGCTGCAGGGTGCGCAGGTTGCAGTTACTGGCGCCAACGTGAAGGGTGTTGTGCTCGACGCTTCCTTCCGTTTCCGTTTCGCATCTGTCACCAAGGCGTGATGTGTGCGGATGTGCGGCATGACCTGCCGCAGCCTGCATAGAAAACCACTGGGGATCCCCGGTCTATGGCCGGAGGTCCCCATTTCCCGAATTATCTGCCTGAAACGGCGCAGTGATTCGATATTGTTGTAAATCAAAGCCGTACAGGCTTCTTATCAAGGAGCATCGCGTGTCAGACACAGCAGCTCCGGCCGTCTCTCAGGAGGCGAAGCCGAAACAAGCCAAAAAGAATCATTTGTCAGGCGGATTTTTCCGTTTCGTCCTGACTCGATTCCTGCTCATTATTCCAACCGTTTTCATTCTCGTCACCGTCGTGTTTTTCGTGATGCGAGCTACAGGCGATCCTATTTCTGCGGCATTGGGTGGTCGTCTTACCCCTGACGAGTTGCAAAAGCGTGTTCATGCGGCCGGCTACGACCGTCCTCTTATTGTGCAATATATCGATTACCTTGGGGGTTTGCTCCATGGGGATCTCGGCACTACGTTGACTGATAATCAGCCGGTTATCAGCATTCTTGTTCATTACGGATCAGCGACTTTCGAGTTGGCGCTCCTATCGCTCATTGTTGCTTTGATCGTAGGTATCGGCTTAGGTCGTGTAGCTGCGTGCAGACGCGATCACGCTGCCGATGCAGGCATTCGAACCTTTGCCATTCTGTGCTACGCCACCCCCGTGTTCTTCTTGGGATTGGTCCTGAAACTCATTTTCGCCATCTGGCTGAACGTGTTGCCGGCATCCGGTCGATGCTCGTTGTCTTCGGAAATGCAGTTCACCCGACTCGTCTCTCCGACCGGCTTCTACATTATCGATGCACTGCAGCTGGGTGATATGAGCGTGCTGGCCGACGTGTTGCGTCACGCCGTGCTTCCTGCGCTGGCGTTGGGATTGCTCACCGCAGGCGTGTTTATTCGTTTGGTGCGCACCAATGTGATTTCCACCTACAATTCCGGCTATGTCGAGGCTGCGCGTTCGCGTGGCGTCGCCGAAAAACGTCTGCTCAGCAAGCACGCATGGAGGCCGGCGCTTATTCCAATCATCACCGTTATGGGCATGCAGATCGCATTGATGCTCGCCGGCGCGGTGCTTACCGAAACCACCTTCGAATGGAAGGGACTCGGATTCATGTTGTCCCAATATCTGAAAGCGCGTGACTTCGTAGCTGTGCAGGGCATTGTGATTCTGATCGCCATCATCGTGGCCGTCGTCAACTTCATCGTTGACGTTATCGCCGCGTTGGTGGATCCGAGAGTGAGGTACTGACATGACTGCATCAGCAAATAACGTCACCGTCCCGGGTGACACTCGTCTGAACGATCTCAAAGTCAACAGGAAAGCTCCGTTCTGGGCCAAGATTCCGATCATCAAGGAGCTTCGCGTAGCGGTCGGCTGGCAGAAAGGCATGCTGATTACCGGCCTGTTGCTCACGGCGTTCTTCCTGCTCGTGGCCTTGTTCGCGCCCGTAATTGCACCGTACGGCTATGCGCAGCTCAAAGATGCCAATGGAGTTTCATTCCCGGCCCAGGCAGCACCCTCATCCGAGCATATTTGGGGTACCACCGCAGGTGGTTATGACGTGTTCAGCCGTGTGATTTGGGGCTCTCGTACCGCGGTCATTGCGATTGTGATCGCTGTGCTGCTTTCTATTTTCGCGGGTGTATTGCTCGGTTTGGTTTCCGGATATTTCGGTGGTTGGGTGGATCGTGTGCTTGTCATGATCGCCGACGCCATCTACTCTTTCCCCTCGCTGCTGCTTGCGATTCTGATGGCCATTATGATTTCCGGCGGTCAGTCTGGTCTGTGGAGTGGCATTCTCGCTTCGGGTATCTCCATCACCGTGGTCTATATTCCGCAGTATTTCCGTACCATTCGATCCGAGGTCATTCGAATCAAGGAATCCGCTTACGTTGATTCCGCTCGCGTGGTGGGCGCGTCGACATGGCGCATCATGACCAAGCACCTTCTTAAGAACTCCACCAGAACGTTACCGGTTATTCTGACGTTGAACTCGTCCGAAGCGATTCTGACTCTTGCGGGATTGGGCTTCCTCGGATTCGGCATCGAACCTACCGCAGCCGCTGAATGGGGTTACGATCTGAATCGTTCCGTGTCGGATGTAACCGCGGGCATTTGGTGGACCGCAGTGTTCCCAGGTATCGCCATCGTATTGATTGTTCTGGGTATCACCTTGGTGGGCGAATCCCTCAATGACCTTGCCGACCCGCGTCTGCGTGCACGCAAATCCGCTGGTGAGGTGGTTGGATCCATCGAAGATACTTCGGTTGATCCCAGCCAGAAGCCGGGCGTTCGCAACGAGGTGATAGCCGAGCTCGCGGCCGCCAAGAATCCAATGGGAGCCAGCGATCAGCCAGTGACCGTTACGGATCGCGACCCGTCATTTACCGCCTCCGAATGGGGCTCCAAGGAAGAAGAGTGACGCAATGAGTGACGAACAAACCAATCTTGCGCAAGTCAAGGATCTGAGCGTTTCCTTCATGACCGACGCAGGATCCATCAAAGCCATCGACAAGATTAGCTTCACCATCCCACGCAAAACCGTGGTGGGTGTGGTTGGCGAATCAGGTTCCGGAAAATCCGTGACCGCACGTTCGATTATCAAGCTGTTGCCGGAGACGGCAACCACTTCCGGCGCGATTTATCTGTCGAACCGTGAAGGCAATGAGCAGCTTGACGTACTGTCTCTTTCCGGAGAAGATCTGCGCCGTATGCGCGGATCAGAAGCGGCCATGGTGTTCCAGGAACCTAATTCGGTACTTAATCCGGTGTACACCATCGGATGGCAAATCGAAGAGGGACTTCGCGCGCACGGCATGAAAGACAAGAAGGAGCTTCGTGCCAAGTCCGTGGATATCCTCAAAAAAGTAGGCATTCCTGATGCCGAAACTCGAATTGACTACTATCCGCATCAGTTCTCGGGCGGCCAAAAACAACGTATCGTCATCGCCATGGCGTTGGTGCTCAATCCAGGTCTGATTCTGGCTGACGAACCGACTACCGCACTCGACGTGACCGTGCAGGCAGAAATTCTTGACTTGTTGCGTCTTGCCCGCGACGAATTCGGCGCTTCCGTGCTGATTATCACCCATAATATGGGTGTGATCGCCGATATCGCCGATGAAGTGGTGGTCATGTATCGAGGTCATGTGGTCGAGCAGGGAAGCGTCGAACAGATCTTCTACTCGCCGAAAGACGATTACACCAAGCGGTTGCTCGCGGCCGTGCCGCGTATCGGGCAGAAACTGGTCGTTCGTGATGAGCAGGGCAAGGTGATTGAACGCAGCAAGGATTGGCATGACCAACCCATTGCCGTCGAGGCCAAGGGACTGACTATCACCTATCCTGGGCATTTGACGCAGCCTGATTTCAAGGCGGTCAATGGTATTGATTTCACTATTCACCGTTCCGAAGTGCTGGGATTGGTCGGCGAATCCGGTTCCGGCAAATCCACTACCGGTCGTGCCATCGCGGGTTTGCAGAAAGTGTCCGGCGGCTCCCTGAACGTGTTGGGTGTGGAAATGAACGGTGTCAAGGAACGTCAATTCAAACCCAAGCGTGCTGATATTGGTTTTGTGTTCCAAGATTCGGGTAGTTCATTCAATCCGCTGATGACCATCGCGGAGAATGTGGCAGAACCGCTGATCGTGCATAAAAAGTACTCGTCTGTGTCGGAAGCGAGCGACTATGTGGGAGATCTGCTCGAAATGGTGCAGTTGCCGCGTGCATATATGAACCGGTTCCCGCATGAGCTTTCCGGCGGTCAGCGTCAGCGTGCCTCCTTGGCACGAGCGCTGGCGCTTAAGCCGAGCCTGCTGATCGCCGACGAGCCGACTTCTGCATTGGATGTGTCGGTACAGGCGAAGGTGTTGGAGCTGTTCAAGAAACTGCAGGCGGAAATAGGTTTCGCATGCTTGTTCATCACCCATGATCTTGCCGTGGTCGATATGCTGGCCGATCGCATTATGGTGATGCATAAGGGCGAGATTGTGGAACATGGTGATGCCGATCAGGTTATGAATAACCCGCAGAATCCCTACACGCAGAAGTTGTTGGCATCGCTGCCGGTGCCTGATCCGCGTGAACAGCGAAAACATCGCGCCCAGCTGCACGAGTTGCTCGCCAAAGGAATTTGATTCCGAAGTGAGTTTCGTGGCTTCCTGACATACACAAGAGCTGGTGTGACGGTTCATGATCGTCACACCAGCTCCTAGTTTATATATTCAATTGTGACTGTATTCAGCGAATCGCACCGTTGAAGGAGAATTGCGCGTGTGCGTCGCCGTTCGCCTTGTTCTTGAGGTACTCACGCACGTAGCCCATGCGTTCCACTGTGGTGTCGGCCAGGGGCTGAGGCAGGTCATCAGGGGAGAACCAACCCACGTTGAGGCTTTCCTCGTCACCTACGAACGGTTCGGCATTACCATTCGGATCGGTCTTGCACACGAACAGGTGATCCATATACATGGTGTTGTCGCCGTTCGCATACGTAAGCACCTTGCGGGAAGACTTCACCGACACCAAATCGGTGACGATAACATCCACGCCAGTCTCTTCCTTGACCTCACGCGCCACCGTGTCGGCAGGTTCCTCGCCAGGCTCATTAATGCCATACACCATGGCCCACTCGCCGGTATCGGAACGCCTGCCAAGCAGCACACGACCTTGCTCGTCTTCAACATAGCCGGAGACGCCCATCAGCCACAGGAGATCGTGACCGACTTTCTTGCGTAACTCGAGAATGAATTCAGGCGTTGGCATATCAGGCCTTTGCACCTTCGGCAGCCATGCTGGCCATCCACTCTTCGACCTCATCGATCTGCTTTGGAATGCCGGCGGAAATCCATTCCGGACCATCCTCAGTCATCAGTACATCATCCTCAACGCGAATGCCGATGCCGCGATACTCCGGCGGAATCAACAGATCATCCTCACGGAAATACAGACCCGGCTCAATCGTGAAAATCATGCCAGGACGAATCGCAGCACCCTGATACGACTCATAACGTGCCTGAGCGCAATCATGCACATCCAAACCAAGATGATGGGCCACACCACAGGCGAGCCAACGGCGATGCTGCTGTCCTTCCGGAGAAAGCGACTCCTCGACATCGACCGGAAGAATGCCCCAATCATGCAGACGCTCGGCGATCACACGCATGCACGCATGATGAATGTCGGAATACGTGGCACCCGGCTTGGCAGCTTCAAAACCAGCCTGCTGGGAGTCCAAAACCGCCTGATACAGCTTTTTCTGGAAATCAGTGAACTTCCCGTTGGTCGGGAACGTGCGCGTGATATCGGCCGTATACAAGCTATTGACTTCCACGCCGGCATCAATCAGCAGCAGATCGCCGGACTCCACGGTACCGGTGTTACGCATCCAATGCAGAATCGGCGCATGAGCGCCGGAAGCGATGATCGTATCGTAGCCGACCTCATTGCCTTCCTCACGGGAAATGGCATTGAACGCGCCTTCCAGCATACGTTCCGAACGAGGCTTGTCGAGCGACGACGGCAGCTTGCGCAGAATATTGTCGAAACCATGCTTGGTTGCGGCAACGGCCTTGCGCATTTCACGAATCTCATATTCGTCCTTGCACATGCGAGCCTCGGCGGCAAACTCATGAAGCTTGTCATCGGCATGCGTATTGCCATCCGGATCGGCGAAACCGTTCGCCTCGCGAATATCCTCCACCATTTCGGTGATCTGCGGATCAGCCTCGCGAATCACACGCACACGCACGGCACCAGCTTCAGAACCGACATCCTTGCTCAGTGCGTCAGCCAACTGCGCAATGTCATTGGTCTCAATACCGGTCATTGCAGTCATCTCCTGCAAGCCGGCACGAGGTCCAACCCAATATTCGCCATAATGGGCATTCATGAAAAAGTCCTGCGTGTAATGGTTCGCACGCGGAGCCACAAACAATTCCGGCACATGCGTCTTGCCGGCCGCAGCCTCCGGAGAATCGGGATCAACCGGATTCAACACCAGCACGGCACCGGCTTCGTAGTCTTCACCCAAACCGGTGTAATACGAAAACGTCGTATCCGGACGGAACGCATAATCGCAGTCGTTGTTGCGCACCTTCGGCTGACCGGCCGGGATCACAATACGCTCTCCGGGAAAAGCCTTACCCAGCGTGTCAAGACGAGCCTGAATGTAATGGGAAGATTCCAACGGTTCAATAGCCGGCTCATTATCATCCCAACCGGTGGTCATGAACTCCTTGAACGCCTCGGAACGCGGGCGCAGCGAACGATTGTTCACACGGTCGCTCATCGCCTGATCAGGGCCGGGAGCGCTGGACTGCTCCATGGCTTCATACTCCTTGTCTTTATCGGTAATGACTTCGTTCATCACATCTCCTGAATATGGTTGTCCATGCTTACGCAATTACCGCAAACCATCCTATAACTTTTTGCGCCGCGCAACGTTCATGCAAGCACATAGAATAAGGGAGATTGAGTGAGCAATCCCAAGGTAGGGGAGGAATCCGAAAGAATATGTCATTCGAACATCCGAATCGCAACAATGAAAGCATGATCGACGTCGAACGCGACATCATGAGCCGCCCATCAGAGCGCAATACCACCAATCTTGACCTGCAACGCATGAAGATGATCCTCGACATCATGGGACATCCCGAGCAGTCGTTCCGTGTGATTCACATCACCGGAACCAACGGCAAAGGATCTACCGCGCGCATGGCCGAGGCGATCTGCCGTGCCTACGGCATGCGAACCGGTTTATACACGTCACCGCATCTTGAACATGTCAACGAGCGCATCGCCATCGACGGCCAGCAGCTTTCCGACGACGATTTCGTTGATACCTGGGATCAAATCAAAGACCTTGTAGCCATGGTCGACATGAAGATGGAAGAACTCGACAAGCCAAAAATGAGCTTCTTCGAAGTGCTCACCGCCATGGCCATCTGGAAGTTCGCCGACGCTCCGGTCGATGTGGCCATCGTGGAGGTCGGTATGGGCGGCCGCTGGGATGCCACCAACGTGCTCGATGCCGATGCGGCCATTATCGGACCGATCGACATGGATCATATGGCATGGCTTGGCAATACCGTGGAACAGATCGCATCCGAAAAAGTCGGCATTATCAAGCCGGGCTGCACCGCGGTCATCGGGCGTCAACCGCATGAAGAGGCCGTCATGCCGATTATCGAGGAAGCGGCGAGGCAGAACCATGCCAATCTGGTGAGGGATGGCATCGAAGCGGAAGTTGTGACCCGCATTCCGGCAGTCGGCGGTCAGGTTGCGACCCTGCGTACGCCGAATGGCACGTACGCGGAAGTGCCGATCGCCAAATTCGGCGAGCATCAGGCCCATAACGCGCTCGCGGCCTTGTGCGCGGCGGAAGTGGTGATTCCCGTCAACGGTGCGCTTGACGGTGATCTTGTGGCTGAGGCGTTGAGCACGGTGAGGATTCCAGGCCGCATCGAGCAGATTCGTACATCGCCAACGATCATTCTGGATGGCGGGCATAATGTGAATGCGGCAGAATCGTTGCGTGCCGCGATTGAGGAAAATTACGATTTCCAGCAACTCGTCGGCGTGATCGCCATGATGGGAGACAAGCAGGTCGAAGAGTATTTGGGCGTGCTCGAACCATTACTGAGCCATGTGGTTGTCACTGAAAACTCGTGGCGTGATCGTGTGATGCCCGCGGAAGACCTGAAAACGGTTGCTGAACGCGTGTTTGGTGCGGAAAGGGTTACGTGTGTTCCTGAACTGCCGGATGCCATTCAGGAGGCTGTTAATATGGTTGACGCCGATGATGAGCTTGGTGTTGGCTATGGTCACGGTGTGCTGATTTGCGGTAGCTTCACTACGGCTGGCGATGCGCGTCTCATGCTGGAAGAGAAAGTCAATCCCGATTTGAAGAAGCCGAAGTCGGAACGTGTCTTCCAGGAGGCTGTTGAGCCGGAACCGCGTAAGGATCAGGACGAGGCGGATCTCGATTTCGAATCCGACGCCAATCCTGATTTCGATATCAACGATTTCGGCAGTGTCGGTCCGGATCTTGCTGAAGATGAAGATGAAGATGCTGATGCTCCCGAAGTTGAGCATGCGGATGCTGCATCTTCTGAAGATATGCGGTAATCGCATATATGCATGGCGATGATGGATCGTCGGTTGTTGCTGACGATCCATCGATCCAACGATCTGTGATGCAATGCAAAGGAGGATGCGGCGATATCGATTCGCTGCATCCTCCTTCGTACGATATTTCGCGCTATCCGTCGTGAGGCGTGATTATTACTTGCGCAGTTTGCGACGCAGCGACTGCAGCAGCGTGAGCGAACGATAGAATGCCTTCTTGATCGGTACGTCGCGACCCGCAGAAACCTGTACGATATTCTCGGAGAATTTCGTCTTGAATCCGTTCAGACTCTTCAATGAAGGCGCGAAATCGTTGCCGATGCCCATCAAATCAAGCACTGTGCAGCCCTGCTCTCCAAGTGCGCAACATACAACGTAAATCAGTTTGTCGGGAACATGCTGGCGCATGATTTCCGTACGCATACAGGCATAGTAATAGACCGCGTGATCGCCGTTGATGGTGACGATGGACCATGCCACGACCTTGCCGTCGATACGTGCCGCGAATACGCGCGCATGATCAGGACCAAGATTGCTGATCATATCGACATAGTCGCTCATCGGAGCGGGGGAGAATCCGTCACGGTTGGCGGTGTCAACCATGACCTCGTAGTATTCGGAAAAATCAGCCATCGCCTGCGCGGTCTCATCGGCGCAAACGGCGGGGCTCTCCCTCAACGCCTTACGCACGTCGCGGCGGCCACGCTTCTTCATACGTGTAAGAATCGCCTCATCGCCACCGGTGATGTCCACATACACGGTCTCGTTGTAAGGAACGGTGGAAAGCACCGGGAACGAGCCCTCGAAATTCCACAAGTCGATACGCAGGAACACAACGTTTTTATCGCGTTTGCGTACGTCCTCAACAAGCAGGTCACGAACCTGTGCTTCCAGCTGCGCGGAAGGCTTGTCAAGCCAAGCAGGACCATGAACGGACCTCAAATAGTGGTAGCCATGGGTTTCGTAATCGATGAGTGCGATGAACGCGATTGGAGCGCCGTCCTGCTTCACCACATACACACCCCACTGCGTACGTCCGTCAATGGTGTTCTGGTATTTGGCCCATACCGCGGTCTGTTCGATGGGCAGGGTAAGACCCGCCTGCACAGCCTGCTGTTCCATGGTGGCTGCGTCGGTGAATTCAAGAGTGATCATGATTGTTGGATTGTTCCTTATGGTTGGTGATTACTCGATGATGGTTGGCTATTGCTGCAGATCAGGCAAGTCCAAAAATACGTTTCACAATATGGTCGTCGCCTTCGAAGGGAATATGCTTGCCGTGGTCTTTGAACCAGCGCTCGTTGCCTTTGCCGATGATAAGGATGATATGGAGGCGGTTGGGATTCTTGCGGTCAATTGCTACGGTCGACTCCACCGCTTTCGTACGGTCGAGAATGATCCTCGCATCCAGATCGGGATTGGTGACACTGTCGAGCATGTCTTGGCAGACGTGTTCCACAGGCTCGTCATCCGTGTCTTCGAAGGTGAGAATCAGATGGTTGACGCGGTTCTGCGCGGCCCTGACGATTTCCGATCTGCGATCGTACGCTTTATTGCCTGCGGATCCAGTGACCAGCGTGACCTCAGGATCGTCCTTGCCGTAGCGTTGGCCGACATAGTCGAGCAACGCCGTTACGGAAGCATAATTGTGCGCATAATCGACGATGGCGATGGTATTTGACTTCGTATCGTGGAAATGCTCCATACGACCGGCGATACGTACCGGTTCCATATTGCGCAGCGCTTCCTTCGCGGCGGTTTCGTGGAAATCGAATCCAACGGCATGCGCAATGGCAATGGCCGCGGCGGCGTTCGCATAATTGAAATCACCATCCAATTGCAGGCTGAGAGAGCCGATCCGTTCACCTTCCACCGCAATGGCGAATCGGCTATGGTCGGCGGATTCCGGCCATGCGGTCACATCCGCGGCCGATGCTTCACCAAGGGCAAACGTGGTGACGGGAATATCGGCGATTGCAGCATCCTGACGAATAAGATCGGCGTGTGCGCATGCCGTGCCGAGAACCAGGGAACGGCAATTCTTCACAATCTGGCGTTTGCAGTGGAAGTAATCCTCGAATGTCGGATGCTCGATGGGGCTGATATGGTCCGGGCTGATATTGAGGAATGCGGCGACGTCGAAAGTAAGTCCGAAAACGCGATTGACTTTGTACGCCTGCGACGAAACCTCCATAACCAGGTATTCCATGCCGTTATCAGCGGCTTCGCGCATCATACGGAACGCATCCATGGACTCCGGGGTGGTCAAATCGGACTCGACATAGGTATGTCCGTCAAGGCAATTATCGACGGAGGAGAACAATGCGCATTTGCCGCCGGAGCAGCCATTGAGCATGGCCTGGGTGAGGTAGGCGGTAGTGGTTTTTCCCTTGGTCCCGGTAATGCCGACGACTTTCAGCTGGTCCTGTGGGTACCCATAAAATGCCGCGGACAGCAGACTCATGGCTTTGCGCGCGTCATTCACGATGAGTCCCGGAACTTTCGTCGCCGTGGAGAAGTCGTTTTCCGCAACGTATGCGG
This sequence comes from Bifidobacterium sp. MSK.13.1, assembly GCF_019131435.1. Classification (NCBI taxonomy): domain Bacteria; kingdom Bacillati; phylum Actinomycetota; class Actinomycetes; order Bifidobacteriales; family Bifidobacteriaceae; genus Bifidobacterium; species Bifidobacterium sp. MSK.13.1. Next base: position 19,364 of record NZ_JAHOMM010000004.1, on the reverse strand, counting down.
CAAGACCACGATCATCGATGCCATCGAGATATTCCGCTTTGAAACGGCCTTTGCAGCATAGGAGCGTGCCAGATACGACCTGCCTGGTGTCGTAGGTGATTGAACCGAATGGCTTGTCGAATCCGTTGACGGTCTGCGCGTCAAGCGTCCAGGCGTCTCCTTGGATGATTTCGCGCAGCAATCCATGCTCGTTGAGCAGACGTGCTGCTGATGCCAGAGTCAAAGCCATATTTCATGTTCTCCCTGTTCTTCGGATACCGAACAGCCATTCTACCTTCAGCTATGTGCATGGCATGTGGAAGTCGATGTGATTACAATGAAGCTGTGACTGAAGTACGAACGGAAACCATGGCAAGCAAAAGGACGCGTTTTGAAAAACTCGCCATGCCTGTGGTCGATGCGTTGTACCGGCAGGCGATGAAGCTTACCAACAATCCCGACGACGCTCAAGATTTGGTTCAGGATACTTTCGAACGGGGATTCAAGGCGTTCGACTCCTTTCAGGAGGGAACGAATTTCGCCGCATGGATGACGACCATCGAGCGGAATGCCTATTTCAACCAGTATGCCAAAGCCAAACGCAGACCGCAGCGGGCCAACGATTCCACCGGTGAATATGACGATTGGGACATTTATTCGGCTTCGGAGCATTCCTCGGAAGAGCTCAAATCGGCGGAACAGGAATATTTGGACGCCTATGCGCCCGAAGAAATCATGGCGGCGCTCGCCAAGCTTTCGCCGGAACGCCGTCAGGTGTTCATCGATGCTGCTATCGACGGCAAATCATACCAGCAGGTAGCTGACGAACAGGGTGTGAAAATCGGTACGGTGATGAGCCGTCTCAATCGCGCGCGTACGCAGTTGAAACGAGAACTTGCCAACTATGCGAAGGAACGTGGCTATGCCACGGCAGGGAAGGGCAGAGCATGAGTGAATCGATCGAACGGCATATCACCACTGTCGCCACCAGCGAGGACGGCACTGTGACACAGGTGACGCATACCAGCGTGCGCGTTAGCACCTCCGGTGATTGCTTCGACCCCGAACGTTGCTGTGACGAGCGTGAACGGGCATTGATCGCGGCCATGCGCGCGTATCTGCGTCCGCAGCATGCTCCGCAGAGTCTTATCGACCGCCTTGAGGCAACGCTCGACCATTGTTGTGGAGAGCGGTGAGCAAGCCGATGAGAGTATGAGAAAACCCCGCCGATCATAACGATTCAGCGGGGTTTTCGATGCTCTGTAGCGTTATTCACGCTGGCAGGGATCAGGCGTTTGGACGCTTGCCGTGATTGGCGGCCTTCTTACGACGATCCTTGCGCTTACGTCCGCGCATGCCCATGATTGGACTCCTTTACTTACGATTAATAAGCCTTCGGGATTATCGCACACGAGCGAGACGTTTGCCAAATCCGGTGTTCGATAGGTGGCCACTTAGACTTATCCGTCGGGTTTTTATATGACCGGAATCAGCCGGTTTAACCGACTGGATCACTCGATCACGCTCACTCGCATGTTTACTCGGCCATACCGAGGAACAGCGAGGTGCTGGTGGTTTCGCCCGGCTTGATCACGATCAGCTCGTTGCCTGTGTTGAACGCGTTGGCGTAGGCGGTCTGTGGCTCCACGGCAACGCCGGCAGGATGCTGGAATGCGGGGAACTTGGTACCGGTGCACACCTGGAACGAAGTGATGGTTTCATCGCCGCCAACACGGACCTTCTTGCCATCGGCGCGGGTGAACACTGCCGTGACGGAACCGTCTTCGGCATGCTCCAGATCGGTCCATGCATCGTCGAACGGCTGCTCGGTAAGTAGGGTGTCTTCGCGCAGGTCGTATTTGGTGCCGTCAACCGGCTCGGTGCCGGTCGGAATGAGGTTTTTATCTACGGTGACATGCGTGCGAGCCGGTAGCGTAAGGCTGCACTTGGCGTTGTGCTCGTCGATTTCGTCGCCATAGCCGTTGAGGCTGTTGGCAAGCCACGGGTGAATGGCCAAAGCCCACGGCGCGTTCGTGTCGCCGTTATTGTAGGCGCTGATGGTCAGATGCATGCCGTCGTCGGCGAGGCTGTACGTGGCGGTGACATATAGATCAAACGGGTAGCCGACCATGTTGGGGGAACGCCAGGCGAGGGTCACTGCGTCTTCGGCAAGCGAAATCAGCTTCCAGAACGAGCGGTATCCGTAGCCATGGATGGCGGTGTTGCGGTCATGCTCATCGATCGGCAGCGAATAGGTCTTGCCTTCGAACGTGTACTCGCCACCCTCGATGCGATTCGGGAACGGAATGAGGATCTGGCCGTGGCAGCAGGTCACCAAATCGTCCGGACCAAGGGCGACCGTCAGATCTTCGCCCTTATAGGTCAGCTTGCGCATCGTTGCGCCGAGTTCAGTGATGACGGCTTCATAGTCGCCATGGGAGATGGAGAATTGCTGTCCGGTGCGGGCAGTCAGATTGATGCAGGTCATAGTCACTCCATAGTGCCGTTGGATATGTTCCGGTAACGGTAGCGTTACCGCTAACACCACAGTCTACCTGTTTTATGCCGTATGGCGATGCCGTTTCTCCGGCGTGCCGCCCATGCTTTAGTATTGATGAGGTTTTCACGAAGTGACGAAAGGCGGCCATCATGACCAAACGTATCGTACTGGCGGATCCACGTGGCTTTTGCGCGGGCGTCGACAGGGCGATTCTGACTGTGCAGACGATTCTCAAAGCTGCCAATACGTCTCGCAATGATGGTCTGCCGCCGGTGTATGTACGCCGTCAGATTGTGCACAACAAGCATGTCGTTGAGGAATTGTCGGCTCAGGGTGCGGTGTTCGTACAGGAATTGGATGAGGTTCCCGATGCCGCGGCTTCCGCGGGAATTCCGATTGTCTTTTCTGCACACGGCGTGTCTCCTGAGGTGAAGGCTGAAGCTTCAGCTCGGGGCATGCATGTCGTTGATGCTACATGCCCTTTGGTGAGCAAAGTGCACCGTGAAGTGTTGCGTTTCGTCAAAGAAGGGTACGAGATTATCTACATCGGACACAACGGCCATGATGAAGCCGTTGGCGTGGTCGGTGAATCCCCGGAACATGTGCACCTCATCGAACATGAATCGGATGTCGATTCGCTCGAGTTTTCTTCGGATGCGAAATTGGTGCTGCTTTCGCAGACCACATTGAGCGTGGATGAGACGGCGGGCACGATCGCTGCGTTGAAAGAGCGTTTCCCCTGGCTTGAGATGCCTCCGAATTCCGATATCTGCTATGCCACATCGAATCGGCAGGCCGCGGTCAAGTTGGTTGCCGAGCAGTCTGATTGCGTGGTGATCGTTGGTTCGGCGAATTCGTCGAATTCCGTTCGTCTGATGGAGGTTGCGCAGGAGGGGCTGAACACGCGTTTCGATGGCGTGCCGAATGGTCCTCACGGAAAGGCCTACCGCGTGGATGATGCGTCCGAGCTTGATCCTGCGTGGTTTGAAGGCGTTGAATCCGTGGGGATTTCGTCGGGAGCATCCGTGCCTGACGAACTGGTGTCAGGCGTTATCGAAGCGCTGGAACAGCGTGGTTTCGATGATGTGACCACCATCGAAACCATTAAGGAGAACATGCATTTCGTGCTCCCCAGTGAGCTTCGTAAGAAACCAGCCTGCTGACCGGCTTCTATTACCGGTGATTACCAGGTGCCGATAGGTGCGGCTATGCCGTCAAGCACCTTGAGCAGATCATTGGGATTGATGCCGATCGAAAAGCCGCGTTTGCCTCCCGACAGTAGTATTTCGCCATATTGCAGCGCGCTTTCGTCGAGCACGGTTTTGTGATGCGTGCGTTGACCGAGTGGTGAGATGCCTCCCACCACATACCCGGATTCGCGCATGGCGACTTTTGGATCGGCCATAGCGGCTTTCTTGGCTCCGACTGCTGCGGCCAGCGCCTTCAGATCCATGTGCCCGCTTACTGGAACCACGCCCACCACACGTTCGGAGCCGGTGTCGGCCATAAGCGTTTTGAATACCTGATGTTCATCGAAGCCCAGTTTGGTGGCGGCCTCAACCCCATAACCGTCATCCATATGGTCGTTCGAATGTGCGTATTCGTATGTTTTGAATGGGATTCCCGCTTGTTCGAGTTGCACTGTTGCCGGCGTGGAGCCGGCGCCCTTCTCATGCTTTTTCTTGCCCATATCGATTCACTCTAAAACGTATTTGTGTCGGTTAGCAAAAGGGCTTTCGCCGTGAGACGAAAGCCCTTGTACCAAGTTCTACTTAGCGAACTGTGCGGATTGCTCCGCTATGGTTCACTCGGAGATCTCAGCGAAGTACAGCAGGGTGCGCACCATGTTGCAGGTGAAGCCGTACTCGTTGTCGTACCAAGAAACGGTACGAGCCATGGTCACGCCGTCAACGGTGTTGACGTCGGTCTGGGTCGGATCGAACACGCCACCGTGGGTGTCTCCGATGATGTCGGAAGACACGATGCCATCCTCGTTGTAGCCGTAGAAGTCGGTGGAGGAGAAGGCAGCCTTGAATGCGGCGTTGATCTCGTCAGCGGTGACTTCCTTGTTCAGGACGGTGGTCAGCTCGGTGACGGAGCCATCCGGAACCTGGATACGCTGGGCGTGGCCCTGCAGCTTGCCGTTCACGGACGGAACGACCTTGCCGATAGCCTTGGCAGCGCCGGTGGAGTGAGGAATGGTGTTGATTGCGGCGGCACGGTTGTTGCGAGCCTTCGGGAAGCGCGGGCCGTCGAGGATCATCTGGGTGCCGGTATAGGCGTGGATGGTGGTCATGAAGCCAGCCTTGATGCCCCAGTTCTCGTCCAGCAGCTTGACCATGGCGGCCATGGAGTTGGTGGTGCAGGAGCCGGCGGACACGATCACGTCGGAAGCCTTCAGGATCTCGTGGTTCACGCCGAAGACGACGGTCGGGGTGGTCTCGTCCTTGGCCGGAGCGGAGATCAGGACCTTCTTGGCGCCAGCGTTGATGTGAGCCTGGGACTTCTCAGCGGAGGTGTAGAAGCCGGTGCACTCGAGCACGAACTCAACGCCATCGTTCTTGACCCACGGGATGTTGTTGGCATCCTTCTCGGCGTAAACCTTGTATTCCTTGCCATCGACCACGATGGAATCTTCGGTGGAGGTGACCTCAACCGGGGTACCATCGTCATGACGGAAGGTGCCATGGGTGCTGTCGTACTTCAGCAGGTAGGCCAGCATGGACGGGGTGGTCAGATCGTTGATTGCAGCGACCTCAATGTCACCGGCCTGGCCGCCACGAGCCTGCAGCTCGAAGATGCGGCGGAAAGCCAGACGACCGATACGACCAAAGCCGTTAATACCAATCTTAACTGTCATGTAATTCTCCCTTTAGGGTAGGCCACGCGTGTGCTGGGCACACAGAAGCCATTGTTTACCAACGTTACCCACTTTAGTGCGTCACCTGTACTTAAGGCAACGCACTCGCGCGTGTGTTTCAGAAAACGTCGTATTTTTCCGTGAGCGCTCACATCATCTTTTCGAGATAAACGTGATAGACGAAGGTGATTTTCTTCGCTTTGCGATTAGTGGGATTGGCGTTCGTGCTTGGCAAGCGCTGAAGATACTTTGGTGTCCAACGATCCGAGGTCACCCTCAAATGTGTGGTGCCAAGAGACTGCTGGTAGTGGGGCTTCCGAAGGGAAAGTCACCACCAAGGTGCCATGTTCGACGCCGATATGGGCGGCGGCTCCGTTGAGGAATTCGTTACTGACGCCGTTGACACGTGTGCTGGTCATCGTCATGTCATCTATCTCGTATTTCAGTCCACGTTCGCTCACGCCAAGAGAGGTGTCGGAATGAGAGAATACGGAAACCATACGTCCTGGTTCGACGTTGTTCTCGCCGAAATCGAGTGCTCCATCGCAAATCGCGGTCACAATGGAGCCGTTCCCGTGCAGAAAGCCTACTGCACCATGCTGAGCCAGCAATGCCATCAGTTGGATATTGGATATGGTGTGATCGATTCGTCCGCCGAGCGCGCCATATATATGGAAAAGCCGCGCATGGTGTGACCAGCCGATTTTTAGTGCCGACAGAAGGTCTGGATCGTCTTTTTCTGGAGGTAGGGCAATGGTGTGTTCACCCTGTGTCGGACGTTCTCCAGTAAGCGAATCGAAATCGCCCACCACCACGTCAGGCGACATATCAAGTGCGCGTGCATGGTCAAGCCCTCCGTCCGCCGCGATAATGAATGCTCCAGACGGAACGATGGGGGTATCGCTGTAGTATTCGCCAGCCGCGAAAATCACGCATGTGTTGGAATTATCTGTCATATGGGGTCAGTGTAATATGGCGTTGGAATGATTAAAGAAGATGTTTCAGAAGGTTTCATTATGCGACACGCTGTGGTCGCGGCGTGTGGTATTATCTACAAGGCTTGAGAAATCAAGAAAGCGGGATATCTCCACCTGGAAGCCTTTCAGGGCCTCGGGTTCAGGCATAAGCTTCTGGTGCCGTATGAAACGGCAGTGGAAGAGCTGTGGTATGGCTCTTTGTTGCGCCCTCGAATTGGGTGTTTTGGCTTGCCGTGAACATGCGAGACTTTGAAAAACTGCCGATCTGGGAGCATTCCGTCGAATGGAACATGAGGATTGGAGTCATCATCAGCGACGAACCACGCATTAACGACGAGATTCGCGTCTCCCAGGTGCGTCTGATCGGCCCGAACGGCGAACAGGTGGGAGTCATCGCGACTTCCGTCGCACTGAACCTGGCAAAGGAAGCGAACCTCGATCTCGTCGAGGTGGCGCCCAACGCGAAGCCTCCGGTTGCCAAGCTCATCGATTACGGCAAGTACAAGTACAACGAGAAGATCAAGGCTCGTGAGGCTCGTCGTAACCAGAGCACTGCGGAAATCAAGGAAATTCGCTTCCGTCTAAAGATCGACGACCATGACTTCGAAGTCAAGAAGGGCCATGTTGTGCGCTTCCTGAACGGTGGAGACAAGGTCAAGGTCACCATCATGCTGCGCGGTCGCGAGCAGTCCCGTCCGATCGGTGGCGTCGAGCTCTTGCAGCGTCTCGCCAGCGAGGTGGAGGAATACGGCACCGTCGAATTCGCTCCGAAGCAGGAAGGCCGCAATATCATCATGACGCTCGCACCGAAGGGCAAGAAGGTTCACACCCAGTCCGAGCAGCGTCGTCGTGGTGATCAGTCCCGTGCCGAGCGTCAGGCCCGTCAGGCTGCACGTCTGGCGGCCAAGCAGGAAGCCCAAGCTCAGGCGGCGGCCGAAGCCAAGGCTGCAGTGGCATCCGACAAACCGAAGACTTCCGAAACGAAGTAATAAACAAGGAGGGCAGCAATGCCGAAGATGAAAACTAATTCCGCCGCTTCCAAGCGCGTCCGCGTGACCGGTTCCGGCAAGCTGATGCACGCTGGCTCCGCGATGCGCCACAACCTCGAGCACAAGTCCGCTCGTAAGCGTCGCGCACTGAAGGCCGACGGCGTTCTGGCTACTTCCCAGAGCAAGAACATGAAGAAGCTGCTCGGTCGCTGAGTATAGCGAGAGCGAATAAGAAGACTTAATAGAAAGCTGAGGAATCAAATATGGCACGTGTCAAGCGCGCAGTAAACGCCCACAAGAAGCGTCGCGTCGTTCTCGAGAGGGCTTCCGGCTACCGCGGCCAGCGCTCCCGTCTGTACCGTAAGGCCAAGGAGCAGCTGCTTCACTCCTTTACTTACAACTTCCGCGATCGTAAGGCTCGCAAGGGCGACTTCCGCAAGCTGTGGATCCAGCGCATCAATGCTGCTGTCCGCGCTGAGGGCATCACCTACAACCGCTTCATCCAGGGCCTGCACCTCGCTGGCATCGAACTGGATCGTCGCGCTCTCGCCGAGCTGGCCATCTCTGATCCGGAGACCTTCAAGGCCATCGTCGAGCAGGCCAAGGCCGCTCTTCCGGCTGATGTGAATGCTCCGAAGGAAGCCTGAGCTTCTTCGCTGATTCAGCGTGATTGACAGGAACCCTCGCTCCAGCAATGGGCGGGGGTTCCTGCGTTGCATGGCAGGGCTCGTTTGACCTATGGTAAGGGACCGCTCAGTGGTATACGATGAGCCGGATGGGATCTGCTGGAAGGAGGGTGATGGACGATTTCGAACGGACAATTCGGCAATTCCTCGCTCATATCGACGTTGAACGAGGACTGTCGAAGGCGACGGTGTCGGCGTATGGCGCCGATTTGAAGAAGTATCGTCAGTGGCTTGCCGACCAAGGCGTTGGCGGTATCGCGGCCGTGACGACACAGGATGTGGAACGTTATATCGTCTTCCTTGACGAGTCGGGAGAGTCATCTCGAAGCAAGGCACGCCGGTTGGCCAGCATTCATGCGCTTCATCGTTTCGCAGTGAACGAGCATATTGTTGTCGATGATGTGTCCGCGCAGGTAAAGGCCCCTAAGGGCGTGAGCACGCTTCCCGATGTGCTGACCGTTGATGAGGTGGCTAGACTGCTGGACTCTATCCCCGTTTCTCAAAACAGAGAGCATGATGGTGTCGTGTCGGAGTTTCCCGATGATCCGGTGATGTTGCGTGACAAGGCATTGCTTGAATTCATGTATGCGACCGGTGCCCGCGTGTCGGAGGCGTGCGGTGCGAATCTCGATGATGTCGATGTGGACGGCAGAATCGCAAGACTTATGGGCAAAGGCTCTAAGCAGCGGCTGGTTCCCGTCGGCAGCTATGCGTGCGAAGCGATCATCCGGTATTTGCATGCGGGGCGTCCTAAGCTGGAATCCAAATCGAAAGGTCCCGTGGAACGGCGTGCCCTATTTCTGAATAAACGAGGAAAAAGATTGTCGCGACAGTCGGTTTGGGAAATCATCAGGGGAGCGGGGGAGCGTGCGCACATCGATAAGCCGCTGCATCCTCACACCTTGCGGCACTCTTTCGCCACGCACCTTATTCAGGGCGGTGCCGATGTGCGTACCGTGCAGGAGCTGCTTGGTCATGCAAGCGTTACCACCACACAGATTTACACGCATATCAGTCCTGAAAACCTGATTGAGACATATCTGATGTCTCATCCGCGCGCCAGATGATGGTGTTGCTGCCGTTTTGAACGGTGACAATGGACTAGCATGGATTACAGTGAAAATTGACACAAGGATGTTGGTAAGGTAAACGGTATGCCTACGGATTTGCTTGGACGTGATTATGAGACGTTTCCCGCTCCGGAGCCGCTGCAGACGCACGGTCCGGCGAGGATCATCGCCATGTGCAACCAGAAAGGTGGCGTCGGCAAGACCACCAGTTCCATCAATATCGCTGGTGCATTGAGCCAGTATGGGCGTCGCGTGCTTATCGTCGATTTCGACCCGCAGGGTGCGGCCACGGTGGGGTTGGGCATCAACGCCAATACCGTGGAAGATACGGTGTACACCGCACTGTTCAATCCTCGCATGGATGTGCATGATGTGATTCGACATACCGATTTCGAGAATCTCGATATCATGCCGGCCAACATTGATCTGTCCGCCGCTGAAGTGCAGTTGGTCACCGAAGTTGGGCGCGAGCAGGTGCTGGCTGGCGTGTTGCGTCAGGTCAAGGATGAATACGATGTGATCATCGTCGATTGCCAGCCTTCTCTGGGTTTGCTTACGGTGAATGCGCTGACCGCTGCCGATGGCGTGATCATTCCCGTGGCTGCTGAGTTCTTCGCACTGCGAGGCGTGGCCTTGTTGATGCAGTCCATCGAAAAAGTACAATCCCGCATCAATCCGAGTCTGGAAGTGTACGGAGTGCTCGTCACCATGTTCACGCATACCTTGCATTGTGATGAAGTGTTGCAGCGTATTTATGAGGCATTCCAAGGCAAGGTCTTCCATTCAGTCATCTCACGTTCCATCAAACTTCCGGATTCCACGGTTGCGGCCGCGCCTATCACCATTTATGCGCCGAACCATAAGACCGCGAAGGAATATCGTGAGGTTGCCCGAGAGCTGATTGCTCAGGGCATCGTCGCATAAGACGCATAGGGCTCCTTCGTGGGGCCTTTTTCGTTGAAGGGCATACGTGGGTTGAAATTCAAGCGGTGTGGTGAAACACTGCACTTATAGTCATGTTGACTATAAGTGCTACACTGTGATTCCGGAACAATTCAAATCGACAAAAGATCGGAGAGGTGAGGCGCGATGATCATGGGCAATGTCTCAGAACGGCGCAAACAGCCGCCGCAGGTGGGCGTTTCCGTGGTCATTCTCGCTTTGGGGCCAGCTTCCCACGGAACGCAGGAACATGCTCGAACCAGTGCGGGATCCACCTTGTGGATACCGCTGGTCCGGCGCGTGCGCCAGCCTTTTCTTGGCCAGTGGGCGTTGCCCGGTGGTGGTTTGAGGGCTGACCACTCGCTGGAGCAATCTGCCTACGTTGCGCTGGAATCCACGACATCGTTGCATCCACGGTATCTTGAACAGCTGTATACATTCGGCGATCCGGCGCGCTCACACGGCGGGCTGCCGATGGTATCCATCGTCTATTGGGCGTTGGTCGACGATCTTAACGGGCAACTCGGGCAGAGTATCGACGACAATGTCAAATGGTTTCCTGTGGATGATCTGCCTGAGTTGGCATTTGACCATGGCGACATCGTGGACTACGCCCTCAGCAGACTTCGTGGCAAAATCGAATATCCGCAGATCGTCACCAGATTGGTAGGCGAGAGGTTTACGCTGAGCCAGCTGCATGACGTGTACGAGGCCGTTGCCGGTCAGAGCATCGATCTGGCGAATTTCCGCCGTAAGATGCTCGCATCCGGGCAGCTGGAGGACACCGGTGACAAATTGCGTGTCGGACGCAATCGTCCGGCAACGGTGTATCGCTACACCATGGATGTGCTCCGACAGTCGACATGGAGCGATGCTCGGGATCGCCATGATTTCGATGTGCGGGAAACGCAGGATGATGTGCTTTCCGCGTTGACGACGATCTGACGTCTTTCCGGATTGTTTCCTTTTCAGACGATTCTGTCTGGTTTTCGGCATGCCTTGTAGGCATGGTCGTTTCGTATGAGAGGAAGAAGTATGACATCCGTGCAATCCGCATCGGTTGCTTCGTCGGGTTCGTTGACACGCAATGAGCGTCTTGATCGCCTGCCGTTTAACAAAGCGCATAGGAAACTTCTGGTGGCGTCCGGTATCGGCTGGGCTTTCGACGCCATGGACGTCGGCTTGGTGTCCTTCGTTGTGGCGGCCATCGCGGCTGACCCGCATTTCAATCTGACACCAACCGAGAAAAGCTGGGTGCTGTCCATCGGCTTCGTCGGCATGGCGATCGGTGCTGCGCTGGGTGGTTTTGTAGCCGATCGTGTTGGCCGCAAAACGGTCTTTTCCGCGACGCTGGTGATTTTCGGTTTGGCGAATGGCGGCATGGCACTGTCATGGTCGTTGACCGCGCTTTTGATCGCTCGTCTGATCATCGGTCTTGGTTTGGGCGCCGAACTGCCAGTGGCTTCCACTCTGGTTTCTGAATTCTCTCCGACCAAACAACGCGGTCGTATGACGGTGCTGTTGGAATCCTTCTGGGCTGTCGGCTGGATTGTCGCCGCCTGCATTGGCTACTTTGTGATTCCGAATACCGGCGATTGGGGTTGGCGCTGGGCTTTGCTCATTGGCGCGTTGCCGCTGCTGTATGCCATTGTGACGCGTGTTCATATTCCGGAATCCGTGCGATTCCTGGAATCCAAGGGGCGTGAGGACGAAGCCGAACAGGCCGTACGCTATTTCGAACAGGCAGGTGGCATCGAGCCAGTGGCTTCCCCGAAGGGCAAACCACTGCCGAAGATCAACACCCGCGAACTGTTCGGCAAAAAGTGCATCGCGCGCACCGCAGCCATTTGGGCCACGTGGTTCTTCGTGAACTTCTCCTACTATGGAGCGTTCACATGGATGCCGTCGCTGCTGGCCGACCAGTTTGGCTCGCTGACCAAGTCGTTCGGCTATGCGCTGGCCATCGCCGTCGCGCAGTTGCCGGGATACTTCCTGGCCGCATGGCTGGTGGAGATCTGGGGCCGCAGGAAGACGCTGAGCGTGTTCCTTGCCGTGTCGGCCGTGGCCGCGTTTGCTTTCTCGCAAGCGGGTTCCGTAGCGGCGGTGTTGGGCTTTGGCATGTTGTTGTCCGCATCCAATCTTGGCGCGTGGGGCGTACTGTATGCGGTGACTCCGGAAATCTATCCGACCCGCCTGCGCGCTGCTGCGTCCGGTGCTGCTGCGGCATGTGGCCGAGTGGCTGCCATCATAGCTCCGCTGCTCATGCCGTGGTTCCTGACGCTGTCCGGTGGCAACAAGGCGGTGGCATTCATCGTTTTCGCGGTCGCCTTCATTCTGGCCTGCGTTGCGGCGTTGTGCTTGCCGGAACGCACTGGTAAGGAACTTGAGGATTAACGAATTATTTTGAGTGGTCCCAAGAGATCATACGTTTGCGGTTGTTGAGATTCGACAACCGCAAACTTTGTATGTGGGCGAAAGCGCTGGGACCGGAACTGTCGTAATGGTTCGCTAGGATTGGCTCGGTTTGTGTGGAGTACGGATTTGTAAGTACCGATAACCAGTATGTACCGAACGGTAACGCAAGAGAACAGCAATACTAAGAGAGGTTTCGATGGCGGTTCGCGGCGATATTCGAAATGTAGCGATTGTGGCACACGTCGATCACGGCAAGACCACGTTGGTCAATGCCATGCTGGCACAGTCCCACGTGTTCAACGAACGTGAGGAAGTTCCGGATCGTGTGATGGATTCCAATGATCTGGAACGTGAGAAGGGCATCACCATCCTCGCCAAGAACACCGCTGTGCAGTACACCGGTCCGCTGGCCGCCAAGTACGGCCATCCGGAAGGCATCACCCTCAACATCATCGATACTCCCGGTCACGCCGATTTCGGCGGCGAGGTCGAGCGTGGCATCTCCATGGTTGATGGCGTCGTGCTGCTCGTCGACGCATCCGAAGGCCCGCTGCCGCAGACCCGCTTCGTGCTGCGCAAGGCTTTGGAAGCCAAGCTGCCGGTTATCCTGTGCGTGAACAAGACCGATCGTCCGGACGCACGTATCGAAGAGGTCGTTGGAGAATCCTCCGATCTGCTGCTCGGTCTGGCTCAGGACGTTATCGAAGAGGGTATCGATCTCGATGAGGATGCGCTGTTCGACCTGCCGGTCATCTACTGCGCGGCCAAGGCCGGCTACGCTTCCGAAAACCAGCCGGAGAATGGCGGTCTGCCGGATAACGAAGATCTCGAACCGCTGTTCGAAGCCATCATCAAGAACATTCCGGCTCCGGAATACGAGGAAGGCGCGCCTTTGCAGGCACACGTCGCCAACATCGATTCCTCTGATTTCCTGGGTCGACTCGGCTTGGTGCGTATCTACAACGGCACTCTCGAAAAGGGCAAGACCTACGGTCTGTCCCGTGTGGACGGCTCCGTCGAAAACTTCCGCGTCTCCGAACTGCTGCGTACGCAGGGTCTTGAGCGCACCCCGGTCGATTCCGCGGGCCCTGGCGACATCGTCGCAGTCGCCGGCGTGAATGACATCATGATCGGCGAAACCATCGTTGATCCGTCCGATCCGCGCCCGCTGCCGCTGATTCACGTTGATGATCCGGCCATCTCCATGACTTTCGGCATCAACGATTCCCCGCTTGCCGGAACCGAAGGCAAGGACCACAAGCTTACCGCCCGCATGATCAAGGATCGCCTTGACCGCGAACTCATCGGCAACGTGTCCATCAAGGTGCTGCCGACCGAACGCCCGGATGCATGGGAAGTCCAGGGTCGTGGCGAGCTCGCCTTGGCCGTGCTTGCCGAACAGATGCGTCGTGAAGGCTATGAGCTGACCGTCGGCCGCCCGCAGGTGGTCACCAAGACCATCGACGGCGTGATCAACGAACCGATGGAAAACACCACCATCGACGTTCCGGAAGAGTACATGGGCACGGTCACCCAGCTGCTCGCCGACCGTAAGGGCCGTATGGAGAACATGACCAACCATGGCACTGGCTGGGTTCGTCTGCAGTTCACCGTGCCGTCCCGTGGTCTGATCGGCTTCCGCACCGCACTGCTTTCCGCCACCCGTGGCACCGGTATCGCATCCTCCATCTCCGCCGGCTACGCTCCGTGGGCTGGCCAGATCGTGACCCGCCAGAACGGTTCCATGGTCTGCGATCGCAAGGGTATCGCCACTCCGTACGCCATGCAGCGTCTGCAGGCACGTGGCAACTTCTTCGTCGAACCGCAGTCTCCGGTGTACGAAGGCCAGGTCGTCGGCGTGAACAACAAGCCTGACGAGCTGGATGTGAACATCACGCTGGCCAAGCATATGACCAACATGCGTTCCTCCACCGCAGATGTGCTCGAAACCCTGACTCCGCCGATCAAGATGAGCCTCGAAGAGTCCTTGGACTTCGCCAACGAGGACGAGTGCGTGGAAGTCACTCCGGAATCCATCCGTGTGCGCAAGATTATTCTCAGCCGTGAGGATTGGTACAAGTGGCGCGCCAAGCAGCGTCGACAGAATAACGCTCAGAATAACAAGTGATTCTTCACGTTGTTCTGTCGGCTTCGCAAGCACGGTAGTGCTTGCTCACTTCGCCTACGGTGAGCCCGCTGGGCTCTCCGTTTGACGGCTCAGCAGAATAACGCTCAGAAGAACAAGTGATGCTGTTATTGCTTCCATGAAAAGAGATACGTGTCCTCGCGTATCTCTTTTTCTTTTCAGGTTGGTGAGCGATAGTAGGGGATATGATGCAACAGATGAAGCAATCGCATGATACGTATGGGTCGAATCAAGACGCGGCGCCCGATGCGCAACTGATGCCATGGTCATACCGTCTGCCGATTTGGGGACGGTTCCTCGTCGATCTGGTTTCCGGAATCATAGTCGGAGTAGTGGGAACCATGGCCCATCGCATGGGCGCATCCATGAATATTCCCTACGGATTGGCGATCGCCTATCTCATGGTGATCATTTCGACATGGTCAGCTCGATCACGCGACGGTGTCTCAGGCCTCGCATTGCACCTGATCGGCTCCTCTCTGGTGGTCTGGACGGTGATGTCGGGGTATGGTCCGGGAGGAGACGCCATGATTCCTGTGGGATTCGGTGGAGATGATCCCATGCCGTTCTTCAGTGAACAGGCAGGATACATGTGGCTGTACGGTGTCGTGCTTATTCCGGTTGTGATGCTGGTGCTGCCGAAACGTTGGTTCGTCACACCTCCGCGTAAGGAGACGCGTGATGGTGCGTTTGCTGCTGATACGCAGACGAACGAGGGTAAAACATCTGATAACGCCCAACCGGTGGAATAATCGGCAGTCGATTCCACGGCAATGAGGTAAGGTTCAGGGGAACACCAAGAATAAGGAATGGGGTTGAATGAGCGCACGAAAGCTGTTCTATCTAGGTCCGCAAGGCACCTTCACCCATCAGGCCGCAGTCAATGCATCGCAGGCACTGGCCCATCTTGAGCCGGAAGGATTCGAATTGGTGGCTGCGGATGACGTACCGCAAATCCTTGATGCCGCGCAGCGGGGCGAAGGATGGGGCGTCGTGGCATGGGAAAACAACGTCGAAGGTTACGTGGTGCCGAATCTGGACGCGCTCATCGACGCCAAAGATCTAGTCGGATTTGCGCGAGTGGGCGTCGACGTAACTTTCGACGCATATGTGCGTGCGGGATCCAATCCGGAAGACGCCACCGTGGCTACCGCACACGCGCATGGTCTCGCGCAATGCAAACGTTTCATCGCGGAACACCATTTGGAACCGACTCCAGCGCCATCCAATGCTGCCGCATGTCGCGATATCAAAGCAAACGAAATAGCTTTCGGGCCAAGTATTTGCGGTGAACTCTACAATGTGACGCGCATCGGTACCGCCGTGCAGGATTATCAAGGCGCACAGACTGATTTTCTTGTGCTCGCACCACGCAAGGAAGCCGGAAAACTGTTGGAACAGCCTCGTTCGCAAGCTGATATGGAATACGAATCCGTGCTGACGCTTATTCCGCTTGTCACAGGTCCTGGCGTACTCGCGAACCTGCTGGACGTATTCCGCGATGCAGGCCTCAATATGACAAGTTTCATCTCGCGGCCAATCAAAGGACGCACAGGCACATACAGTTTTATCGCGACGCTCGATGCGGCGCCATGGGAGCAACGCTTCCATGGCGCGCTGGTCGAAATCGCCGAACACGGTGACTGGGCCAAAACTCTGGCCGTATACCCACGAAGAGAACGCCCCAATCCTCCAGTCACCTCATGGATGCTGCCGCAGGGAGGCGTACGGCTTGACGAACAGCATCTGCCAGATGATTGGCAGAACGGCGAAACGGTCGGAAAGGAGCTGATGTGGTGAAGCAGCGTATCGCAATCGTAGGCCTTGGTCTTATCGGAGGGTCACTGGCTCGCAGACTCGTTAATGCTGGCTGTGAAGTCATCGCATGGAACCATAACGATCGTCCATATGAAACTGCGAAAGCGGACGGCATACGATGTGTGTCCACACTGGCCGCGCTCGCCGACACAAAACCTGACGTGCTTGTGTTATGCAATCCGCTCAAGGCCATGCCGCAAATCCTGGGTGCGTTGAAGCCACTGATCGATACGGACATCACCACGCTCACCGATGTCGGCAGTGTCAAAGCAATGGTTCGGGAACAGGTTAAAGCCGTTGGATTGGAACATTGCTATGTGGGCGCGCATCCCATGGCAGGCAATGAGCTGTCCGGATGGGAATCGTCGGATCCGACGCTTTACGATGGCGCGCTCTGGGCCATCACCGTAGATGAAAACACCGAGTATCAGCGGTTCCGCGCCGTTGCGACAATGATTGTGGATCATTGTTCCAACCGACTCATCGTTCTTGACGATGCGACCCACGATCGTTGCGCGGCACTGATTTCCCACATGCCACACGTCATTTCCACAGCTATGATCAACGAGCTGGTGGCCAATCCCAACCGGAACATCGCAGCCGCGCTCGCCGCTGGTTCATGGCGGGACATGACTCGTGTTGCGCTAACCGATCCAAACCGTACCCGTGCAATGGTGGAAGAGGACGCCGCCAATGTCGAAGCGTTGCTGCGTAATATGGCCAATCGGTTGACGCTTATGGCCAACGTGCTGCACGGCATGACCACGCAACAGGGCTCGCCCACTGCCGGTGACGACAAGGAGATGGCGCGTTTCTTCATACAAGGGCAGCCATTCCGTGAATACAAGGCTCTCGCCAAAGAACCTGACTTCGAAGAACGTTGCGAAACGGTCGAACTGGCAATTCCCGAAACCGGATGGCAGCAGATGCTTCTGGAGTCGGCGCGTAGGGGAGAGCATATCGTGCGATTCGACGGTTACCGTCAAGCTATGGCACAGGTGCGTTCCGCAGTGTGACGCGCTATGGGCGCGGCCGTGTCATGGAACGTTCCGGAACCGGTTTGACAGTGACGATGGTGTCGGCGGGAATGCTGACACGTTGCTCTGGGCGTGAACCGTTGGCTGCCGCATCGCGCGTCATTTCCAATGTCTGCCCGTCCCAAGAACGTACGTGACCGACATAATCGCGGAATTTCATGCGCTGGTCCTTTGGATCGACACCTTCGCAGGTGCGCACCACAATGCGTGCACCTGCTGGAATTTCGTTTGGAATCGGCATAATCTCCCCTTCGAATAGACGATCATCGACGGATTCGCTGAGCGAACGCTACTGGACAGCATAGTTGGTCTCCTTTCAAGTTGTGCCGGTATTTCGGTTTCTATCGGAGAATGGACACATAATGGAAAGAAATTCATGGATTCGGGCTTGCTGTTGAGCTCGGGAAAGGCTGATCGGCATGCTGTTCGATAAGAGCGTAGAGGCATTCGATACATATCTGAAAGCCAACCGTGGATTGAGTGAAAACACACGGAAAGCATACCGAGGCGATGTCGAAGAATGTCTGCTTGCCTTGGAGCGGCTTAGATGCAGGGATCTTAACGAGGTGACCATCGAAGATCTTCGCATGTGGATGGCGGAATCATCGAAAAACCATGCGAAAAGCAGCATGGCCCGAAAAACTGTGGCTGTACGTGGTTTTTTCGCGTGGACGCATGAGCATGGCGTGACGACGACGGATCCGGCTTGTGCGCTCATGACCCCGAAAATACCTGATACGTTGCCGGATGTGCTCAGCGAATCACAGGCTGAACAGCTGATGGAACGCGTGGATGAGGACGGTGAAACGTCTCAGCCGAAGGAACGGACCATGAAGCAGCAGGCCATTGAGCTGCGTGACGCCGCAATGCTGGAACTGTTGTATGCAACGGGCATGCGTGTGGCTGAACTGGTGGGACTTGATGTGCCGGATGTGGTCTTTTCCAATCGAACGGTCAAAGTGACCGGCAAAGGCAACAAACAACGAGTCATGCCATTTGGCGCTCCGGCGCAAAAAGCGATACGTCGGTGGCTGGATGATGGGCGTCCCCTGTTGGTGGGGGAGCAGTCCGCGGCTGCGCTGTTTCTTGGGAGACAAGGCAAACGCATTGATCAGCGGATGGTACGTCGTGTGGTGCACGAATGCGCGCGTGATGCCGGCGTTCCCGACATTAGCCCTCATGCTCTGCGGCACAGTGCCGCCACGCATATGCTTGACGGGGGAGCGGATTTGCGTGAGGTGCAGGAGCTCTTGGGACATTCCTCGCTGAAGACCACGCAACGGTACACGCATGTCTCCATCGAACAATTGAAAGCCCGATACGGTCAGGCATTTCCTCGTGCGTAGTCGCGGTCCATGGATATTTCGTTACATTCCTGTAACAGAAATTGGTGTTTCTTCTTGATTTAGGGTGTATTACCTAGATGAAGCTGGTACGGGGAAACAATACCGACCGGTAATCCGAATAATGAGGGAAAACATAATGAGTATAAGGAAAAGCAAGGTGTTTGCCGTTGCGGCGGCGGCCTGTGTGCTTGGCATGATGCTGGGCGGCTGTGGGTCTTCCACGTCTGGGAACGCGACTGAAGGATCGAATGTCATTACGGCATTTGACTCCGAACCGCAGAATGGCTTGATCCCGGGCAACACCAATGAAACCGGCGGTGGCCGTCCTATCGATCTGCTGTTCGCTGGGTTGGTGTCTTTCGATAAGGATGGCAAGGCCCAGAATGAAGTGGCTGAGTCCATTACCGCCAATGATGACGCCACCCAGTACGACATCAAGCTCAAGGATGGTTGGAAGTTCACCGATGGCACCGATGTGACCGCCGAGTCCTTCACCAAGGCTTGGAGCTATACGGCTAATGCGAAGAACGCGCAGCTGTGTTCTTCCTTCTTCTCCACCATCAAGGGCTATGACGCGCTGCAGGACACCGACAACCTCA
>NZ_JAHOMM010000003.1:0-205571 GCF_019131435.1 Bifidobacterium sp. MSK.13.1 | reverse complement strand
GTGCCTGCAGAAGTACTGGCAGTCCGGCCTTGCCGCAGGCGCCGTCAAGGAATGAATTTGTTAGGATAGTTGACAAAAAAACAAAGGAGTGGATATGACTCAACGTAGAGCCTATCGTTGGCCGCAGCCGTTGGCTGGACAGCAGGAACGCATCTGGTACGGAGGTGACTACAACCCGGACCAGTGGCCCGAGGAAGTGTGGGACGATGACGTTCGTCTGATGAAGAAGGCTGGCGTGAACCTCGTGTCCGTGGGCATCTTCTCGTGGGCGAAGATCGAGACGAGCGAGGGCGTGTACGATTTCGACTGGCTCGACCGCATCATCGACAAGCTGGGCGAGGCCGGTATCGCAGTGGACTTGGCGTCCGCCACCGCGTCGCCGCCGATGTGGCTCACCCAGGCGCATCCCGAGGTGCTGTGGAAGGACTACCGCGGCGACGTGTGCCAGCCGGGCGCCCGCCAGCATTGGAGGCCGACCAGTCCGGTGTTCCGCGAGTACGCGCTGAAGCTGTGCCGTGCGATGGCCGAGCATTACAAGGGCAACCCGTATGTGGTCGCATGGCATGTGAGCAACGAGTACGGCTGCCACAACCGTTTCGACTATTCCGAGGACGCCGAACATGCGTTCCAGCAGTGGTGCGAGGAACGCTACGGCACCATCGACGCGGTGAACGACGCGTGGGGCACGGCGTTCTGGGCACAGCGCATGAACGACTTCAGTGAGATCGTGCCTCCGCGCTTCATCGGCGACGGCAACTTCATGAACCCGGGCAAGCTGCTCGACTTCAAGCGGTTCAGCTCGGACGCGTTGAAGGCGTTCTACATCGCCGAGCGCGACACGCTTGCCGAGATCACGCCGGATCTGCCCCTGACCACGAACTTCATGGTGTCCGCGTCCGGTTCGGTGTTGGACTACGACGATTGGGGCGACGAGGTCGATTTCGTGTCGAACGACCATTACTTCATTCCGGGCGAGGCCCACTTGGACGAGCTCGCGTTCTCCGCGAGCCTGGTCGACGGCATCGCACGCAAGGATCCGTGGTTCCTGATGGAGCATTCCACCAGCGCGGTCAACTGGCGTGAGATCAACTACCGCAAGGAGCCCGGCCAGCTGGTGCGCGACTCTTTGGCTCATGTGGCCATGGGTGCGGACGCGGTGTGCTACTTCCAGTGGAGGCAGTCCAAGGCAGGCGCGGAGAAGTTCCATTCCGCGATGGTGCCCCACGCGGGCGAGGATTCCGCCGTGTTCCGCGACGTGTGCGAGCTGGGCGCCGATCTGAACAAACTGTCCGACGAGGGCATTCTGGGATCGAGGCTCGCGAAGTCCCGTGTGGCCGTGGTATTCGACTACGAGTCCGAATGGGCCACCGAACACACCGCCACGCCGACCCAGCACGTGCATCACGTGGACGAGCCATTGGCGTGGTTCCGCGCTTTGGCCGATCAGGGTGTGACCGCCGACGTGGTGCCGGTGCGCGGCGCCTGGGATGACTATGAGATGGTCGTATTGCCGAGCGTATACCTGCTTTCCGAGGAAACGACCCGCAGGGTGCGCGATTACGTCGTGGGCGGCGGTCGACTGGTCGTGACCTACTACACGGGCATCTCGGACGAGAAGGACCACGTGTGGCTCGGCGGGTATCCGGGCTCGATCCGTGACGTGATCGGCGTGCGCGTGGAGGAATTCATGCCCATGGGCGACGATTTCACGGGCGTGCCGGATCGCCTCGAGTTGTCGAACGGCGCGGTCGCGCACGATATCGCCGACGTGATCGGCTCGGTCGACGGGACGGCCACCGTGCTGGAAACGTTCAAGGACGATCCGTGGACCGGCATGGACGGCGCTCCGGCGATCGTCGCGCACACGTTCGGCGAAGGTCGCAGCGTGTACGTGGGCGCGCGCCTCGGGCGGGACGGCATCGCGTTGAGCCTGCCGGAAATTCTTGATTCGCTCGGCATGGCCGAAGCGGGCGGAAACGACGGCCGAGTGCTGCACGTCGAACGTGAGGGCGCGGACGGTTCGAGGTTCGTGTTCTCGTTCAACCGCACGCATGAGACGGTCCGGGTTCCGGTGGAGGGCGAAGTCGTGGTCTCCTCGTTCGCGGACGTGGACGGCGAAACGGCCTCGATTAAACCGAACGGCGTGATCGTCACTAAGCAGTAAGCGGACAGCAAGCAAATAATCGCAACATTATGGGTGTCGGCAGGCTGATGATTGTCAATCTGCCGACACCCATTTAATTTATACTATTCGAATAAAAACTAGGCGTGGAATTCCACTGCAGCCCAACTGATTGCTGGCAAAGTGCAGTGAACTGATCCATTGTCGATTGTTGCATGAAGCTCTTGGGGTGTCACTGCGGTTGGGTCGTCTGCGGAATTACGCTGATATGGATTGTCGTCATGCAGAATAATGGCCTTGTCTATATGGAAGTCGGATATGTCGAAATACGGCAGTTGAGACAGAGAAGCCGTAACCTTATGTGCGTCGGATGCGTCGCGATTCACCATAAGCAGAAGACCGGAATGATTCGTTTCGTCCCAAGTGATTACTGAATCAAGGGCATTGACCAAGCCGAAAGATTCAGTCTCTACGTTGGGAGAGTCGATGACTGGACTGTAGGCAATGCCATGGGCGTGTTGTGCGGCTTCGGCAAACGGATAGAAGACAGTTTGACGCCATGCGGGACCGTTCTTTTCGGCCATGATTGGCGCAATCACATTGACCAACTGCGCGCGCGAGGCAGAACGCACTCGGTCGCAGTGCTTAAGCAGAGTGATCATCAGCGACCCTTCTACCACTGCATCGGCTGCATTGTAGATATCTTCGAGCAGACGCGGTGCTTTCGGCCATGACTCATGATGAAGATCCTTGCCTGATTGGGCTTTCCATTCAGCTTCCTGCTGATTCCAGACGTCGGAATACCAGACGCCCCACTCATCAAATGACAGTGCTATATCATGATCGCCTGTGTGGGCATTTTTGGCTTCGTCTGCACATGCCGCCACGGTGGAGATGAACGTTTGCATGTCTTGTGAACTTGCCAGATAATCTTGCAACGATTTTGCCCCACGTTCGTAGTAGTAGGCATGGCAGGAGACGAAATCGAGATTGTCGTACGCTTTGGTAAGCACGCTGCGTTCCCAGGATCCAAACGTTGACATATGGGCGCTGGAGGAGCCGCAGGCCACGAGTTCCAAGCCTGATTCCGCGAGTTTCATGGCGTGTGCGACTCGGTCCACGGCTGCGGCATACTCGTCAGGGCTCATATGTCCCACCTGCCAAGGGCCATCCATTTCATTGCCGATGCACCACATTTTGATGTCCATTGGTTCGGTGATTCCGTTACGTACGCGGCGATCGGCAAGCTCGGTGCCGGGCGCTCCGTTGACGTATTCCAACTCTTCCAGTGCGGCCTTCAATCCTCGGGTGCCCATATTGACGGCAAGCATGATTTCGGTACCGGTCTTCTTGCTCCATCGGTAGAAATCGTCGATACCGACTTCATTGGTTTCGGTGCTGTGCCATGCGAGATCTCGTCGTATTGGGCGTTGCCCCCGTGGCCCTGTGCCATCCTCCCAATTGTAGGCAGAGACGAAATTGCCGCCGGGGTAACGCACGCAGGTCACACCAAGTTCTTTGACTAGATTGATGACGTCTTGGCGGAATCCGTTTTCGTCGGCTGTGGGGTGACTTGGCTCATAAATGCCTCCGTAGACACAACGTCCAAGATGTTCTACAAATGATCCGAAAATGCGGGGTGGTATATCGGCAATTGCGCTGTTTTTTTGCACTGTGATTGTGCTGGTTCCGGAAGTCATGCCGTTCCTTTCGATGAGTGGTCTGATGAAATGTCTGCGTTGCGCGAGCTTCGACGGATATGCATACGTCTAGTATGCAATCATATCGTGTTTGCGTAGCTAAACAAAATATGCTAGGTAACTAAAGAAATACTGTAAAATCAACGATTTGCCTATTTGTTTGCGTAAACATAACTTTTGTGTTATCCTCATGACTGTCGGAAGGGTCAATGAATGATTCATAGCCGATAATGTTGGTCGATGTAGGAGGTCGGCCATATTTAAAGGAAGGAAGAACGATGAAGTTCACTGCATCCAAGAAAACAATCGCTCTGGTTGCTGCTGCTGCGATGCTGACTAGTGTCGCAGCCTGCGGGAGTTCCTCGAATTCGAGTTCTTCGGGGGTGACAGAGGGTGGTAAGACTGAAATTACGGTATGGTCTTGGGATTCCACTTTGCCGCGTACCGTGAAGGATTTTGAAAAGGCCAATCCGGACATCACTGTTAAGGTGACCAATGCCGGCACGAACAAGACCGAATACACGGCTTTGAACAATGCGCTTTCTGCAGGTAAAGGTGCGCCAGATTTGGTGCAGATTGAGTATTATGCACTTCCCGAATATCAGGTTCGTGGAGAGATTGAAGACCTGAGTCAGTTTGGTGCGGACAAGTTCTCGGATTTCTATACGCCGGGCACGTGGGCTTCTGTGAAACTTAATGGCGGTGTGTATGCACTGCCGATGGATTCCGGACCGATGGCATGGTTCTATAACAAGGATGTGTTTGATAAGGCCGGGGTCGATCCGACTCGGGTGAGGACGTGGGATGAGTTCTACGATGCTGCCAAGAAGGTTCGCGCAACAGGGTCCTACATTACGTCCGATTCTGGTGATGCTGGCTTCTTCGATTCCATGACATGGCTGGCGGGCGCGACGCCGTTCTCCACTGGTTCCGATGGACAGTCCGTCACCATCAACCTCAGCAATGATTCCAAGGTCAAGACTTTTGTTGATTTCTGGCAGAAGATGATTGATGATGATCTTATCGATACCAAGACCGCAGGCTGGAGTGATGATTGGAACAAGAGTTTGAATGACGGCTCTATCGCTTCGCTGCTGACCGGTGCTTGGATGCCGTACAACTTGCTTTCCGGTGCTCCTGACGGTGAGGGGAAGTGGCGTGTTGCTCAGATGCCGACTCCGGATGGATCTGAAACCAATTCCGAGAACGGTGGTTCTTCGCTGGCGATGGTCAAGACGGATGACAAGGCCAAGGCCGAAGCTGCATACAAGTTCGCTGAATATGCGTGCCACAATGCCGAAGGCATCAAGACTCGCGTCGCTGGCGGCGCATTCCCTGCCGATAACGACACTCTCGCTTCTGATGACTTCCTGAACATGACCTCTCTGACTGATTCCGATGGCAATGCGCACGAATACTTCGGTGGTCAGAAGTTCAATGAGGAGCTCGCCAAGGCTGCGGCCAATGTTTCGACTGGCTACAAGTTCCTGCCGTTCGAGGTTTATGCGCGTGGCGTATATAGCGATGATGCCGGTGGTGCATATACCGACAAGTCCGTCACCCTTGCTGAAGGTGTTCAGGCTTGGGAAAAGAATATCAAGGATTATGCATCTCAGCAGGGCTACACCGTGAAGTAGCTGCATGATTCCATAGTGGAATCGGTAAATATGAGCGTCTGTGGATTGAGGGATTGTCAATCGGCGGACGCTTTTTTGAGCTATCAGTGGATTGCGTGGCTGAATCGAAGAGATTGGAGGATTGTACGCTGGCTTTCGGGTGACTGACGTACACTCGAATGCGTATGTCTGTACGTACGTTTTCGTGTGGGAACATCAAACGGAAGGAATCGGCTTGAAACTGGTGAAACGACTCATCGCCATCTGCTGTGCGGCCATTATGGCAGTCAGTGCGGCCGCTTGCGGAGCCAACGTCGATTCCCGCACCGAAATCACCGTGTGGTCGTGGGAACCGAGCATGAAACAGGTCATTGCCAGCTTCGAAAAGGAAAACCCCGACATCCACGTTATTTGGAAGAACACAAGCGGTTACGACAATCTCAACAACGCCATTCAAGACGGTTACGGCATTCCCGACGTGGTGCAATTGGAATACTATGCGTTGCGCCAGTACGCGGTAAGCGGCCAGCTGGTGGCGATCACCGGGCGTACGGAAGGCTACGGCGATTTCTACACGCCCGGTACGTGGGCTTCGGTGCAGCTGAACGGCCGCGTGTACGGCCTTCCCATGGATTCCGGTCCAATGGCGTTCTTCTACAACGACAGCGTGTTCGAGCAGGTAGGCATCGATGCCTCCAAGATTCGCACGTGGGACGACTATTACGAGGCGGCCAAAAAGCTGAAAAGCATCGGCGTGTACATCGCAGCCGATTCGGGTGACGCCAGCTTCTACGACACGATGATCTGGCTTGCCGGAGGCCGTCCGTTCTCCACCTCCAACGACGGCAAAAACGTGACGATCAACCTCACCGACGATGAGGGTACGAGAACCTTCACCGAATTCTGGCAGAAAATGATCGACGAAGGTTTGGTCGCCACCAATCTGACCACATGGTCCGATGGGTGGAAGGAAGCCGTGGGGGAGGGGAAGATCGCCTCCATGTTCTCCGGTGCTTGGCTGCCGTCGCTGCTCATGTCGAACCTTCCCGGAACCGCGGGTTTGTGGCGTGTGGCACAGATGCCCACGCCGGATGGCAGTTATACCACGTCGGAAAACGGCGGTTCGGCGCTGGCTGTGTTGCAGCGTTCGCGCAAGCCCGAAGCGTCATATCGTTTCATCGAATACGCATGCCATAACGCGGAAGGCATCAAAGCCCGTGTGGACGGCGGTGCGTTCCCCGCCGATAACATCACGTTGTCTGATCGGGAATTCCTGCGCAAAACCACCGTGACCGACGAACGTGGCATTGAAATCCCGTATTTCGGCGGTCAGGAATACAATCGCGTGCTTTCCCAAGCCGCGGAAAACGTGTCGACCGGTTACCAGTATCTGCCGTTTGAAGTGTATGCGCGAAGCGACTTCCGCACTACCGTAGGCAAGGCCTACAAATGGTCGAGCCGGTTGCGCAAAGAGCAGGACAGGCTGAATATCATCGCGGCCGGTGGCAAAGTGTCCGACAAATCCGCCATCGGCGACGCGTTGAAGGAAACTGATTCCGCTGATCGTCTCAAATTGAAAAGCGGTATTGCGCTGTGGCAGAAGGATTTGAAGGAATACGGAGCCAATCAGGGCTTCACTATTCAGTAAATAGTTAATTATTTGCTATAGTTGTAAAAATAATGATGGCTGTCTTGTTTTTCTTTTGAATTCAAGACAGCCATTATTTTTATATATTGAGATTGTATGTTGACGAAAAGTTATTGTCGAATATTGCGTTCGTAAATATGCAGCATGCCTTTGAAAATCAGATCAGGGTCATAAATGTCGATCATGTCGGTATCGTCGGCGAACACGCGGCTTAATCCGCCCGTCGCGACCACGCGGAATTCTTCGTCGATTTCACGATGGAATTGCGCGATCGTACGTTCGATGCCGCCAAGGAAGTTGTAATACAGGCCGGCTTGCATGGCTGGCTTGGTGCTTTTCGCCAGAATCGATGCGGGACGGGTGATTTCCACTTCCGGCAACTGGGCCGTGGCATCCCACAAGGCGGCCGCGCCTGTGCGAATGCCGGTGGTGATGAGCCCGCAAATCACCGACGCATCGGCGGTCACATAGTTGAATGTGGTGGCCGTGCCGAAATCCGCCACCAGAATCGGCCCGCCATACTCGTAGTAGGCTCCCGCACAGTCGGCAATGCAGTCCGCGCCCATATTCTGCGGATTGTCCATGCGAATATTGATGCCGGTTTTGACTCCCGGTCCAACAATCATCGGATCGATATTGAGGAATTTCACAATGCTGGCACGGAACGAATGCATGACCTTCGGCACCACCGACGTGATGATCACATCGTCCACATCGCCCGGCGCATAGCCGCTCAGCCGCAGGAATTGCGTGATCATCAGGCCATATTCATCCGACGTGTGGTTCGCCTTCGTGGTGATGCGATACGTGCCGGCGATATGCCCGTCATCGAGAAAGCCGATCACCACATTGGTGTTGCCGATGTCGACTGCGACCAGAAGCATGTCGAATTCTCCTTACGATTGCTGTATTGACGCTATTTCCTGTGATGTTGGTTGATGGTTACGATGCTTGCGATTCAGCGGATTCGGTATTGCGCAACGCTGCCAATTCGGTGAGGATGCGTTCCGCCAATTCCTGCTTGCTCATCTTGTTCCAATGCTCGATGATCGGTTCGTCGGTGGTTTCGCCGGGTTTCAGCACGGTCACCACATTCGTATCCACCGCGAATCCGGCGCCGGGAGTGTTGAGATTGTTGGCCACCAGCATGGAACAATGCTTGGATGTGAGTTTTTTCGCTGCGTTCGATTCAAGATCCTGCGTTTCCATGGCGAAACCGCACAAGGTTTGACCGGCGGTTTTATGCGCGCCTGCCCATGCGAGAATATCGGGATTCGAAGTGAGCCGCAGATCGATATTGACGCGCCCGTTCTTCTTGATTTTCTCCGAAGACTGCTCAATCGGGCGGAAATCGCCGACGGCAGCGGCCATAATCGTCAAATCGGCCTGCGTGAAATGCTCTTGCACCGCGTTGAACATTTGCTGCGCGGTGGTGACGTGAACCGTATCAATGCCGCAGGGAGCGCTCAATGTGACAGGGCCGGATACCAGCGTCACATCCGCGCCCATATCGCGTGCCTGCTCGGCGATCGCATAGCCCATTTTTCCAGTGGAATGATTGGTGAGGTAGCGCACGGGATCAAGTGGCTCCTGTGTGGGGCCGGCGGTGACGAGCACATGCAATCCGTGCAATGGCAACGTTTCTGCGGGCTGGTTCGCACGCAGCAGATCAGCTACGGCAGCTTCGATCGCAGCAGGCTCCTCCATGCGCCCCTTGCCAACATCCTGGCAGGCAAGCATACCGGATCCCGGCTCCACAATGGTCCATCCAAGTTCACGGCAGGCATTGAGATTGCGTTGCGTCACGGCATTCTCATACATGTGCACGTTCATGGCAGGGCATAGGATTTTCGGTCCCTCGCTATAGGCAAGCACGGTACTTGTCAGCTGGTCGTCGGCAATGCCGCATGCGATTTTCGCAATGATATCGGCGCTCGCAGGAGCGATGACGAGCATGTCCGCCCATTTCGCATCATCCACGTGATTGATATGCAGCGGATCGGATGGCGTATGCGCAACATCGCCGTCATTGCGCTGTGCTGCGAACATGGACGTGCGCGTCTGCGTATGCGTGAGCGAGCTGAACGTCAACGGGGTGACGAACTCCTGCGCGGCCGCGGTCATGGCCACGCGAACCTCATGTCCCTGCTTGCTCCAGTCGGAGGCGAGATGGCAGGCCTTGAATGCGGCGATGCTGCCGGTCACGCCGAGAAGAATATGCGCCATAGCCGATATTGTCCTTCCCTTGACGTTGGCAAGACTTACGAAAACTGCGTCAAGTATATATCGAACCGGCTGAAGCATGCGGCATTGCGGCATTGCCGTCAGATGAATCCTGCGGGCATGGCGGATTGTAGAATCAGACTTTGGTGATCGACCCGTACAGGCGGTCAACCAGAACAAACACATAATCAAACAGGAGCAATCATGTCGCAATCTTCAGGTGCGTACGGCGAAGCCGACGCAACCGAACAGAAGAACGAACAACACAACAATCAGCCCGCAACCTCGGCAAGCACCGACGCAACTTTGAACGCTCGTGCCAAATCGCCGAAATCCAAGGGGCCCAACAAGTGGATCATCGCCATCATTGCAGTGATCGCAGTGGTCGCCATCATTGTGGGCGTCGTCGTGTTCCGCAACAACAACGCATCCAGCGATACCGCGGAAAATGGCGCCTCCAACACCGTGACCATTGGACTGAAACTTGCCCCCGTAAGCCTCGACATTCGCCACCAGTCCGGATCGGCGATCGAACAGGTGCTGATCGGCAATGTGTACGAAGGGCTGCTGTCGCGCGATTCCGACAACAAAGTGCAGCCGGGACTGGCGAAAAGCTGGGATATTTCCAACGACGGCACAACGTATACGTTCCATCTCAACGAGAACATGAACTTCTCCAACGGAGACACGTTGGACGCCGAAGATGTGGCCTGGTCCATTAACCAGCTCAAAGAACAGCAGTATTACAACGCCAATCAGGTCGAAAGCCTCGAAAAAGCCGAAGCGGTCGATAGCGACACCGTGAAGCTCACGCTCAGCACCCCCGATTCCAACCTGCTGTGGTACCTGACCGGACGCCCCGGCCTGGTGTTCGATAAGGACGCCGAATACAACGCGAAAACCGAAGCCGTCGGATCGGGCCCGTACACGGTGGAATCCTTCGATTCCGCCAGCAAAATGGCGCTCAAAGCCAACCCGAAGTATTGGGGAAGCGCACACAAGGCCGCAACCGAAAACGTGATCATCAAATTCCTCACCGACGATAACGCAGCCGTCAACGCGCTGAAAAGCGGCGAAGTCGACGTGCTTTCCCCGGTGAACGCCACGCTCGCCAAATCGCTTGACACCAACACGTATCAGGTGTCCGCGGCGGACGGCAGCGACAAATACGTGCTCGCCTTCAACTGCGCGAACAGCAAGCTTGCCGACAAGCGCGTGCGTCAGGCAATCCGTTACGGCATCAACCATGAGGAAATCATCGCTTCGCGCGGTAACGTCGACTATGCGCTCGGCGGGCCGATCCCATCCGTGGACCCGGGCTATGAGGACTTGACCGACCTGTACCCGTACGATGTGAACAAAGCCAAGGAACTCATGGCTGAAGCCGGCTATTCCACCGATAATCCGCTGAAACTCACCCTCACCTACGCCAACACGTACGGCACGGAACTCGGCGACCAACTGCGTAGCCAGCTCGCCAAAATCGGCATTGATCTCAGCATCAACTACGTGGAATTCTCCACATGGCTGCAAGACGTGCACGCCAACGGCGACTATGAACTTTCGTTGGTGGACCACGCCGAAAGCCACGACTTCTACAAGTGGACCACGCCCGACTACTACTTCCACTACGACGGCAAGCAAGCCCAAGAACTGTATGCCAAGGCGCTCGCCGCCACCGATGAGGAATCCAGTGCAAACTACCTGAAGCAGGCTGCGAAAGCAGTAAGCGAGGATGCCCCCGCCGACTGGCTGTTCGGCTATCGTGTGACGGTGGCATACCACAAGAACGTGCAGGGATTCCCCAGCAAGCTGAGCCAGACGGTGCTGCCATTGTGGCAGATCACCAAGGCGCGGTGAATCGACGAAAAACGATGGAAAATCGGCGGAAAACAAGTGATGAAAACTGATGTGTGGCGGTGTTTGCAGCGGCATCGTTGCGGCACCGCCACACGTTGGCGCGATATTGTTGGGTAGGGTAATGACGGTGAATAGGTGCGTATCGCTGCAAACGCACGGATCGAGCGATAGACCAATGGTGGTTCAACTATGAGATTTGTAGTCAAACGGCTGGGACTGTTCGTCGTGGCCCTGTTCGGTCTGTCGCTTCTGGTGTTCGTGCTGTTGCGCATGCTGCCGGGCGATGTGGCTGCGGTGATCGCAGGAACGAACGCAGCCCCTGAACGTATCGCGTCGCTTCGTACCGAACTTGGCTTGGACAAATCGTACGTGGCGCAATACGGCGATTGGATGCTGGGATTGCTGCATGGCGATCTTGGTGTGTCCACCATCGGAGGCAAAGCGGTGTCGGCACAGGTTGCGTCTCGTGCTTCGGTAACGTTTCCACTGATCATCATGAGTTTGCTGATCGCATTGGCGATCGGCCTGCCGCTTGGTTGCGCTGCTGTGCTGACCCGTAATGCCCGCTTGCGTGGGCTTTGTCACGGTATTGCGATTGTTGCCGGCGCCATTCCCGCATTATGGGGCGGGTTGCTGTTGATTCTGCTGTTCTCACGCGGTTCAGGACTGTTGGGATTGCTGCCTGCTCAAGGTTTTCCCGATAATGGCTGGGGCGCGCCCTTGCAGGCGTTGGCTTCTTTGATACTTCCGGCGCTCGCCACCGGCGTTACCGCAGGCGCGTCCATTATGCGTTACACGCGTGCCGCCGTGGGGGACAAGGCCTCGTCTCAGGCGGTCGACATGGCCATGGCATGCGGCATGACCCGCAAACAGGCGGTATTGCGCGTCGCTTTGCGTCTTGCCACACCGCAATTGGTGTCGGTGATCGGTTTGACGTTCGCCCAGATGGTCACCGGTGTAATGGTGGTTGAGAATCTGTTCGCGCTTCCGGGGCTTGGCACCATGCTGGTCACCGATGTTGGCAATCGAGATCTGATTGCAGTGCAGAGCGAATTGTTCCTGTTGGCTACGTTCTTCCTCTTGCTTGGATTAGTGGTTGATGTGGTGCATCGTGCGCTTGATCCGCGTCTGAAAGATGCCGGATTAGTGTCGGGGGAGGTGCTTGCATGATGAAACAGTCTGCTGAGAAAACTACTTCGAAAAACGCTGTGAAAACCGTGATTCCCTCCATATGGCGTACCGCTGGTGGCAAGTATTCGCTGATCATGCTTGCGATATGGCTGGTTGTGTCGGCTATTTC
This sequence comes from Bifidobacterium sp. MSK.13.1, assembly GCF_019131435.1. Lineage (NCBI taxonomy): Bacteria > Bacillati > Actinomycetota > Actinomycetes > Bifidobacteriales > Bifidobacteriaceae > Bifidobacterium > Bifidobacterium sp. MSK.13.1. The sequence goes on along the minus strand of NZ_JAHOMM010000003.1, from coordinate 193,102 downwards.
GCTGGTGTGGACGCCATATTCGCTGCTTGATACTGACGGATTCAACACGTGGGCTTCGCCGTCCGGCGCTCACATGTTGGGTACTGATGGTGTTGGCGCTGATGTGTTGAGCTGGCTGATGGCCGGTTCCCGTACGAATCTTGCGATCGCACTGCTTACCGTGGTGGTTGCCGCGGCCATCGGCCTGCTGCTGGTGGCGGCCATGGTGTCTCGCCATGGCGCATTGGCTTCCACGTCGGTGGTTGTGGTGGATGCGTTGATTTCCATTCCAACAGTGCTGATCGCCTTGATGCTTTCCGTGCCGTTCGGCGCGTCGGCAGCGGTGATCATCGCCGCATGCGGACTTGCATACGGGCTGAATTTGGCGCGTATTCTACGCCCCGCGGCCATGCTCGCCGCACGTTCTGACTATGTGGAATCGGCTTTGTGGTCGGGTGTGAGTTCGTTACGCGTGTTTTTCACGCATATTGTGCCGAATACGGTTCCGGTGTTATGCGTTCAGCTGTCGATGAGTGCGGGCACGTCGCTCTTGGCGGAGGCTGGATTGACGTATCTGGGTGTTGGCGTCGGTGCGGGAGTGCCCAGTTGGGGGCATTCGCTTGCCACGTCCGTGAAATTCATCAGCATTTATCCGATGGCTGTGGTGTGGCCGGGATTGGTGGTCACCTTGATGGTGATAGCGCTGAATCTGTTTGGCGATGCGTTGCGTGACGCCATCGATCCGCTGACGAATCCGGCATTGCGGCAAGGTGAAGCCACCCATGTTGAATCGGAGGAACGCGCATGAGCGTCAGCATCCGTAATCTCAATATCGTCATCAATGGAATGCCGATTGTGCATGATGTCGATATGGACATCGCCGACGGTGAACGTGTGGGTTTGATCGGTTCGTCCGGTTCCGGCAAATCCATGATCGCCAAATCTATCATGGGCTTGCTGCCGCTTTCCGCACAGGTTTCCGGCAGTATTGACATGGGTGGTACTGAAATCGTCGGAGCGTCGGATCAAGCGATCGCCGATCTGCGTGGCCGTTATGTGGGCATGGTGTTCCAGAATCCTTCCGCCGCATTGAATCCGGTGATGACCGTGGCGCAGCAGGTCGCGCTGCCACTGCGTTTGCATTACGATCTGACCCGTGACGAACGGTTGGACCGTGTCAAAGCAATGTTCGCCAAAGTCAGGCTGCCGGAAGATGTGCTGAACAAATATCCGCATGAACTTTCCGGCGGACAACAGCAGCGCGTCGGCATCGCGGCCGCATTGGTCACGTCGCCGCGCCTGATTATCGCCGACGAGCCAACCACCGCGCTGGATTCGATCACGCAACGGCAGATCGTCGATCTGCTGGCATCGTTGGTGGACGATTCCGGCGCATCCATGCTCTTCATCACCCACGATTTCGCGGTACTCAATCATGCAACCACACGCTGTTATGTACTTGCTGATGGACGTGTTGCCGAATCAGGACAAACCGCCGATATCCTGCAGTCGCCGCACACTAAAGTCGCTTCGCAATTGGTGACTTCGGCACGTGCGCTGTCGTTGCGGATCGATGCCGAAACCAAATAAGGAGAACGGTTGTGACGGGCGAAAACGAAAAAACCACAATGCTGCAAGGTCGCGGCATCAGCAAATACTACGGTGCGAAACAACAGCGTCGTCAGGTGCTGCACGATGTTGATATCGACGTACGTTCGGGGGAGTGCCTTGCGGTGATCGGCGGATCCGGATCCGGCAAAACCACCCTTACACGAGTATTGCTGGGGCTCGAACACGCTGAAACGGGCGAGATTACGTATTTCGGCAAGCCTGTGCAAGGCGAAGTCGCCGGCGAACTGCGGCGTAGCTGCGGATTGGTGTTCCAAAGCCCATTCGGCTCGTTGGATCCGCGTTGGAGGGTCGGCAGATCCGTTGCCGAACCATTGCGGTTGCATCACCCTGATTGGTCGCAGGAACGGATTGCGGAACGCGTGTCGGAAGCCTTCCGCATGGTGAGTCTCGACCCTGCCGCATATGAAAATCGGTTCCCCGTGGACCTCTCTGGCGGTCAGGCGCAACGCGTGGCCATCGCACGTGCCATTGCGGATCATCCGAAAGTATTGCTTGCCGACGAGCCGATGAGCGCCGTCGACGTGGCCGCACGAACGCAGATTCTCGCATCGTTCGCTGCGATTCGTAGCGGCGAACCTGATATGGCGCTGATCATGGTGTCACACGATTTGGGAGTGGTGCAGCATATCGCAGATCGCATTATGGTGTTGCACGACGGTTGCGTTGAGGAATGCGGACTTACGGAAACCGTGTTGCACCATCCGACCAGCGATTACACCAAACGATTGCTGGACGCGGCTTCGCTCTGATTTGTGACACTGCGCAAAAAGCCTGCGATCATGTTGAAATCCGCATGATTGCAGGCTTTTTTGCCGCTATATGAACAGGTAAGACACGCCGATGTCGTTACGTGTGCTATTGTGTGAGCCATGTTCAATTTCTCTTGTTGTTGCTGTCGCTGACCAACCGCCCGAGGGGCGCGTGGTTCATCGAAGCATAACTTGAGACAGGGCATTCTTTTTCGGCATACGCAACTTGCGTTGCATGCCAGAGTATCGCAGAAATCATCCCATAACCAGTGCCTTACGCGGTTGGTATTACGCGGCATATGTGGATGAACCGCAGCGAAAACACCATCACATGTCCCGTTTCAAATCATTGCAAGTGATAAACGCGAGCTTCTCGAAATCAAAACAACGAAATCATTCATCGGAAGCCAACGGAAATCACTCTTCGCAAGGAAACGACATGACCATCCACAACTCCCTTTCCGAGCTCATCGGCAACACTCCGCTCGTCAAACTCAACCATGTGACCGACGGCATCAAAGCCACCATCGCAGTCAAAGTCGAATATTTCAATCCTGGCGGCTCCTCCAAAGACCGCATTGCGGAACGCATCATCGACGCGGCCGAACGCAGCGGCGAACTCAAGCCGGGCGGTGTGATTGTGGAACCGACCTCCGGCAACACCGGCGTAGGACTTGCCCTCGTGGCCCAGCAGCGCGGATACCGCACCATCTTCACCCTGCCAGACAAGGTTTCCGAAGCCAAGCGTGCGGTACTCCGCGCATACGGTGCAGAAGTGGTGGTAACCCCTACCGATGCTGGTCCGGATGATCCGCGCTCCTACTACCAGGTGGCGGAACGCCTCGCCAAAGCGATTCCCGGCGGATACCGCCCGAACCAATACGACAACCCGAACGGACCGGAAAGCCACTACCACACCACCGGTCCGGAAATCTGGGAAGCCAGCGACCATCAGGTCACGCATTTCGTGGCGGGCATCGGCACTGGCGGCACCATTTCCGGCACCGGACGCTACCTGAAGGAAGCTTCCGACGGCGCAGTACAAGTGATCGGCGCCGACCCGGAAGGATCCATCTATTCCAATCCGAACGACGTGCATCAGTACAGCATCGAAGGCGTGGGCGAGGATTTCTATCCGAAAGCGTTCGACCGTGAACTTCCCGACGAAATCGTGCAGGTCAACGATGCCGAAGCATTCGAAATGACCCGCCGTTTGGCTGCGGAAGAGGGTCTGCTGATCGGAGGCTCGTCCGGCATGGCCGTTACGGCAGCGCTTAAATACGCACGCGAGCACGATTTGGACGAAGACCAGCTGGTCGTGGTGTTGCTGCCGGATTCCGGTCGCAGCTATATGGAAAAGATCTTCAACGACGATTGGATGCGTGCCAACGGATTCGCCGACGTTGTGGAACGCACGTCCAAGCCAAGTCTTGCGGAGCGGTATCTGTAGACCACCGATCAGCTGTTTCACGATCATGCCCATCATTCGTTCAACCCAAACCATTCGATATTTTCAAGGAGTTCCCATCATGACCATCTCGACCAACACCGAAGCCCTGAACGCCACTGCACTCGCCACCCGCGCCATTCACGCAGGTCAGGAGCCCGATCCGACCACCGGAGCCGTGGTCACTCCTATTTATATGACGTCCACGTTCAAGCAGGACGGTGTCGGCGGCCTGCGCAACGGTTATGATTACAGCCGTTCCATCAATCCGACCCGCAATTCCTTCGACGAACAGCTTGCAGCGGTCGAAGGCGCGAACTACGCGCTGAGTTTCGCTTCCGGACTGGCCGCCATCGACGTGCTGTTGCGTGCCACCCTCAAGCCGGGCGACAATATTCTGCTGGGCAATGACGTATATGGTGGCACCTACCGTTTGCTTTCCAAGGTGTTCGTGCCGTGGGGCGTCGGTCTTGACGTGGTGGACATCACCGACACGGCGGCCGTTTCCGTGGCGCTCAGCCAGAAGCAGTACCGGTACATTTGGGTGGAAACCCCGTCGAATCCGCTGCTCAACATCACTGATATCGCGGCCACGTCAGCGGTCGCTCACGCGCATGGCACCAAAGTGGTGGTGGACAACACCTTCGCATCCCCGGTATTGCAGCATCCGTTGTCGGATGGCGCCGACGTGGTCGTATATTCCACCACCAAATACATCGGCGGCCATTCCGACGTGGTCGGCGGAGCGGTGGTGCTCAACGACAGGGAAATCCGCGATGAAGTGGCGTTCCTGCAGAACGCGGCCGGAGCTGTGCCATCTCCGTTCGACTCCTGGCTTGACATTCGTGGCCTCAAAACGTTGGATCTGCGCGTCAAGCAGCACAGTCGTAACGCCATGAAGGTGGCGCAATGGTTGGAAACCCGCCCTGAAGTGGAACGCGTATGGTACCCGGGACTGGAATCCCATCCAGGCCACGAGATTGCCGCACGACAGATGCATGGCGGATTCGGAGGCATGATCTCCGTGCAGATCGCAGCCGGATTCGAAGCGGCAAAGAAGTTCGCCGGTGCCACGGAAGTGTTCACCCTGGCCGAGTCGTTGGGCGGCGTGGAATCCCTGATTGAGCATCCGGGCGCCATGACCCATGCTTCCGTCGCCGGTACCACGCTGGAAGTGCCCGCCAATCTTGTGCGACTTTCCGTCGGTCTTGAAGATGCTGACGATTTGATCGCAGATTTGGAACAGGCTTTTCGTCGTGTTTGAGATAAGATCGCAGCCTCGTTACGATTTTGTGTAATCAGTCAAAAAGGCAGAACGTGCATAAATCCTCGCCATCGGATTCGCCAAAAGCGTATATTATGCTATTTCGAATCTGCTTATAGCGAGGGTTTGCCATATAATACTTTCGACAACGTTCGTGTTCATCTACCAGCGCATTCTCTGTGGAATCGAACGCCCATGATTATCGAGACGAGGCGGTATGCTGCAAATTCAAGGCATCTCCAAACAGTATAAAACCGGCGACTTCGTGCAGCGGGCGCTGGATAACGTCAGCCTTAACCTGCGTGACAGCGAATTCGTGGCCATTCTCGGACCTTCCGGCTCCGGCAAAACCACACTGCTCAACATCATCGGCGGACTTGACCACTATGATTCCGGCGATCTGGTGATCAACGGCATTTCCACCAAACAATACAAAAGCCGCGATTGGGACTCCTATCGCAACCACACCATCGGTTTCGTGTTCCAGAGCTACAATCTCATTCCCCATCAGACCATTCTGTCGAATGTGGAACTTGCCCTAACCATTTCGGGCGTATCGCATTCGGAGCGTCGAGAGCGTGCGCGCAAGGCGCTTGAACAAGTGGGTTTGGGCGAGCATGTCAACAAAAAGCCGAACCAGCTTTCCGGCGGTCAGATGCAGCGCGTGGCCATTGCGCGCGCATTGGTGAACGATCCGGACATCGTGCTCGCCGACGAGCCGACCGGTGCGCTTGATTCCGACACTTCCGTGCAGATCATGGATCTGCTCAAAGAGGTCGCCAAAGACCGCCTCGTGGTGATGGTGACGCATAACCCCGAACTGGCCTACCAGTATGCCACGCGCATTGTGGAGCTCAAGGACGGTGTGATTCGTTCCGACTCCGACCCGTTCGAACCAGCCCAGAACGAAACGGCTACCGCTTCCGTGCACAAGACCATGGGCCGCGTATCCATGTCGTTCGGCACGTCGTTGGCATTGAGCTTCAACAATTTACGCACCAAGAAGGGCCGTACGTTCCTTACGGCATTCGCAGGATCCATCGGCATCATCGGCATCGCATTGATCATGTCCGTTTCGGCAGGCGTGAACACTTATATCGACAATATTCAGCGCGAGACGATGACTGCTTACCCGATCAGCATCGACGAACAGACCTTCGACCTGACCAGCATGATGACTTCCGGCCAGCAGAGTGCGGACAATCAAGGCAAGAAGCATAAGAGCGACGCGATTTATCCGGATGATGCCGCCATCAAGGGCACCGCTTCGATGACCAGCAGCATTACCGAAAACAATCTGAGCGCGTTCAAGAAATACCTTGATAATAAGGACAGTGACATCAATCGGTATATCGGTTCCGCGGGAATCCAGTATTCGTATGATACGAGGTTCTCCGTATTCTCACACGATCCAGACGGCACGCTTGTCAACGCCGATGGTGTGACGGTGGGCAAAACCGGCACCAAATCGATGGCCGACCAGATGGCGGACGGTTCGCTGATGTCTGCCGACTCATCCACCTTTACGTCGACGCGCGTGAGCATGCTCACGGGTAAAACCGACCAGAATGCTGCACCGAGCTCGTTCCATGAGATCATGCCAAGCGCTGATGGCAAAAAGAACGTCGGCAAGGTCATTTCCGACAATTATGAGGTAGTCGAAGGATCCTGGCCAAAGAACAAGAACGAGGTTGTACTCGTACTTGACGAGAACAATTCATTGTCGTTAACCGCTGTGTATGAGCTAGGCCTCAAATCCGCCAGTGAATACCACGATATGATGAACCAGCTCAATTCCGGCGACGATGTGAAAACCGATACCAAGAAGATTGACTATTCCGACGTTATCGACCGCACGCTGAAGCTGCTGCCGGCCTGCGACCAGTATGTCAAAGGCGATAACGGCCATTGGACGTACGTGGGCGACGATGTGGACCAGATTAATGCGCTGATCGACTCCGACAAGGCCATCGATCTGAAGATCGTGGGCGTGGTTAAGCCGGTAGAGGATGCTGACGCAACCCCGCTTTCCTCCGGTGTGGGCTATACGCGTGCTCTGACCAATGAGCTGATCGACCGTGCCGAATCCAGTGAAATCGTCACCGAACAGCGGTCCGATAAAGATCACAATGTGCTCAACGGCATGACGTTCTCGCCGTCCGACGATGCCACCAAAGCTCAGGATGCCCGCGATTACGTCGCATCCCTCGGCGTAAGCAGCAAGGCGCAGATGGCGCAGAACATGATGGCGGCCGCAGGCGCATCCGGAGGTGACTCCCAGCAGGCCGCGGCCATGGCTCAGATGGGCGAACAGCAGCTCGCCGACCAATTCGACGCCTATATCGCCACCGCCGACGAGGCCACGCTGGTCGCCATCTACAACCAGTACGTGTCCACCGGCTCCTACAACGACAATCTCGCTGATTTCGGCGTGGTCAGCCGTGACGCACCAAGCTCCATCAACATTTACGTCGACAGCTTCGAAGACAAGAATTCCATCAACGACGCCATCGACGAATACAATAAGACCGCCAAGGAAAAAGACAAGATCACCTACACCGACTACGTTGGTCTGATGATGAACTCGGTAACCACCATCATCAACGTCATCACCTATGTGCTGATCGCTTTCGTGGCTGTGTCATTGGTGGTCTCGTCGATCATGATCGGCATTATCACCTATATTTCCGTGCTGGAACGTACCAAGGAAATCGGTATTCTGCGCGCCATGGGCGCATCCAAACGCAATGTGTCGAACGTATTCAACGCGGAAACCGGCATTATCGGCCTGCTGGCCGGTCTGATCGGCGTTGGTGCCACCGTGCTGCTCAACTTCCCGATCAACAGCGTGCTGCACCACTTCATGGGTACCACCGAGGTCAGTGCCGTGCTGCCGGTCGGTAATGCCATCGCTCTGGTGATTCTCAGCGTAGTGCTCACCCTGATCGGCGGCCTCATCCCAAGTCGTGGCGCCTCCAAGCAGGATCCCGCCACCGCCCTCCGCACCGAGTAGAAGCGGTTTGATACTAGACTGCTGCGTATGACAGAGTTTACGTCGGCGCGTGACGCCCTACGCACCTACTTCGGATATGACGCCTTCCGTCCCGGTCAAGAAGGCATAGTCAATGCGATTATCCAAGGCCATGATGCGCTCGGCGTCATGCCCACCGGCGCTGGCAAGTCGATCTGCTACCAGATTCCCGCCACGCTTCTTCCGGGCATGACCATCGTCATTTCCCCGTTGATCTCGTTGATGCGCGATCAGGTCGACGCACTCAACGACGTGGGCATTCCAGCCGCGTTCATCAATACCACGCAAAGTCCCGACGAACAGGATCTGATGTTCGCACAGGCGTTGTCGGGACGGATCAGATTGCTGTATGTGGCTCCGGAGCGTTTGGAAACCGAACGTTTTCGCACGTTCGCCAGTCGTGTGCCGATTTCTCTGGTCGCCGTTGACGAAGCGCATTGCGTGTCGCAATGGGGTCAGGATTTCCGCTCGTCATATCTTGGTATCGGCGATTTTCTGAAGGCATTGCCGGTCCGTCCGACGGTTGCCGCGTTCACTGCGACCGCGACGGAACGGGTGCGTCGCGATATTATCGGAATTCTCGGATTGAGCGATCCGTCCGTCACCGTCACCGGCTTCGACAGGGCCAACCTGTATTTCGATGTGATCAGGATGGAAAGGAAATATAAGGCTTCGTGGGTGGCTTCATATATTGCGGATCATCCTGACGAATCCGGCATCGTGTATTGCGCGACCCGCAAGGAAGTGGAGTCGCTTGCCGAATCGTTGAATATCGCCGTGTGCGAGCTGCGTGCTACGAAAGGTGAGGATGCGACGCGACTTGGCATGGTCGCAGTCGCCTATCATGGCGGTATGTCGGCCGAAACGAGGGAACGGGCACAACGTGATTTCGTAACCGACCGTGTGCCTGTGGTGGTTGCCACGAATGCGTTCGGCATGGGCATCGACAAGTCGAACGTGCGTTATGTGATCCACCATAATATGCCGGAATCGATCGAAGCGTACTATCAGGAGGCCGGTCGTGCGGGGCGCGACGGCGAGCCGAGCCGGTGCACGTTGCTGTGGAACGAATCTGATATTGCTACGAGGCGAAGGCTGCTTGATTCGGATTATGAGAACGAGCGTTTGACCGCCGAAGAGCAGGAGGTCGTGCGTGCGTCGAAACGGCGTCTGCTCAACGCCATGATCGGTTATTGCCGTACCACGGATTGTCTGCACGAGTATATGACCAGGTATTTCGGTGAGGCCGGGGGAGCGGCCGTCCGTGATGACGGCACATGCGTGGGAGGATGCGCGAACTGCGGGAATACGTTTGAAACCGTTGACGTCACGGATATCGCGCGGGCCATCAGCCGCTGCGTGCATGACGTGAACCAGAAGGTCGGTTCGGGGAAGATCGTCAAAGTGCTGCGAGGATCGAAAGCGCAGGATTTGAACTATCTTCATCCTGCCGATCTACCGACGTACGGCATGTTGAGCGCGACTTCGGAGGCGCAGATTCGTGACGTGCTCAGCCAGATGGCGACGGATGGTTTTCTTTCCATCTCGGAAGGTTCCATGCCGATCGTTCGCTTCGGTGAACGTGCGGCGGAAACGGTCGCGCCGAATTTTCATTATGAAATCAAGAAGATCGAACGGAAGCGCGCTGCGAAACGTGCGGAATCGCCGTCCGTGGGCTCTCAGGCCATGGGATCGTATGTGCCGGGCGACGGAGACGAGGAATTGTTCGCCAAACTGCGTGCGTTGCGGCTTGACATCGCCCGCGAACTCGGTAAACCCCCGTATATCGTCTTTTCCGATAAAACGTTGCGCGATATGGTGCGTATCAGGCCGGTCACCGGCGAGCAATTCTCGCAAGTCAATGGCGTTGGTGCGCTCAAATTGGAAGCGTATGGCGAACGGTTCATGGAAGTGATCCGCGATTTCGTTGCATGAATCAGGCGACGTGTCAGCTTGAGGAATAAGCGTATCGATTATTGCAAAATCATACGTTTTATACGATACGTAACACGTTATCGGCAACATGTATGGCGGTGAGGTTGACGTATGCCGGCAAAACGGCGACAGTAGAGACGAACAGTTGTTGAAGAAAGGATTGATGATGGCAGAAGACAAGCCGGTTGTGGAAAGCTTCCAGCTCGACCACACCAAGGTGAAGGCTCCGTATGTGCGTTATATCGACACGCAGACCGGTCCGAATGGCGATGTGATTTCCAATTATGATTTGCGTTTGGTGCAGCCGAATGAGAATGCGATTCCGACCGGTGGCCTGCACACCATCGAACATACGATTGCGGTGCTGTTGCGTGAACGTATCGACGGTTATATCGATTGTTCCCCGTTCGGCTGCCGTACCGGTTTCCACCTGCTGACGTGGGGCGAGCATTCCACGGAAGAAGTGGCTCGCGCGTTGAAGGAGGCGTTGGAATTCATCGCATACGAGGCCACATGGGATGACGTTCCTGCCACCACCATCGAAAGCTGCGGCAATTACCGCGACCATAGCCTGTTCACGGCGAAGGAATGGTGCAAGGATATTCTCGCCAAGGGCATCAGCTCTGACGCGTTTGAGCGCCGTCTGGTCTGATTTGCGTGCGATTGCACGTCTTTTTTCGGGCATATTGCGAATACTGTGCCGTGGGCATGGTATTTTTGACGCTCGGAAGAAGACAAGGTGATGCAAAGGTGAACGAGATGGGTGAGGAGAGCGTCATTACCTCTGAACGGCGGTTCCGTCGCGCCACTATGGCTGATTTGCCGACCATGCTGAAGATTTATGAGCATGCCCGCAAGTTGATGGCCTCCAATGGCAATCCCACGCAGTGGGGTGATAAGTTCCCTCGTGAGGAAGTGGTTCGTGACGATGTCGAATTGCAACGCACCGTGTTGCTTGTCGATACGGTTGATGGCGAGGAACGTGTGCTCGCCCAGTTCGCATTGTGTCCGGGCATCGACCCGACGTATGTGAATATCGATGGTGCCTGGCTGGATGACGATCCGTATGTGACCATCCACCGGATCGCCTCGTCGGGTCTCGCCAAGGGTGCGGCGAAGGACTGCATCAACTGGTGCATCGAACATTACGGCAATGTGCGCGCGGATACGCATCCCAACAACAAGGCCATGCAGCATGTGCTCGAATCGAATGGTTTCGCGCGCTGCGGCTTGATTCAGTTGCTTGACAGGCCGTCCGACACCACGCGTATCGCTTATCAACGGCATGAATGGTGAGATTTGCGGATTTATATGGATTGATATCAATCAATATAAATTCATCGCAAATAATCGCAAATAATCTTCGATATTGAGAAGCAAAAATCCCGTTGAATATCGTATTTCAGATGTTCAACGGGATTTTTATATCCGATTGTGTTGCTTTCGATATATCTTACGAAAGATATATCGAAAGCAACCGTATCGTCGGTTTTTAGAACAGTCCTGGCTCGTTCAATGCGGAATGCTTGCGGCTGTACACGAAATACACGATCAAACCAAGGGCGAACCAGATTGCGAAACGCACCCAGGTTTCCCAATTCAAACCGCAAATCAGGATGAAGCAGAAAATGATCGCGCAGATCGGCGTGAACGGTACGCCCGGGGCGCGGAAGCCGCGGTGTGCGTCCGGCTGGGTCTTACGCATCCACAGAATGCCTGCGGACACGATGATGAACGCCGACAGCGTACCGATGTTCACCAATTCGAACAGCACGTTGATGTTGATGAAACCGCCGGCGATGGCCGTTAGAATACCGAAGAACCATGTACCTTTGAACGGGGTGCGGTATTTCGGGTGTACTTCGCCGAAGAACTTCGGGAACAGGCCGTCGCGGCTCATGGCGTAGCAGATGCGGGACTGGCCGTACAGCTGCACCAGCATCACCGTGGTCATGCCGATCAGAGCGCCAAGATTGACAACGAACGCCAGCCAGTTGAGACCGGTTTCGAGAATCACGCCGGCCACCGGAGCATCAATGAAGTTCGCGAACTCCTTGTATGGCACCACACCGGTCATGATCAGCGTCATGACGATGTAGAGCACGGTGGACACGGCCAACGAGATCAGAATGCCGCGCGGCAGTGTCTTGTTCGGATTGATGGTCTCCTCGGCGGAAGAGGACACCGCGTCAAAGCCGATGAAGCTGAAGAACACGATCGACGCGGCCGGCACGATGCCGTACGGCTGCGTCGAGCCCGGCTGGAACGTGTAAATGCCGTACGGGGAGAACGGCTTCCAATTGGCGGGATTGATGTACCAGACGGTGCACACGATGAACAGCACGATGATGGCCAGTTTGATCATCACCATAATATCGTTGGTTTTCTTCGTCTGGTTGATGCCGATGGACAGCACCCAAGTGATGATGAGCACGATCACGAAACCAGGCAGATTGAAGTATGTGGTCACGCCTGGCGTGGTGCCGTATGCCGCGGTCAGCTCAACTGGCAGATGCAAGCCGAAACCTTCCAACAGTTTGTTGAAATATCCGGACCATCCGGCGGACACGGTGGCCGCCTGCAATGCGTATTCCAAAATCAAATCCCAGCCGATCACAAACGCGATCAGCTCGCCGAACGCCAAATACGCGTACGAATATGCGGAACCGGACACTGGTGCCATCGCGGCGAACTCCGCATAGCACAATCCCGCGAAACCGCAGCAGACCGCGGCCAGAAGGAAGGAGATGCACAATGCCGGACCTGCGGTGAGGGCGCCCTTGCCGGTGAGTACGAAAATGCCGGTGCCGATGATGGCGCCGATTCCCAGCATGGTAAGGTCAAATGTTTTCAATGTGCGTTTCAGCGGAGTCGACTCGGATACGAGCTGGTCCACTGACTTTTTGCGAAAAAGATCCATGGTCTTAATTCCCTAAAAATGGTTTTATATGGGCTGGACCGGACGGATTTCCGGGACTCTGGCACGCCTCAAACGCCAGAAATCAAAGAAGGGCTGAACGCCTCATATACGGGAGGTGTACGCGCCTTATGTAAGGAGAGTGTAAAAACCTGGCACGGACAAAACCGTGAAAACCCCGTGAATCGTCTCGCTAAGTGTGCGCGTTTTTTCGAAGCCGTCACGTGGGAGCGCAACAATAGAGTCATGACTTTCAACGCTGCCCGTGAATGGCAATTCTCATCCGAACAAGGCAAGGCCAATTATGAGGCCGCCCAAAAGCAATATCCGGCGCAGGCCATCGTCGATATGGCCGCATTGCGAAACAACATGCGTCATCTGGTGAGCGTGGTTGGCGGCCCGAATTCCGGCACCGCCGTGATGGGTGTGGTCAAGGCCGACGCGTACGGGCATGGTCTTATTCCGGCCGCGCTCGCGGCACTGGCGGGAGGTGCGACCTGGCTGGGCACGGCGCAATCACATGAGGCGCTGCTGCTGCGCAAGGCGGGCATCGGGCCGGACCGCTGCCACATTCTGACATGGGTATATAACGGCATGGCTGTGCCTTTTGACGAGCTGATCGACAATGATATCGATATTTCCGTCGGATCATTGCCGGGCATTGACGGCGTTGCGGCTGCGGCGCGTCGTCTTGGAAAAACCGCACGTGTGCATGTGAAGGTCGATTCCGGTTTCGGCCGCAACGGGTTCACGCCCGCCACGTTCGACGCGGCGCTCGCCAAGCTGGTGCCGCTCGCCAAGGAGGGTGTGCTGCATATCGTCGGCCAGTGGAGCCATTTGGCGGTGGCGGACGCTCCGGACGTTCCTGAATTCGTGGCATCCACCGACAGGCAGATCGAGAATTTCAAGGATTTCACCCGTCGTATGGAGCAGGCGGGCATTGCGCCGGAGATTCGTCATCTCGCCAATACCGCTGCCACGCTTTCACGTTCCGAGATTCATTTTGAGCTGACGCGCCCGGGTATCGGCCTGTATGGTTATGAGGCTGATCCGGCCATGGGCACGCCAGGTACATACGGTTTGACGCCGGCCATGACGTTGCAGGCGCAGCTTGGTACGGTCAAGGATGTTGAAGCGGGCCATGGCATTTCCTATGGCCGCACGTACCTGACTCCGTCCGATACGTCCACCGCGATCGTGCCTGTCGGCTATGCGGACGGCATTCACCGTTCCGCTTCCGGTTTTGATATGGAAGGCGCGAAGCATGTGGTCAAGCCAGGAGGCCCGGTGCGTGTGATGACCACGGAGGGTCCGCGCCTCTACCGTGTGTCCGGTCGCGTGTGCATGGATCAGTTTATGCTTGACCTGCACGGTTCCGCGGAAAAGCTTGGCGTGCATGAGGGCGACACCGTGCAGCTGTTCGGACCGGGTCGCGGAGAGGATTATGCCGAGCCGACCGCCGACGATTGGGGCCGTGCCGCAGGAACCATCAGCTATGAGATCTTCACCTGCCTGTGCAACCGTATCCCGCGCCTGTACGAGCATGCCTCTGACGTGCTGTCGGTCGAAGATCTCGCCAAACTCGATCCCGCAACCCTCCTATAAAGAATCAGGCGTGCGATGGGAGGCACGCCGTGAAAGTCAATATGGTGGGCGCGGTACGTTCGATGGTTGGTCAACGTGCCGCGCTTGCTGTTAAGGTGGTGAGCTATGCCAGGAATGATTCTGAAGGAAGATATCGAAAAAGTTCGCGCCACCGCCGATTTGTACGACATTGTGTCTGCAACGGTTACGCTCAAACCTTCAGGAACTGGCACATACGTGGGGCTGTGCCCGTTTCATGACGAGAAAACGCCAAGCTTTTCCGTGCGTCCGGCGCTCGGTGTGTGGCATTGCTTCGGCTGCGGTCTTGGCGGAGACGTGTTCGGCTATGTGGAGCATCAGGAGAACGTCGACTTTCGTGATGCCGTCGAGCTTTTGGCCGACAAATACCATATCGAATTGCGTTATGACCAGTCGAACGCCAAGAAGGAGCATACCGGTTCGAAACGTGCCCGCCTGTTGGAAGCCAACGAGGCCGCGCAGGAGTTTTTCGTCTCGCAGCTGATGACCAAAGACGCGCTCGCCGCGCGCAAACTGCTTGATGGCCGTAATTTCAGCCAGGCCGATTGCCAACGATTCGGTTGCGGATATGCTCCGCAAGGCTGGGATAATCTGGTGCGGTACTTGGCAGGCAAGGGCTTCACACAGCAGGAAATGTTGGACGCAGGTTTGGCCCGTCAAGGCCAGCATGGGGTGTATGACTATTTCCGTGGCCGCGTAACATGGCCGATTCGCGATTCAACCGGACGCACGCTTGGTTTCGGCGCTCGCAAGTTGTATGAGGATGATTCGATTAGCGCGAAATACATTAATACTCCCGACACGCAGTTGTATCGGAAAAACCAGGTGCTGTATGGCATTGATATGGCGAAGTCGGCGATTGTGAAGAAACGTCAGGCGGTGATCGTCGAAGGGTATACGGATGTGATGGCCATGCATTTGGCCGGCATTGATACCGCGATCGCGACATGCGGCACCGCGTTCGGTGCCGAGCATGCCAAGATCGTGCGTCGTCTGATCGCCGACGATTCGTTGGGTGCGGTACAGCTGGTTGGTCCGTTGAAGGTTGAAGGACAGGCGTTGAGTTCGCGTATCGTGTTCACCTTCGATGGCGATGCGGCCGGTCAGAAGGCTGCGATTCATGCGTTCGGCTTGGATTCCGCTTTTTCGACGCAGGCGTTCGTTGCTGTGGCCGACGACAATCTCGACCCGTGCGATTTGCGTATCAAGCGAGGTAATGAGGCGGTTCGCGCGTTGATCGATCATGCCGAACCACTGTATGATTTCGTGATCAAAACCGCGATCGGGCGTTTCGACACCACTTATACCACTGGGCAGATGGGCGCAGTCAAGGCGGTGGCGCCGTTGATCGCACAGATTCGTGACCGTTCCCTGTTGGATTTGTATTCACGCAAGGCGGTGCGCCAGATCGGCGTCGACTTGGATATCATGCAGCGTGAAGTGCGTGACGCACGACGCAAACTGCAGGTGCGGGACGAAGATGCGTACGCTCCGAAACGTCGTTTTGCAGGCAATGCCGGAGCTGCGGTGGAACCGCGTATGGAACAAGGCGCGAATCCGTATGCGAATCCTTCCGCGCGGAAGGCGTTGGAACATCGTGATGCGGCGGAGCAATCCTACTATCGCATTGATGATGCCGTGTTCATTTGCGAACAGCAGTTCATGGCAACCCTGATTCAAGTGCCGCTTGCCGTTGATCCGACACTGTTCGCCAGTCTTACGCTGTCGAGCTTCATGACCCCCGTATTCCGCACGTTATTCCAAGCGGTCGCGGCGGCCGGGGGACTGCCGTCTGCTGATACCCCGCAAGGATTGTGGATGCACAATCTCACCAAAGCGGGTGGTCCGATGTTGGAATCCGTCATCAACGAGCTTGCCGTCATGCCATTGCCGCTTCCTCCGAGCGATACTGACGCGGAACGTGCGTCGCAACAATCGCAGGAAGGCAACGTGCAATTGCGCAAGCCGACCGACGACGAACGCAGATACGCGTCTGAACTCATCATTCGACTGCTTGACACGGGCATCATGCGCAAAATCGGCGCGGACCAGCGTCGCATGGCGCAACTGCCGGACGGTGCCGAGAAAATCGAGCTGCTTGGCCAGATTACCAAGCTGGAAACGTTGCGCAAGGATCTGCAGACGAGGGTGTTCGGCAATAACGTCGCCTGAATATTTGGTGTGCCGGAGCGTCAACCCCCGAACGTCTTTGTCGTTCACCTGAATTTGCCACATGCCTGAGTGCGGTATGAACAGCCGGCGAACGTGTGGTGAACGCAGGAAGAATACTTAACGAATTCTTGGCTGGTGCACGGTATCCTTCGGCGTGTTTTGCAATTGCAAAACAGTTTTGCCGGTTTGCAAAGTCAGGGAACAGTAAGGCGCATGGGCTGAAAAACGTTGGAATGGTCGGAAAAATAGTATGCCAAGGGTATGTGGTACGCGATTTTTCGGGTAAAGTGAATACGGCGTTTCTTGAGTAAATCGCCCGGGTCTGCAAACGGTTTGCAAACTGGATTCACGGAGGAATGAATGCGACGATTGGTCGTCAAAATCCTGAAAAACGAGACCATTCTCGTAGTTGCTTCCATACTTGCTCTTATTTCATGCTTTATCGTGCCTCCTGACAAGGAGTATGCCGGATATATTCATGCCAGCACCATTTCGCAGCTGATCTGCCTGATGCTGGTGGTGTGCGGTTTCCAGCGCATCGGTGTGTTCCGCATCATCGGTTCGCGGTTGCTGCATCATGTGAGCACCGCTCGCGGATTGGTGATCACGCTGATTTCGCTCACCTATTTTTCCGGCATGCTGATTACCAATGATGTGGCGCTGGTCACGTTCATTCCATTCGCGATCGCGGTGCTCACCATGGCTCACATGGAGGAGCATGCGGTGCTGGTCGGCACGTTGATGACCGTCGGCGCGAACGTGGGCAGTATGTTGACGCCGATCGGCAATGCGCACAACCTGTATTTGAAAGCGTTGACGGGCATGCCGTCCGCTGAAATGATCGGCATTATGGCACCGTATTCCGTTGCTGCGGCGGTATTGCTGGTGGTCATCGCCTGTGTGGTGTTCGGTAAGAAACCTGTTTCCGAATTTTCCTCTATCGACGGCAGCGGCATCGAACAGAATGTGCTCGCTCCGAATTCCGATCAGCCGCAGCCGGATGAGATTCGTGTGACCGGCTACGGCGCAGGTTACGGTGGTTGGCGCACGATCGTATATTGCGCGCTGTTCATCGTGTGTTTGCTGGCTGTGAGCGATTTCATTCCGCTATGGGCCATGTGCGTGATCGTGGTGGTGGCGTTCCTGTTCTGCGATCGCCGCGTGTTCCGCAATATCGACTGGGGATTGCCGCTCACGTTCTGCATGTTCTTCATTTTCATCGGCAATATGAAACGCGTGCCGGAATTCTACGAGCTGGCCGCCTCCTTGGTGGGGGCGCATCCGCTGGAAGTGTCCGTGGTGTCCAGCCAGTTCATTTCCAACGTGCCGACCACGTTGCTGCTGTCGGGCTTCTGCGACCAGTGGCGTGAACTGATCATCGGCACCAACCTGGGCGGCTTGGGCACGCTGATCGCGTCCATGGCGTCGCTGATCGGCTACAAGAACGTGACGCGCGCCTACCCGGACAAGAAAGGCTGTTATCTGGCCGTCTACACCGCGGTGAACGTGCTGTTCGTCATCGTGCTCGTCGGCCTGAGCTGGATTATCGAGTAGCGTTTGGCCGTCGACCGGTTTCCCTGACCGCTAATCTCAAGGTCGCCGGTTCGCACCTTTTGCTGGGATTGCATGAAAACCCTTGGAATCATTGGATTTCAAGGGTTTATTGTTACGTCGGCTGATGGTCTGGTGCTGTGATAATCTGTGCCGGGAAGCGTGTGCCGAGAAACGTAGGAAGGCTGAACATGCTGCAAGGATTGCTGGGAATTTTCTCCGGACTGATCACGCCGGTGCAAACCGCGGTGAACACGCGGCTCGGCCGTTCCATCGGCTCGCCGTTGCGCGCCTCGCTGGTGTCGTTCAGCGTCGGCCTCATTGCGATGCTGACTTTGACGCTGCTGCTTGGCCCGTATCCGCTGATTCCCGCCACCGCGGCGAACGGCCCATGGTGGATGTGGTTCGCGGGCGTGTTCGGTGTCACTTTCCTGACCGGCAATGTGCTGCTGCTGCCGAAACTGGGCAGTCTCAAAACCGTGATCATGCCAGTCACCGGGCAGATCGTCATGGGCCTGCTGATCGACGCTTTCGGCTGGTTCGGCACTACCGCGCAGCCGATTTCCCCGCTGCGTATCGCAGGCGCGGCGATCACGCTGGTCGGCTTCCTGCTTGCCGTCGCCGGACCGAATCTGCGATTGAGGCCTGCCATCGATCGCCCGGCTGGCGGTTCGGAAAATTCCGGCGATTCCGAAAAATCCGAAACTGACGGAAAAGCCGTACATGTGCCAGGTTCCGCGACCGTGCTGTGGAGTTGCGCAGGCATCGCGTTCGGCATGTGTTCGGCCGTGCAGACGGCGTTGTTGGGCAAGCTGGGCGTCGCGTTGGGATCGCCGGTGAAGGCATCGCTCGCCTCGTTCGTGGTCGGTCTGATCTCGCTTGCGATCGTCGTCGCATTCGTCGACCGCACCTACAGCCTCGGCGACGCGCTGAAGAAAGGCAATCCGTGGTGGATGTGGGTAGGTGGATTGCTGGGTGCGATGCTGGTGATGTGCAACGCGTACCTGTCCGCGCATATCGGCACCGGCATGACGGTGATGCTGGTATTGCTCGGTCAGGTCGGCGGAGGATTGCTGGTCGACCGTTTCGGCCTGCTTGGCGTGCCACGCAAGCCCGTGGCCGGCATCCAATACGTCGGCGTGCTCGTAGCCATCGTCGGCATTGTGCTCAAGGCGATGTGATTGCCGTGTCGAGTTGGCAACCGTGTGCGAACTGACTATACTGTGTTTAGTTTGGCCCTGTAGCTCAGCTGGATAGAGCATGTGACTTCTAATCTCAAGGTCGCCGGTTCGAGCCCGGCCGGGGTCACCATCAAGCCCTCGCGTCGTTTCATGCGGTGCGGGGGCTTTCCTGTCCATTGAACGGCAAGCCATTGGCTTGCGAAGATAGGGGAGACCATGAAGCGAATCGTCGCGGGCATTCTGGCGCATGTGGACGCGGGCAAGACCACGTTGTCGGAGGCGCTGCTGTACGCTACCGGCCAAGTACGCAAACTCGGCCGCGTCGACCACGGCGACGCCTTCCTCGACACGGACGCCATGGAACGGCAGCGCGGCATCACCATCTTCACCGAGCCGGCCGTCATCGCCACGCCCGACCTCACCATCACCCTGCTCGACACTCCTGGACACGTCGACTTCTCCGCCGAAACGGAACGTACGCTCGCCGTGCTCGACTACGCCATCCTCGTCATCTCCGGCGCGGACGGCATCCAAGGCCATACCGAAACGCTGTGGCGACTGCTCAATCGCTATCAGGTGCCCACATTCGTCTTCGTCAACAAAATGGACTCGCCCGGCGCCGACAAAACGCAACTGCTCGCCCAACTCAAGAAACGCTTCTCGGACGGCTGCGTCGACTTCACCGAGCCGATTGACGGCGAACGCATGGAGGAGATCGCCATGCAAAACGAAACGGCCATGGACGCGTATCTCGACACCGAAACCGTGCCGGACGAAACCATTCGCGCCATGATCGCCCGCCGTGAGCTGTTCCCCTGTTATTTCGGATCAGCGCTGAAAATGGACGGTATAGAACAGTTCGTCGCAGGTTTCGAACGGTTCGCGCAAGAGCCGCAATACAATGGCGAATTCGGCGCACGCATATATAAGGTGTCTCATGACGCGCAAGGCAACCGTCTGACCTGGCTCAAGGTGACCGGCGGCGAACTGAAGGCCAAGATGATGCTAAGCGGCACCGCGCACGCCGGCGACGCGGATGTGGTTGCCGAAGACGGCCAATGGCATGAGAAAGCCGACCAGGTGCGCGTCTATTCCGGCGCGAAATCCACCACCGTCGACACGGTCCCCGCAGGCACCATCTGCGCCGTCACGGGTCTGACGCAGACATTCCCCGGCGAAGGCCTCGGCATGGAGCGGGACGCCGGCAGTCCGGTCCTCCAGCCGGTGCTCACGTACACGCTGGAACCGGGGGAGTGCGACATTCACAAATGTCTCGTCGCCCTACGCGAACTGGAGGACGAGGATCCGCTGCTGCACGTCGTCTGGCAGTCTCGCCTAGAGGAAGTGCACCTGCAGTTGATGGGCGCGGTGCAGCTGGAGATCATCCAGCAGATCATGCACGACCGTTTCGGCCTGGACGTCACGTTCGGACCGGGCAGCATCCTGTACAAGGAGACGATCGCCGCGCCGGTCGAAGGCATCGGCCATTTCGAGCCGTTGCGTCACTACGCCGAAACGCATGTGCTGCTCGAACCGCTGCCGCAGGGCTCGGGCATGGCATACGCCACCGTGTGCAGCGAGGACGTGCTCGACCGCAACTGGCAGCGCCTCATCATGCAGCATTTCCAGGAACGCGAGCATCTGGGCGTGCTCACCGGCTCGCCGATCACCGATATGAGAATCACGCTGCTGACGGGCCGTGCGCATCTGAAGCACACGGAAGGCGGCGATTTCCGCCAAGCCACCTACCGCGCGATACGCCAGGGCCTGATGGAAGCGAAGAAGAAGGGCGATTGCCGTCTGCTTGAACCTTGGTACGGCTTCCGTCTGGAAGTGCCGCAGGACATGGTCGGACATGCGATGGCCGACATCCAGCGCATGTCGGGCACGTTCGACACGCCTACCGGCGACGGCGAATATATGGTGTTGAACGGCACGGCGCCGGTATCCGAAATGCGTGACTATGCGATGGACGTGAACGCGTACACGCACGGCCGTGGCCATTTAAGCTGCGTGTTCGCCGGCTACCAGCCGTGCCACAATGCCGACGAGGTGATCGAGAACATGGCTTACGATCCGGAATCCGACCTGGAGAACACGCCGGATTCGGTGTTCTGCGCGCATGGCGCCGGCTATCCGGTCAAATGGTACAAGGTCCCCGAATTCATGCACCTCGACTACGCCTGGCACGGCGAAGAGGCGTAAAACATGTAGATAGGCTGCCGACGCCGGACTGTGCAAAGTTCCGCGTGTCGGCAGTTTTTTTTTTAAAAAAAAACGCGAGTGGAGTAGATGTGTGAGAAAAAGAAAACCCCACACGAGGTGGGGCTTGGTGGAGCGGACAACGGGACTCGAACCCGCGGTCTCAACCTTGGCAAGGTTGCGCTTTACCAACTAAGCTATGTCCGCAAAGAACTTCCGCCGTGAGAAGCGGAAATTCAGTGGGTGATATAGGAATCGAACCTATGACCCCTTCCGTGTGAAGGAAGTGCGCTAGCCGCTGCGCCAATCACCCGTGGGATAATTCCACCGGTTTCCCGGCTTCGTTACCCGCTTCGCGTGGGCGATACAAGATTCGAACTTGTGACCCCTTCCGTGTCAGGGAAGTGCGCTACCTCTGCGCCAACCGCCCGAAGCGAGTGCTAACTTACGTGGATTCTCGGCGGAATGCAAATCGTCGGCGTGTCGCGATGGTGTTGCGAGGGGTGACTCGCCGTCAATTAGCGATCGAAACCATTGGAATTTCCATGGTTTTTGCGTCTGGATCGGACTTGACGAACGATTCTTCAGAAGGGGATTGCGTCAACGGCAAGCGCATCTGATGCCATGCCACATTGCCGTGCGTCGAAGCAGACATGCCTTCGTCCACGAATCCCAGGCGGGCGTAAAATCCGACAAGACGTTCTTTGCATGTCAGCACAATGCCTTTGCGTCCGGCAATCGTCGAATCAAGGATCACACGACGCAGCAGATAGCTGGCGCAACCGCGATGCTGGTAGACGGGAGCCACATCCACGCCGAAAATCATCTGCCAATCACCCTGCTCGTCATGCATGGAAACATCCTCATACATGACATCAGCCAAATCTTTCTCATTGGTCGTCATGCCATTGACGAAACCAACCAACGTGCCATCTTCCACGGAAGCGGGGAAGCAGGCGTCGTCATCGGCGTCAGTGTTGATCAAAAGCCAGAAATGTTCCGGATATGTGGCGACGCGTGCGGTCAGGCTCTCGTTCGTTGCGGCCTCCGCAGGCGGGAAGCAGGCAGCCTCCACAGCCTCAATCGCGTCCAAATCCTCCATCGTTGCATGTCGAATGAGCATGTGCATACTCTCTCGCAAGGCATACCCAATCTTCACATTTCGATATGAGCTGACGGCGGAAAGCGCCGACGTGCAATACTGTGGCAAGGATTACCGGGAAGCATTTCTTGAAGGTTGATAAACGCTTATACGAAAAACCGATAACGACGTGGCCTGTTCCGTGATTATCGCGCGGTACGATGGGGCGCGTTCAAGGCTAAAGCTTGGAAACAGCCTGAGAAGGCTTCAAACGATCCGCAGAACATTCGAAAACCTAGCGAGAAAGAGGGGAGGCGCGTGTGTTCGACTGGACATTCGTGACGCACTACGCGCCGTTCTTCGTCAACGGTGCGGCGATGACGTTGTTCATTTCCGTATTCGGCATCGTGCTTTCGATTGTGGTCGGTCTCATCTGCGCGGGCATTGAAATCGCACGCATCCCAGTGTTGAAGCAGATTGTGCGCGTCTACATCGAACTCAGCCGCAACACGCCGTTGCTGGTACAACTGTATTTCCTGTATTTCGGTCTGCCGAAGCTTGGCGTTGTCTGGTCCGCGGAACAATGCGCGATCGTGGGACTCGGCTTTCTCGGCGGCTCCTACATGGCCGAAGCGATGCGTGGCGGCCTCGAAACCATTCCGAACGTGCAGCGCGAATCCGCATACGTGCTGGGCCTGAGCCAATGGCAGACCTTGAGCCGCGTGGTGATCCCGCAGGCCATCGGCACGTCCATCCCAGGCATTGTGGCCAACGTGATCTTCCTGATCAAGGAATCATCCGTCGTGTCGGCCATCGCGCTCGCCGACGTGATGTACATGGCCAAGGATCTGATCGGCATGTACTACAGCACGTACGAATCGTTGCTGATGCTGGTCGTCGCGTACTTGGTGATTCTGCTGCCGATTTCATTGTTCGGCACTTGGCTGGAACGGAGGTTCGACTATGAGCGGCGCTGAGATTCTGCTCGAGCCGGGCGTGTTCCCGCGCCTGCTGCAGGGCCTGTGGGTTACGGTGTGGATCGCCGGTGTTTCGGTGGGTCTTTCCATTCCTGTGGGATTGGTCGTCGGCTGGCTGATGACGATGAAAAATCCCGTCATCCGTGTGCTGACCAGGATTTATTTGGATTTCATTCGCATCATGCCGCAATTGGCGTTGCTGTTCATCGCGTTTTACGGTTTCGCCCGTGCGTGGAATTGGAATTTGGATGCGACCGGCGCATGCGTGTTCGTGTTCGTGCTGTGGGGCGGCGCGGAATTGGGCGATTTGGTGCGTGGCGCGCTTGAGTCGATTCCGAAAGCCCAGTATGAGTCCGCGTATGTGCTTGGGTTGAGTGGCTGGCAGACGTTCGTCACAGTGATTCTGCCGCAAGCGTTGCGTAGGCTTCTGCCGGCTTCGGTGAATCTGGCGACACGAATCGTGAAAACGACGTCGTTGGCCGTGCTTCTCGGCGTGGTCGAGGTCATCAAAGTGGGTCAACAGATCATCGACGCGAACCGTTTCCAATACCCGACCGGAACCTTGTGGATCTACGGGGTGATTTTCTTCATGTACTTCATCGTGTGCTGGCCGCTGTCCATCGTGGCCCGCCGACTGGAAAAGAGGTGGTCGCATGACTGATGCAGCGGGCAAGCAGACTCAGGCAGGCCAGGCAAGTCTTGGGATTGCGCATTTGGTCAAGCAGTACGCCAATGCCGACAGGCCAGTGCTGAACGATATTTCGTTCGACGTGCCGCATGGCAAGGTGTTTGTGATCGTTGGGCCTTCCGGTTCCGGCAAATCGACGTTGTTGCGCACCATCGCAGGCCTTGAGCCGATTCAGGGCGGCACCATTTCGCTCAACGGCGAAGTGATCGAAACGGGCAAGCCGGGCACTGAGTCCGCTGGACGCAGCAAGCGCAGCAGCGAACTACGCACCCGCGTTGGCATGGTGTTCCAAAGCTACGACCTGTTTCCCAACAAAACCGTGCTTGGCAACATCACACTGGCGCCGACCTTGGTGCAGAAGCGAGATAAGGGCGAAGTCGAGCAGGAGGCGATCAGGCTTCTGGAACGCGTCGGCCTTGCCGACCGCAAGGATTCCTGGCCGCACGAGCTTTCCGGCGGCCAGCGTCAACGCGTGGCCATCTGCCGTGCGCTGATCCTGCATCCGGAAGTGCTGCTGTTCGACGAAGTCACCGCCGCGCTCGATCCGGAAATGGTGCGCGAAGTGCTCGACGTGATGCTCGAACTCGCCGATTCCGGCCAGACCATGCTCATCGTGACGCACGAAATGCAATTCGCGCGAGCCATCGCCGACCAGGTGATCCTGCTTGAAGATGGCGGCATTGTGGAACGGTCCGACGATGCCGAACGATTCTTCACCAATCCGACCACCGAACGTGCCAAGCAGTTCCTGCATACGTTTGAATTCGACCGGCACCGCAAGTCCGCCGATCAATCCGAATAATCAAGACAAATGGCGAGAATCGGCGAAACCCAAGATTTTGATAGCAGTCATCTTTGCAAGAGAGGAGAAACCATGACCGCATCAATCATCAACAAAACATTCAAGAGCATCGTGGCCGCATCGGCCGCGTTGATCATGGCAGCCTCCGTGGCTGCTTGCGGTCCGTCCGCGGCCACTCCGAGCGACGAAGGCTCCACGGGTAGCGATTCCAGTTCCAGCAGCAGCGCCACCGCCCGCACTCTGGATGAGATCAAGAAGTCCGGCAAGCTCAAGGTCGCCGTGTTCTCCGACAAGGCCCCGTTCGGCTACGTCGACAAGGACGGCAACTATGCCGGCTACGACGTCTACTTCGCCGAGCGCTTGGGCAAGGATCTTGGCGTAGACGTTGAATACACCTCCGTTGACGCCGCCGCCCGAGTCGACGTGCTCACCTCCAACAAGGTCGACATCACGCTGGCCAACTTCACCGTCACCGACGAGCGCAAGGAGAAGGTCGACTTCGCCAAGCCGTACATGAAGGTGGCGTTGGGCGTCGTTTCCCCGGAAAACGCCGAAATCACCGACGTTGACCAGCTCAAGGGCAAGACCCTGATCGTGACCAAGGGCACCACCGCCGAAACCTTCTTCGAGAAAAACTACCCCGACATCAAGCTGCAGAAGTACGACCAGTACGCCGATGCCTACAACGCGCTGCTCGACGGCCGTGGCGACGCCTTCTCCACCGACAACACCGAGGTGCTCGCATGGGCCAAGTCCAACAAGGGCTTCAAGGTCGGTATCACCGAACTGGGCGATAAGGACACCATCGCTGCCGCAGTGCAGAAGGGCAATAAGGAATTGCTTGACTGGATCAACGACGAAATCGACAAGCTTGGCGATGAAAACTTCTTCCACAAGGATTATGAGGAGACACTGAAGCCGGTGTATGGCGACGAAGTCGATCCTGATGAAATCGTGGTCGAAAAAGGTGTGGTCGACTGATAACTAGTTAATCAAACTAAATATTTTGAACCTTCCGTCGCTTCAGGTGGAAGGTTTTTCTATATTCAGATAATCATATTTACATACAAATATATGATTGCTGATAACGCTATATAAAAAACAATTATTACGATTCGCGCCTTCCATAAAAAGCGTATATAGCCACGCCGATGTTGCCATGTTGTTTTTCCGATATCTTGTGATTGTCTGCTTGAAAAACAAGCGAGATGTTTTACGAGAGAGGAGCGCGGAACATGAAGTACGCAGTGATCGGTGCCGGCGGAATGGGCATCCAGTACGGTGTGCTGCTGCAGGAATTCGCGCACAAAGACGTCGACTTCGTCGATACATGGAAGCCGAATGTCGAGAAGATCCGCGAGCTGGGCGGTGCCTACGTGTCGCAAGACGGTGAAGACCGCCATCTCGTGCCGATCAACGTGTACTATCCGGAGGAATACGCCGGCCAGCCGGACGTGTGGATCGTGTTCCTCAAGCAGATGCAGCTTGACGGCGTGCTCAAGCGCTGCGCCCATCTGTTCAATGAGAAGCAGATCGTGTTCTCCGCCATGAACGGCTATGGACACTTCGAAAAGCTCAACGAATACTTCTCCACAGACCGCATTTACGGCGGCACCGCACTGATCGGTGCCTACGTGTACGGCCCCGGCGATTTCAACTTCACCGGCGGAGTACATGCCAAGGCCATGAACCTGTGTGCCTACGCGGATGATGTGACTGACGAGGTGAGCAAACACGAGCAGGCGCTGTACGAGGATTTCGCAACGGCCACGCTCAACCCGACCATCGTGGACAACTTCATCGGCATGTGCATGGCGAAAATCGTATTCAACTCGGTACTGAACACGCTGTGTACCATGTACCAGATTCGTTTCGGCGAATTCCATGCGCATCCCGACGCGCGTTGGCTCACCGAACAGCTGGTCGATGAAGCCTACAGTGCGGCCGAAGCAGCCGGATACCAACTGTTGGGCACGCGCGAAACGGAAGTCGAAACCATTCTGCACACCGCGGGCGTGGCACATCCGCTGCACTATCCGTCCATGTATCAAGACCTGACCAAGGGACGTCCAACGGAAGTCGACTACATCAACGGCTATATCGCCAAAGTCGGACGCGAGCATGGCTACGAATGCAAGCTGCACGAATTCCTAACCCGCGAAGTGCATCTCGCCGAACAAGCCTTCGCCATCCACAATCCAGACATCGTCGCACAGGCCAAAGCCGACGTCGAAGCCAGTAAGCCGGTAACGGAATAATCGTATTTTTTCAAAACAAGTAGGAGAGGGAAAACAACCATGACCATCGCTATTTTCAAGAAGCCGAACGGCATCAAACGAATCGTTGCAGCAGTACTTGCCGCTGCAACACTTATTTCCGTTGCGGCATGCGGTTCCGGCAACAGCGCATCCGCATCCAAGGAAAGCCTGAACACCACGAAGGGCAAAACCACCACAATCACCGTCGGCGTGTGCGCAGGACCATACGGCGACATGGTCGACAAGGTCATCGCGCCACTGCTGAAAGATGACGGTTTCAAACTGAAAACCAAGCTGTTCAACGATTATGTGCAGCCCAATAAGGCACTTGCATCTGGTTCCATTCAGGCGAATCTTTTCCAGCATGGCAATTATCTGAAGAAGTTCACCGCCGACAACAATCTCGACCTGACCTCCCTTGGACAGACCCCAACCCTTGGCCTGGGCATCTATTCCAACAAGTACAAGTCCATCGATGACATCGAAGACGGAGCTACGGTCGCAATCGCGAACGATGGCTCTAACCTGGCACGTTCTCTCGGCGTGCTCCAGCAGCAGGGTCTGGTGACGCTCAAGGGCGAAGTCGATGCCACCAAGGCTACGGTCAACGATATCGCATCCAATCCGAAGAACCTCAAAATCAAAACGATCGATGCTGCACAGCTGGCCCGTTCCTTGGACACCGTTAATGTGGCTCTGGTGCCGGGCAACTACTCTTGGGCTGCTGATCTGAAGCCTGCCGACGCGCTCGCCATGGAAAAGCAGGATAATGGCGTGATCGAAGTGTTCGTGGTCCGTACCCAGGACGTCGATTCCGACTTCGGCAAGGCCGTCAAGAAACTGCTCGTCAGTCAGAAATTCAAGGACGCCATCGCCAAGAGCGAGTTCAAGGATTTCGGCAAGCCGACCACTTGGTGACCGCTGCAGCGCGGCGATAGGTAATATGCAAAGACCCGTATGAATTGGGAAACTCATACGGGCTTTATGCAAACGAGATTCATCAAACGAAACGTATCGAACGAAACGTATCGAACGAACGTAAACACGTACTTGAACGGAATGAGGAACGAACCATGAGCGTTATTGAACTCAACGACGTGTCCGTGACCTTTCATGAAGGCGGACGAACCGTCGAAGCGGTCAAACATGTGAACATCAGCGTGGAAAAAGGCGAAATCTTCGGCATCGTGGGCTTCTCCGGAGCAGGCAAATCCACGTTGGTGCGCACCATCAACCTGCTGGAACGACCGACGGGCGGTCATGTGGTGATCGACGGCAGCGACATCACCGCACTCAAAGGCGGTCAGCTGCGCGACCTGCGCAAGAAAATCGGCTTTATTTTCCAAGGATTCAACCTGATCACCAATGTCACGGTCGGCAAGAACATCGAATTCGCGCTGAAAGCCGGCGGATATCCGAAAGCGCAATGGTCGGCACGCATCCGCGAACTGCTGGCACTGGTCGGTTTGGAAAACAAAATCGACAGCTACCCGTCAAGCCTGTCGGGCGGGCAAAAACAGCGTGTATCCATCGCACGTGCGCTCGCCAACAAGCCGGAAATCCTGCTGTGCGATGAAGCTACCAGCGCACTTGACCTGGAAACCACGGAAGGCATTCTGGCGCTTCTGCAACGCATCAACCGCGAACTGGGCATTACCATCGTGTTCATCACGCATCAGCTTGACGTGGCGAAGCAGATTTTCGACCGAGTGGCCGTTATGGAAAACGGTGTGGTAGCGGAGCAAGGCAACACCTTCGACGTGTTCAGCACGCCGAAGCATCCGACCACCAAAGCGTTGGTGGAACGCTATCTGGGCATTGCGGTGCCGCCGCAGCTGGTGCCGTCGCTGCCGGCCGGCACCATCGTGGAACTGCGATACAAGGGGGATGCGGCACTCGAACCGCTCATCAGCCGGGTCGCGCAGGATTACGGCGTGAGCATCGACGTGCTGCATGCGAATGTGGAATATTTCGGTTCGCAGGCCATCGGCATTCTGATTGTGCTCGTTTCTGGCGCGGGGGAGCCGCTGGTGCAGGCGTTGAATACGTTGAGAACGCATGTGTTCAGCTATCGGGAACTTGATCGTGGGCAGCTGGTTGTGGCCGCCGAAGCTGCGGATAATCAGGAGGCGTGAGAACAATGGAAGAAACTCTGGAAATCCTTCAAGACAATCTCGGTCAGGCGTTGATCGACACGGCATACATGGTTGTGGTGTCGGCGATTATCGGCGTGGTGTTGGGCACGTTGGTGGCGTTGCTGCTGTATTTGACCGAAAATCGTTTGTTCACGCCGAATCATGCGTTGAACGTTATTGTCGGTTTCATCGTCAACGCGATTCGTTCGCTGCCGTTCCTGATTCTTATGGTGGTGCTCATTCCGGTTGCGCAATTGATTCTGGGTGATCCTTACACGCCGACAGGTGGCGCAATTTCCCTGTCGATCGCCGCGGTGCCGTTCTTTGCGCGAATCGCGGAAAGCGCGTTTTCCGAAGTTGATCCGGGCTTGCTTGAAGCTGCCATCTCCACTGGTGCCACCACACGCCAAATCATTGTGGATGCGGTATTCCCTCAGGCCTTGCCGTCGTTCATTCGTGGTGTGGTGCTCACCATTATTTCACTGATTGGCTATTCCGCAATGGTCGGAACGATCGGCGCTGGCGGCATCGGCGATATGGCCATTCAATACGGCTATAACCGTTACGAAACCGGCGTGCTTGTCGTGATTGTTATTATTCTGATCGTCATTGTGCAGATCATTCAATGGATCGGCGATTGGTTCGCACGCAAGGTGACGCACTGATGGTTGCGTATATGCGTGAATGTGCGCATATACAGTCGCACGATGATAGGGAGGGTTGATGAATGACTTCGTATGTTTCTCCTGTTGCGTTCACTACGGTGGCGCAGTCGATTCCGCCGAATGTGTTCGCCGATATGGATCGCAAAGTGGCTGCCGCGGTTGCGGACGGGGCCGATGTGATTGATTTGGCCAAAGGCAATCCGGACGCGTTTCCTGCTGATTTCATTCGAGAAGTAGCCAAAAAGGCGGTTGACGATCCGGCCAATGCCCGGTATTCGCCGTTCGACGGCAAACCGAGTTTTCTGCAGGCTGCCGAACAGTGGTATCGCAATACGTACGGTGTTGAGGTCGATTGGAAAACACAGCTTTTTGCCGTGGAGGGCGCGGTTGATGGTCTCGCGGCGCTGTTCGCGGTGTTGGTCTCCCCGGGCGACGCTGTGGCGTATGCGGATCCGTATTACCCCTCGTATCATTGCATGACGGTGATGAGCCGTGCCGAGGAGGTTCTGCTGCCGTCACTGCCAGAGCGCGGCTTCCTGCCGGACTTGGATGCGGTGCCTGCGCAAGTGTGGAATCGTGTGAAAGTGCTGGTGCTCAACTATCCGAACAATCCGACGGGTGCGCAGGCTCCGCGTGGGTTTCTGCAACGTGCCATCGATTTGGCTCATGAATATCATTTCGCGATCGTGCAGGATTTCGCTTATGCGGGATTGGGGGTCGATGCGCAGCAAATCAGCATACTGTCGCTGCCGGGTGCCTTCGATGTTGCGGTGGAAGTATGCTCACTGTCGAAAATGTATGCGATGGCCGGCTGGCGTGCCGGTTTCATCGCGGGCAACGACGACATTGTGTCTCATGTGAAGCAGTACCACTATCAAATGGGTTCCATGGTTACGTCCAGCATTCAAGACGCGGGCACTGTGGCACTGCTGTCGGATCAGAGCTGTGTGGCCGAACTTGCGGAACGGTATGCGTCTCGTCGCGAAATCGTGGCAGGTGGATTGCGTGAAGCCGGACTTGATGTTTTCGATTCAGACGGTGGCATCTACGCTTGGGTGCACGCTCCTGAAGATCAGACGGGTGAACAATTTGCCGCCGCGCTGTTGAAACGTGCGTCCGTCGCCGCGCTGCCGGGCACGTGTTTTGGCAAAGTGGGCAAGGATTACGTACGATTCAGCCTGCTTAAATCCGAGGACCAGTTGCGTGAGGCTGTGCGCCGGGTGGTTGCTGTGCTAGCGTAATTTTTCCTGCGTAGCCTTTTATGTATGAACTGGCGATTGCGGTGCGATGCCTTGCATCTCCGCCGTTTGATAGCCGCTTACAAGAAAACGTTATGGCGATTCGCGCGTTCTATAGCCAACGTTGATAAGGTGCGGCGCGCGTTGAAACGCAGGATGCGGTTTAGTGGGTACCAGTGACCGCGTGAATGGCATGCGGCAATGAGCCACAACCCGAGGGGGTGCGCACCATGACCAGATTCAACACTCAGTTTGTCCACGGACTGCCGGTCAACGATAACAACACCGGAGCCGTGAACCCGCCGACTACGAAGCGCTTGATGCCGCTGTTTCCGGGCACTCCGCCAAGGGACCCGCGCATGGTTGTCCGGCGAAGGCCGTGTATTTCGAAGTTCTTACCAATCCGTTGCTGCAGGTCAACAATGTGACGAAGATTGCTGAAATCGCTCATCGCTATGGTGCGATTTCCATTGTCGACAACACATTCGTTACCCCGTATCTGCAGCTGCCACTCGACCAAGGTGCCGACATCGTCATCCATTCCGCTACCAAGTATCTGGCCGGCCATTCCGAAGTCAACGCCGGTCTTGTGGTGGTCAAGGACGACGGGTTGGGCAAACGTGTCTACTTCGCGCAGAATCGTTTGGGTGGCGTGCTTGCGCCGAACGAATGCGATTCGGTGCGTCGTGGTATTCAGACGCTCGCCCTGCGCATGGACCGCCAGCAGGAGAACGCGCGTGCGATCTCCAGCTATCTGTTGCTGCATCCGCTGGTAAAATCCGTGCATTATCCGGGATTGTCGGGGCATGAGTATGAGATTTGGACATTGTTCAGGAAGTTGCGGATGAGGTGACGGTAATGAAAGACGGCCATCTTGTCGAATATGGAGCTGTCGGTTCCGTGTTACGACACCCTAAAGATGCGTATACGAAGATGTTGCTTGAGGCATCGCCTAAATTTGATGAGATTAATGCCTCGTAAGGAGTGATTTTATGATTGACAATGCGGCAATTGATTTCTATGGAGCCGACTGGTGCGGCGACTGCCATCGAGCCAAGGCAGCATTAGACCGTTTCGGGGTCGCCTACAGCCTTCATGATATCGAGCATGAGGATGGTGCTGCAGAGAAGGCCATTGCGATCAGCGGACAACAGCACATTCCCGTGATTCGGTTCGCCGATGGCTCATGGCTGGTGGAGCCTTCGGCCACGCAGTTGCAAGCCAAATGCAAGGAACTCGGCCTGATCTGATTCAACATTGCGTATGCCATCTCACGAGTCGGACAAGGAGAATTGTCTCCTGTTCGGCTCGTAGACGTATGTGGGTCGGCTTCCGGACGGTCGATGTCCGGCTTCCGAATGGACTTTGCCCAACTCGCGGACATTGTCTGCACGTGATTGCATTCTTTGGTAAGTTTTTGCTTGGGTTCGGCAATGGTTGCAGAACCTACGGAAAGCCGTCAATCAACAGGCTTTCGAGAGAAAACCAAAGAAGGGAGTAATGTCATGCCGTTCCTTATTACGCTCCTTGTCATTGCACTTATCGTCGCGTTCCTGTTCCTGTCCACGTTGTTTATCGTGCCGCAGCAGCAGGCCTATATTATTGAGCGTTTCGGCAAATTCAACAAGGTGCAGTTCGCCGGCATTCATATTCGAATCCCGTTCGTGGACCGTATCGCCATGAAAACCAACATGCGCGTCAATCAGCTTAATGTGCAGTTGGAGACCAAGACGCTTGACAATGTGTTCGTCACGGTGGTGGCGTCCACTCAGTTCCGTGTTGACCCGAGCAATGTGGCCACCGCATACTATGAGCTGCGTGATCCGGCTGGTCAGCTGCGTTCCTACATGGAGGATGCGCTGCGTTCCGCCATTCCTGCATTGTCTTTGGACGATGCCTTCTCCCGTAAGGACGATGTGGCCTTTGACGTACAGAAGACCGTCGGCAACGAAATGTCCCGCTTCGGTTTCACTGTGGTCAAGACGCTGATCACTGCCATCGATCCGAGTCCGCAGGTCAAGAACGCCATGGATTCCATCAACGCTGCCCAGCGCGAGAAGGAGGCCACCCGTCAGCGCGCCGAAGCCCAGCGTATTCAGATCGAGACCCAGGCGGCAGCCGAGGCTGAGAAGACCCGTCTTCAGGGTGAAGGCCAGGCCAACTATCGTCGTGAGATCGCCAATGGTATCGTCGACCAGATCAAGAGCCTGCAGGCAGTCGGCATGAACGTGAACGACGTGAACAATGTGGTGTTGTTCAACCAGTATCTCGACACCATGCGTAATCTCGCCTCGTCGCAGAATGCGAAGACGGTGGTGTTGCCGGCTTCGACGCCTGGCGGTTTCAACGAGATGCGCGACCAGATCACCCAGGCCATGATGTCCGCGGACGAAGCTGCGAAATAGTCGCAGAATAGCCGTGCCGATGCTCTGCATCGATGACAAGATGACCTTCGTATTCGTGTTGTGCGAATTCTTGCGCCAAAGTGCTTTTTCCAACACGTCGTGCTCCCTCAATAAGCATGGCGCGCTTGCCATTCGACGGGCTTTTCCAAGCCATGAG
Organism: Bifidobacterium sp. MSK.13.1; assembly: GCF_019131435.1. NCBI lineage: Bacteria > Bacillati > Actinomycetota > Actinomycetes > Bifidobacteriales > Bifidobacteriaceae > Bifidobacterium > Bifidobacterium sp. MSK.13.1. The sequence goes on along the minus strand of NZ_JAHOMM010000003.1, from coordinate 159,013 downwards.
TGTTTGATATGCCTTGCGCCTGAAGAGCATGGTGTACTCCTTGAAAATTAAGGCATTTACACGAAATGCAGAGTAAGGACAGCGCATTTTATACACGAAATGCAGAGTGTCGATACGGGGCGAGGATGTTTCGCTGACGTTCCAGAGGCATGAAGAATCCCTCCTTTCGAGACGGCCGCTTATATGTGACGGAGAGCGCGGCGGTGAAAGGAGGGATTATTGTTTGGCGCGTTGCCGTACCGCAACGCACGTCTATGTGATTGGCCTGTCGGCAATGACCGTGTTTTGCGCACGCATGTCATACGTTTCGGCGTATGTCACGCCATGCTGACAAGACCTTCCCTGGAGTTTGAATTCGGCAGTGAGCAGTTCATCGCATGTGATTCAAGCAGGTGAAGCTGTTTCTGCAGGTCCATGACTTTCTTTTCCAGCCATTTGATGGTCATGGCTTGGGTGATCACCAGCAGATCGCGCTGCCCGGAATCGGATTTGTTTGCCAACGTTTGTGCTTCAAGCATGATTTTCGGATCGGCTTTCCAACGGGCGATCGCGCGTTCGATGCGCTTGCCTCCCATGATTTTCGGATCAAGACCTGCGCTGGCGAAAATACTGGTAGGACCGTTGCCGCGCAGATATTGCGCCATGCAACGCACCTGAAATTCCTTCGAGTACGTGATGCGGTCCATGGAAGCTCGCTCCACCGCGGGCAGGGTGTTCAGGTAATACACCTCGGTTTGAGTAAAACGACGACGCATGATGGTTCCCCTTGTGTGATATGCGGATGACGCTTCCGACAACGTCATCCGAATGTCTGCCTCGTTGTTTTCATTCTATTTTTGCGAGATTCGGGGATTTTGCCGTCTGGCACGAAACGAAGTGTTTTTGGCACGAAACGAGAAAACCACCCTAGTTAGGGTTGTTTTAGGAGGATGTGAGACGGGGGTCTGTGCTTCTCGGGGTATTCCCCTAAGGGATGCAGGGAACTGGAAAACGGTATAAACTCGGTTGTGGGACAGACGTATTGACGCCGTGTGGGGGAGGGCAATGAAGACTATGACAGATCATGAAGGGCAAGAGTCGATGGCGGGGACGCGCAGACCCATCATCGAAGTCAAGAATCTGCGTAAGGAATATCCGGTGCTCGACGAAACCGTCGTGGCGCTGGAACGCATCAATCTCACCATTCCGCAAGGGCAGATCTGCTGTATCTACGGCGAATCCGGTTCTGGCAAATCCACTCTGCTGAACCAGCTAGCAGGTATGGAAAAACCGACCAAAGGCGGCGTGCGCATCGGGGGAGTGCCCATTTCTCGGTTGAATGAACGGCAATTGGCGGAATTTCGGCAAAAACATCTTGGTTTCGTATTCCAGTCATACAACCTGCTTCCCAATCTGACTGCCGTGGAAAACGTGGCAATGCCGCTGATGTTCCAAGGCATGCCGAAAAACAAGCGTGAGGCAATCGCCAAGAAAATGCTGAAACGAGTAGGGCTCGGCAAACGCATGAACCACTACCCGACGCAAATGTCGGGCGGACAGCAACAGCGTGTCGGCATCGCGCGAGCGTTCGCAGCCAGACCGCAAGTCGTATTCGCCGACGAACCGACCGGCAACCTCGACTCCAAAACCAAAACCGACGTGATGAACATGATCTGCGCGTTCGCTCGCGACCTCGACCAAACCATCGTGCTCGTCACCCACGATGACAATATGGCGCAATATGCCGACCGTATCGTAACGCTACTTGACGGACGCATCATCGATGACCGTCTGATGAACAACGCGTGACGGCAGAGAAGAGAAGGAAATTCCATGAGTAACAGCAACCATTCCGCAAAATTCATCAACATGCTCATCGCATTGATGGCGTCCATCGCCATCGCGCTGACCTGCATTGTGCCGACGGCGCTCGCCGAAGACGGTGATGGCACTGACGACAACAACGGCGGCTCCACCGTGCAGCCGGCCGGTCCGGTGCCGAACATCATCATCACCAACTTCACCTATGGCGACGGTTCCGTGGCGGTCGGCACGAATTTCGATCTTGGCTTCACCTTCCAGAATATGGGCAAGGTCGCGGTCGGCAATATGGTCGTGACCGTTGACGGCGGCGAGAATTTCGCCATTTCCGGCGGTACGAACACGTTCTATTACGATTCGCTGTGGGCGGGCTATTCCCTGACCCAGACCGTGCCCATGCAGGTGCTGTCGAGTGCGAAGAACGGCGCGCAGGGCATCGATATCAACTTCAAATACGAGTATGTCGATGGCGGCACCCGCAATTCCAACACTTCGGATATCAAGATTTCCGTACCTGTTTCGCAGCCCGACCGTTTCGAACTGGGCGATCCCGTGCTTCCAGACGCCATCAATGCGGGCGAGGAATCCACCATTTCCATGGAATACGTGAACAAGGGCAAGGGGGATGTATCCAATGTCGAAGCGTCCATCGAGGGCGACGGCATCACCGCCACGCAAGCCACGCAGTATATCGGCAATGTGGCGTCCGGCGCTTCTGGTTCCATCGGATTCGCTTTCACTGCGGATGCGGCCGGCGAATATGATGCCAAACTGAAGGTGACGTACGAGGATGCCGACGGCCAGCAGCAGACCAAGGAATCGCCGGTGAAGATTACGGTGTCTGAGGCTCCGGCTCCCGCCGATCCCGGTATGGATGTTGACCCGCAGGAAAATCAAGGCATTCCGACTTGGGTGTGGATTGTCGTTGCCGTGGCTGTCGTTGCCGTGATCGCCATTGTGGTTGTGGTGGTTGTGCGTCGCCGCAAGAAGGCGAAGAAGGCTGCCGAGGATGACGATTGGGATTGGGATCCCTCCGATTCGCATGCAGGTGCTGATGATGGTGCGGCTAATACGGCTGGTGCCATTGACGCGCCGACCCAGGTGATTGATTCCGTGCCCTCCGACAAGGAGTGAGCATGCGATTTTCGGATATTGCACGTTCATGCACGCAGAATCTGCTGCGTCGCAAATCGCGTACGATTCTTACGGTACTTGGCGTGATCGTCGGCTGCTGTTCGATCGTGCTCATGATTTCCATTGGCCAAGGCATCAACGAACAGAACGAGCAGATGCTCAAAAACATGGGCAACCTGAACGACATCACCGTATATGCGGACGGCGGAGGTTCACATTCCACGGCAACGTCATCCAGCGTGAGCGGTGCCGACGGCGAACAGGCGAAACTCGACGATGACGCCGTGCAGAATTTCCGCAGCATTGCCGGTGTGGCCGGAGTGCTTCCTCAGAAAACGATGTCATACAGTGTGGATGCCACGCAAGGAGCTGGCTCCCGGTACGTGTCGCAATATGTCAACGTGGTGGGAGTCGACGCCACGCAATTGGAAGAATCCGGCTATAAATTGGCCAGCGGACGTCTTCCGATGCGTGCCGGCGAAGTGTTGGCGGGCAAATCCTTCGTGTATTCGTTCTACGACAAGTATGCGTCAGACCCGAGCAATCATCGTATAGAAGCGGGCGGTTATTACTGCGATGAGCACGGTTGCGCCCAATCCGAAGGCGAAGACCCGTTCTTCGATATGCTGAACTCCAAAATCACGTTGATTACCGGAGCCAACTATCAAAGTCCCGACGACTACCGCAAGGTGGGCGGCGGATCCGTGGCGCCATCCGATTCCGGCAGTGGTGAGAGTCCCACCATTACCATGCCATACACGGTGGTGGGTGTCATTGATTCCTCCGCCAACAACTATGATGCGTTCACTTCCGGCATTGTGATGAGCATCGACGATATGAAAACGTTGAACGCCAAAATATCGGGGGACACCAAGGCCAACACGTCGAGCAAGGTCGTTTACGATCAGGTACTGGTGCACACCCAAGACATCAAAGACGTTGCCGACGTTGAAGCGCAAATCAAGGGCGCCGGTTATCAGACTTCCTCGTTTGAGCAAACGCGTAAGGAGATCGAAAAGCAGTCGCGGGGCATCCAGTTGGCTTTGGGCGGCATCGGCGCGGTGTCGTTCTTCGTTGCCGCGATTGGTATTGCCAACACCATGATTATGTCGGTGTCGGAACGTACGCGCGAAATCGGCATTATGAAGGCTCTTGGCTGCTATGTGCGCGATATTCGCATGATGTTCCTGTGCGAGGCTGGTGCGATCGGCCTTGTCGGCGGTGTGATCGCTTGCTTGATTTCCGCGATTGGTTCGATAGGCATCAATATGGCGTCTTTGGGTGGATTCAGCATTGAGAATATCGGCAAAGCGATTATGGGCGGCGACGATGTGACTCGCATTTCGGTGATTCCGTGGTGGCTTTTTGTGGTGGCCATGCTGTTTTCGATCGCCGTTGGTGTGGTAGCAGGTTTCGGCCCGGCCAATAAGGCTGTGAAGATTCCCGCTTTGGATGCCATCAAGAATGATCAGTGATTGCTGATTACAGATCGCTGATTTATAGATTGGCGGGGAATGGTCCACAGATATACCGATCATTCCCGCCAATTCGCTTATGTATCGATTATTCGCTGAGAATACCGCGGATTCGAGAGACGATGGTTTCTGAAGTCAATCCGTAACGTTCGTTAAGCTCGCCAAGAGGCACTCGGTCGGTGAACTCTTTGGCTGCGCCGAAATTCAGCACACGAACGTGAGAAGCCTTGGTATTACTGGAATTGGCATAAAATGCGGTGACTTTCTCACCCCATCCGCCTTCTAGCTGGCCATCTTCCAACGTAACAACCAAACGATGCCCATCGGCAAGCATCGCCAGTAATTCGGCATCCATCGTGGAATATTGCAATGCGTCAACAAGCGTTGCGGTAATCGCAGCATGTTCTTCATCATTTTCGGCCAGTGCCGACGTAATTTCGGCAGCCAACGGCATGGTATTGCCGAGTCCAAGAATCGCCACATCCCTGCCGGGCTGAACGATCTGATAGCGGGCGAACGGGCATGCTCCGGCAATATTGACGGCTGGATCATGCTCTTCGGCACGCTGCAACGGGTCGAACGCCATATCGGCGGCACGTTCAAGTGCGAGAATCTGCTCGCCGGGCATACGAATCGCCACTACGCCATGTTCGGACGGGCCGGTAGCCCAAGCCAACATGTCAAGCATCTGTTCGCCGCTCGCGGGAGCCAAACAGGTCACGTCGGGAACATTGGCGAACATCGTCATATCGAATGTGCCCGAATGCGTATTGTCCGCGCCGGAAATTCCCGCGCCGAAAATCAGCAGCGTGGCGGGAACATGATTCAATGCCAACTCTTGCTGCAGCTGGTCGAACGTGCGTTGGAAGAACGTGGCGGAAGTCGCAAGCACCGGGCGTCCGCCAGCCCTGGCGATACCCGCGGCGAATGCGGCGGCATGTTCTTCCGTGATACCGGTATCGACGTAGTGGGCGCCGGCACGTTCACGAAAATCTCGGGTGATGCCATTCGATCCGGGGGTTGCGGGGGAGATGACCACCAATCCCGGCTCATTGTCGAAACGACGTTCCAGCGATGCCATGGCCATTTCGCCATAATATTTGCGTGCGTCGAGCGGTTTGCCGAGCGAGGCCTCCGGATCCTGCCAATGGTTGGCCTCGCATTGGCCCGCATGAGGTTGAGGATTGGTCTGATTGCAGCCATCCGAACCATTGTCGGCTTCCGTTTCGTCATTGAAGCCCAAGCCTTTGGTGGTGTGGATATGCACTACGATCGGGTGGTCAATGTCTTTGACCTCGTTCAGTACTTCCACCAGCGCGTCAACGTCATTACCCTGCTCCACATAGCGGTAGTCCAAGCCGAATGCCTTGAACAGATTCAGTTCGGCCATGCCATTCGACGTACGCAACTTGGCAAGCTGCCCGTACATACCGCCGAAATCCTCAGCGATCGACATTTCGTTGTCGTTGACGATGATGATGAGATTACCGCCCTGTTCGGCCGCATTGTTCAGCCCCTCGAACGCAATGGCCGAACTCAGGGATCCATCGCCGATAATGGCGATAACATTGCCGATAGTGCTTTCGCCGGCGGCGCCGCGCTGCATATCGCGGGTTTTGGCAAGACCGCAGGCCAGAGAAATCGAAGTGCCGGTATGGCCGAGCACAAAGGAATCATGTTCGCTTTCCAGCGGATTCGTGAAACCGGTCACCTCATCAAAACGAGATTGGTCCAAGTATGCTTCGGCGCGGCCGGTAAGCATTTTGTGCACGTAGCTTTGGTGCGACACGTCGAAAATGAAACGGTCGCGGGGCGAGTCGAACACGCGGTGCAATGCCACAGTGAGCTCCACCACGCCAAGATTCGAGCCGATATGCCCGCCATGTTGTTTGCCGTAGTCGAGCAGCGTGGCGCGGATTTCGAGGCATAGATCGCGTAATTGCTGGGCTGAAAGGGCATGTACGTCCGCCGGAGTGTGAATCGAACTCAAAATGCCAGCGGTCATCGTGCGCAATCACCCTTCCCTACGATCAGTGCAACCAAGTGCGAAATCATATCCCACTGTATGCCCCGACGAGGGTGTTTGCGGGCAAAGGAGCGCAAAGTCTTCTCAACTTGAGGCACAATAGAGGTGTTTGCAATCGTGAAAAGCCGTTATTCGCAAAGGAGCGCGAACATGAAAGCCGTATATGCCACCGGAACGAATTATGATGATCCGCTGTCCGTGCTTGAAGTGGGCACTATGCCTGAGCCTGAAACCAAGCCATTCTGGTCCACCATTCGTGTGAACTCGGCGAGCGTGAACCATCATGACGTGTGGAGTCTGCAAGGTGTGGGGCTTTCCGACGAGCAGACGCCGATGATCCTCGGCACGGACGCGGCTGGCGTGTTGGAAGAAGACATTCCCGTACGAAAGGGACTTAAGGCCGGTTCCGAAGTGGTCTTGTATACCTTCGTTGGTACCGATGGCGCCGGTGTGATGCCGGGGGAGAGACGCTCGATCCTGTCCGAACGGTATGCGGGAACCATGGCCGAATACACACAGGTGCCCAGCGCCAACGTGTTCGCCAAGCCCGCGAATCTGAATCTTGATGAGGCTGCCGCATTGGGTACCAGCTGGCTTACCGCATATTCCCTGCTGTTCGCATCGGCGAATGTGAAGCCGGGAGACACGGTGCTTATTCAAGGCGCCGGAGGCGGCGTGTCGACCGCGGCGATTCAGCTTGCTCACGCGGCCGGATTGGAAGTGTTCGTCACGTCACGAAGCGAAGACAAGCGTGCGCGAGTGTTGCAGCTCGGTGCCGATGCGGCTTTTGAAACGGGTGCGCGACTGCCACGCAAGGCGGATGCCGTCATTGAATCCGTCGGCGCGGCCACATGGAGTCATTCCGTCAAATCCGTACGTCCGGGAGGAACTATCGCCATTTGCGGCGCGACTACTGGCGACCAGCCGGGTGCAGAGCTTACGAGAATCTTCTTCCAGGATATTCGAGTGCAGGGCAATACCATGGGCTCCCGTGAGGATTTCGCACGTTTGCTGAAATTCGTGGAACATGCCGATCTGCATCCGGTCATCGATTCCGCATATGCGATCGACGACGCGCATCTTGCGTTCTCCAAGATCGTGAATGGCGACGTTTTCGGAAAAATCGTGCTGCACATCTAGCCGATTGCGTAAAGTAAACGGTGTTCAAGAACATGTTCTTTTGGATTCTTTCGGAGGTCCTTGATGGCAGACAACAAGCCTGAAGTCGCAGTGATTATGGGGTCGGCGAGCGATTGGGAAACCATGAAGCATGCCTGCGAGATGCTTGACCAGTTCGAAGTGCCGTACATGAAGCAGGTGATTTCCGCGCACCGCACCCCGGAATTGATGGGCGAGTTCGCGCATAGTGCCCGTGCCAACGGTCTGAAGGTCATCATCGCCGGAGCCGGCGGCGCGGCACATCTGCCGGGCATGGTCGCGGCCCAGACCACCCTGCCGGTCATCGGCGTGCCGGTGCGTTCCCATGCGCTGTCCGGTTGGGATTCGCTGCTGTCCATCGTGCAGATGCCAGGCGGCATCCCGGTCGCCACCACCGCAGTCGGCAACTCCGGTGCCACAAACGCAGGTCTTTTGGCTGTGAGCATTCTGAGCACCACCGATGAGCGTTTGGCCAATGCTTTGCAGGAATATCGTGACTCTCTGAAGGAAAAGGTGGCTGAATCCAATGCCCAGCTTGTCTGAGGAAACCAATGGCCGTGTTGAACGTCTGATGCCAGGGGCCACCATCGGCATTATCGGTGGCGGTCAGCTTGGCCGCATGATGGCGTTGTCCGCCCGCTACATGGGCTTCCGCATCGGCGTGCTCGACCCGACTCCGGATTGCCCGACCGCACAGGTGGCCGACTTCCAAGTCACTGCCGAATACGACGACATCACCGCGATCCGAGAACTGGCTGAAAAGTCCGACGTGCTCACGTACGAGTTCGAAAACGTGAACGCCGACGCCATCGACGAAGTGCGTTCCTTGTCTGCAGCCCCGCAAGGCACCGATTTGCTGCGTGTCACGCAGGATCGCGTCAACGAGAAGCAGTTCATCAATGATCATGGCACGCCGACCGCACCATGGAAGGCCGTCAACAGCGTTGAGGAGCTTGATGCGGCGCTCGGTGAAATCCATTACCCGGCCGTGCTGAAAACCCGTTCCGGCGGGTACGACGGCCACGGCCAGACCGTGCTGAAATCCGATGCCGATCTCGAAAAGGTACGAGCCCGTGCCGATCGCGGTGGCGGATTCCCGCCGAGCATTCTCGAAGGATTCGTCGATTTCGCATTCGAAGCGAGCATTCTCGTTGCCGGTAACGGTAAGGATTATGTGACCTTCCCGATCGTGCGCAACGAGCATCGTAACAATATTCTGCACATGACCATCGCTCCGGCCGAAGTCAGCGAAGACGTGGCGAAGGAAGCGCACGAACTCGCTTTGCGTTTGGCGCAAGGCTTCGAACTGGCCGGCATCCTCGCTATCGAACTCTTCGTTACCAAGGATGAGCGGGTTATCGTCAACGAGCTTGCCCCGCGCCCGCATAACTCCGGTCATTACACCATCGAAGCGTGCTCGTTCGACCAGTTCGACGCGCATATTCGAGGCATCGCCGGGTGGCCGCTCGAACAGCCCGAACTGCTCAAGCCGGCTGTTATGGTCAATGTGCTCGGGCAGCATGTGGCACCGACCCGCGCGCTGATCGCCGAGCATCCCGAATGGAATATGCACGACTATTGCAAGGCTGAAGTGCGTCATGATCGCAAGATGGGGCATATCACCGTGCTGACCGACGACACCAGGCAAACTGTGGCGGATCTTGAACGGACCGGCTGCTGGGATGATTTGAAATAAAACCGATGACGGCATGTTTCGCGCGTCAGCCTTTCCCTGAGGGGAGGACGGCGCGCGAAGCCATCAAGAACGGACATAGATTGACGGACGGACGCGTGGAGCGCAACACCAAACAAAAAGAACTGATTCATGATGCGTTGAAGGCAAACGATGAATTCATTTCCGCACAGGATTTGCATCGCAAGCTGGAAGACGAAGGCGTGAAGGTCGGCCTTGCCACTGTATATCGTCAATTGAATGCCTTGGCTGAGGCAGGCGAGGCTGATACCGTGCGTTTGGAAGGCCAACAGCTGTTCCGTCTGTGTGGTGATGACGGGCATCACCATCATCTCGTATGCACGAATTGCGGCAAAACCGTGGAAATCGAATCGCCATCCGAAACTTGGCTGCGTGGCATCAGCGAGAAATACGGATTCACCATCGAACGGCATACGCTTGAGGTGTTCGGACTATGCCCCGACTGCCGGAATGAGGCACGACGGTAATTCCGTCGATCTCAACAATTTCGCCGATTTCAGCAACAACGGTTATGCGGACGGCGGAATCCTTGACGACAACTAGATACTGCCATCCGAACTGTCTATACCCCCTCATCGTTCTTTTGCGATTTCATCGACATATGCGTAAGAAAATCAGAAGAAACTGTGGATGAAATCGATCATTACAGCTTTTTGTCAGATATGGTCGCGAGAATAGTGCCTTGGCGTCGCCGTAAGGCGGGAAACGAAGCGAACTGACACGTTACGAGTGGAGATAAACACTTGACGAACGAATCCGTGAATACAGAGACGATTGAGGAACTGAAGATCTCGACGATTGATCCAAACGCACCCGCCAAGGAACGTAAGGAATTCCCAGGGTGGTTGTACGGCATACTGTTTGTGGTGTTCGACGCCATCGGTGTGGCAGCGCTACAGATTGGCGTCAGTCAATCCGCTACACGCGTCAAGCTTTCGAACAACATGTGGCTGACCGGTTGGGGCTTCGTCACCAAAATGTTCACCAACCTCAACTTTGTGGCGGTGCTCAACCTGATTTTGTGGGGCGTGCTGTATGTGATACTGCTCATGCTCATCAACCGCTTCTGGATCGCCACGCCAATATTTCTGGCGGTGACATTCATTATCGCGGTGATCGAACATTTCAAAGTATCCATCCGATATGAGGCGATTCTTCCCAGCGATCTGAACTTCCTCAAAGCCGATGCGGGCAATCTTATGAGCTTCATGCCGGCAGGCGCACAGTGGACCATTCTGCTCGCCGTCGTCATATTCGTTGCTTTCATTGCGCTTTTCGTATTCCTGAATCATCGTGACGGCCGTCACGGCAAGCTTTTCCGTGGCGACGACAAGCAGTCGCGCTCGCTGAATGCCATCGTGCGACTACTGCTGATCATCGTGCCGGGAACGTTCTTCACGCTGTATTCCATGCAGGTGAGCACTGTCGGATCTTGGGCGAAAACCTTCTCTTCGGCAATGGGGGACATGCCGTCCATGTGGGATTCCGTCTACGATGCGCAGCGCAACGGACCGATGGTCGCCTTCACCAGGCAGCTGAATCCGAAAGTCATGGTGAAGCCTGACGACTATTCCGAAGAAACCATGAAGGAAGTCGCGGCACGATACGAAAAAGAAGCGAAGAAGATCAACGCATCTCGTACCGAGAACATGACCGACAGTACGGTGATCTATGTGCTGTCCGAATCCTTCTCCGACCCGTCTCGCGTGCCGGGGCTTAAGATCAACAAGGATTCCATGCCCAACATTCGTTCCATCAAAGAGAATACGACCTCCGGTTTGATGCTTTCTTCCGGATATGGCGGTGGTACCGCAAACCTCGAATACATGGGATTGACGGGTTTGAGCATGTCGAATTTCGATTCGTCGCTCACCAGTCCGTATCAGCAGCTTGTGCCGAGCGAGCATTGGACGCCGACCATCAACCAGCTGTGGGGGGCGTCGAAGAATTCCATCGGACTGCACCCGTACGAATCGTCTATGTACTCGCGTGCGACCAACTATAAGAAGTTCGGATTCTCGCATTTCTACACGTTGACCGGTCCGGACGTCATCTCGCATCAAGACAAGATCGACGATTCGCCGTACGTGTCTGACGAAGCGACGTACGAGAGCACCATCGAAGAAGTCAAGAAAACCGATGGCAACCAGTTCCTGCAGGTCATCACCATGCAGAACCACATGCCATACCACGATTGGTATAAGAACAACGATTTCAAGGCCGAATCCACTACGGACACTCCTTTGGAGGACGATGAGAAGGAGTCCATCGAAACCTATCAGAAGGGTGCGGCTCTGACCGACGAGGCGACCGCCGACTTCCTTGACAAGCTCGACGCCATCGACAAGCCGATCACCGTGGTGTTCTACGGCGATCATCTGCCGGGCATTTATTCGTCCGCTTCCGAAGACGACAACAATTCGCTTGCCTTGCATCTGACGGATTATTTCATCTGGTCCAACAAGGCGTCCAGCTCGCAAGGCAACGAGATCGACAACGCCGACTATTCGTCGCCGAACTTCTTCGTGGCGCAGGCCGCCGAGCATATGAACGCCAAGGTGTCCCCGTATCTGGCGTTCCTCACGCAAATGCATGAGAAAATCTCCGCCATGGAGCCACCTGTCGTCAACAATATCCAGGGATGGGACCGTATCCCTGAAGGTCAGAACATCTATCTCGACGCTGACGGCAATCCCATGGCCGAAAGCGACTTCGACGCGGAAACCCAGCAGTTGCTTGCCGACTACCAGCTGATTCAGTACGATATCACCACAGGGAAGAACTACCTGAAAGACACCGATTTCATGGATCTTCCCTAGAGGCAAGGGGAAGAGATGGCCGCAACCGATCGCGAACAGCAGATTTTGGCGTGGATTAAGCAGAATCCTTTGATCAGCCAAAACGAGCTTGCGGAACTGTGCGGCATCACCCGTTCAGGGGTGGCCGCGCACATCTCCAACCTGATGAAAAAAGGGTACATCCAAGGCAAAGGGTATATCGTCACTCCGCCCAGCTATGTGGCTGTTGTTGGCGCCATCAATATAGACCATTACGGTGTCGCCATGCAGGATGTGGTTGGGGAAAGTTCCAACATGGGGCGCATTGTGTCATCCGTGGGCGGCATTGGTTACAATATCGCCTACAATCTGAACCGGCTTGGCGTGCCGAATTATTTGATTTCCGTCTATGGTGATGATGAGAACGGCGAACGCGTCAAGCAGGACGCGTATGCCAACGGCATTGACATCACGCATGCCAAGCAGATTTCCCATATGCCTACTTCCACCTTCTTGTCGGTTGTTTCCGCGCAGGGGCGTCAGATTGTGGGTCTTGATGATATGCAGATCAGTGCGGAAATCACCCCGGAATTTCTAGCGCAACGAGAGCAGACCATCGTCAATGCGGAAATGGTGGCGATTGATTCGAGCTTGCCGTCTGATGCCATAGCATGGGTTTGCGAAAAAACAAGTCGACCGATTTTCGTGCGCGTGGTTTCCGTTAATAAAGCGGCGCGAATCACGCCGGTGCTCGATCGCATCGACACTATGGTGCTTAATTCCGCCGAAGCCAAATTCGTGTCGGGGATTGAGGTGCATGACGAGGCCAGTGCCAGAGATTGCGCCGAACATTTGCTGCGGTCCGGTGTGCGTAATGTGTTTCTTTTTGTGGATGATTCGGACATGCTGTACTGCTGCGAACATGAAAGCTTTTTCTGGTCTTTGCCGGGAAGGGCGGAGGAACGTCGATATACCAATGGTGGTGCGTCGGCGGCGTTGAGTGCGCTGGTGTGGGCGCGTCGTAAGCATAAAACACAGCGGGAATGCGCTAGATATGCGTCTGCGGCGGCTGCGATGAATATGTCTCAGGTGCAGTCGATTTGCGCTGATTTTTCTGAAGAAGCTGTGCGGCGCAAAGCTGATTTGCTGCAGTAACGCAGGTATGGCGGTCTTACATTTGTTTCTTTCGTAATCGCGAGACACGCGATTTTTCCATATGTTACATCGATGAAATATAGGCAAAAGTTGACTGGCTTAAACTTTTGTTGTACTCTAAATTGAAGATAAAACGTTTCATCAAGGGTGTATCAAGGCAGATATATCCCCGAAAATGTAGGAGGCAATATCCATGGCGGATATGACTTCAGGAAATACTGTTCCTGACCGTTACGTTGTGGTCATCGGTGGCATGAACATGGACATCTGTGGTAGACCGACGAGCACCGTAGTGGACCGAGACTCGAATCCGGGCGTCGTCAGCATGTCCGCAGGTGGTGTCGGGCAGAACATCGCACAGAACATGGCTCATCTGGGCATGCCGACATACCTGATCACCGTCTACGGCGACGATGAAAACGGCAAGACCCTGGAACGTTCGTGCGCGGCCAACAACATCAATCTTGACTATGCCGCACAGCTGGAAGGACGCCGTTCTTCCACCTACATGTTCATCACCGACGATACGGGCGATCTGCTGGTGGCCGTCAACGACATGGAAATCTGCAAGGAAATCAATCCGGCATTCCTCGAATCTCGCCTCGACTTCATCAACGGTGCCGCCATCTGCCTGCTTGACGCCAATCTTGAACCGGAAACCATGGCATGGATTGGCGAACACGTCACCGCGCCACTGTTCGGAGACACCGTTTCCACAGTCAAAGCGCACCGTTTCGACACGATCCTCAACAAGATGACCGTGCTCAAGCCGAATGATTTGGAAGCATCCGTACTCACCGGCATCGGTATCGCCGACCAGTATTCGGCAGGTGCCGCAGCGAAGACCTTGCTCGACAGGGGCGTGAAGAACGTATTCATTTCATTGGGTGCCAACGGAATCCTGTGCGCGAGACACGAAAACGACGAATACAGCTTCAAGCATGTGCCGCCATACCGTACCGAAATCGCCACGGCAAATGGGGCCGGAGATGCCGGCATGGCAGCCATCACCTGGAGCTTCTTCGATAACCCCGATCGAGATCTTGAAGAAGTCGGCAAAATCGCGCAGGCAGCATCCAGCATCGCGCTCGAATGCACAAAAGCAGTGCCCGATATCACCGTGGAACGCATACGTAAGAAGATGTCCGGCGAGATCGAGCCGTTGCTCGACGAAGTGCGTACCGCCTGAATTTTGCTACATCACACGTCCATCAACCCATACAAACACAAGGAGAACCGACAATGGTAGTCAAGCAGATCTATTCTCTGATCGAATACGATGAGGCCGTCAAAACCATGGAGGCTGGTGCCGATAACATTGGACTGGTGCCGATGCAGCATGGTGGCGTTCCGGCACATCGCGTGCCAATCGAACGCGTGCACCGCATTTTCGACGAATGCAAGCGTCGTGGCGTCACCTCCGTGGCCATCATGCTGACCAACGATCCCGACGAGATGATCGAGCTTGCCAGAGAGGTGCGGCCTGACATTCTGCATATCGCAGGCGATGGGTACGCCGCAGATGAAGCATTCGCGGCCCGACTTAAGGAAGCCGCTCCGAACACCAAACTCATGCAGGCCGTGCTCGTTGACGATGAATCCGCCGTCGACCGTGCCAAGAAGTACGCACAATACTGCGATCTCATCCTCACGGACTCCGGTCTGGCCCCCGACACCGGCATTGGTGCCAGCGGTCTGACCCACGACTGGAGCATTGACGCCCGTATTGTGGCCGAATGCGGCAAGCCGGTCATCATGGCTGGCGGTCTTGGACCAGACAATGTTGCCGAAGCCATCGAACAGTGCAAGCCGTATGGCGTGGACTCCCTGACGAAGACCAGCATCAAATACGACGGCGGCTACATGGAGAAAGACATCGACAAGGTTCGTCAATTCTGCATCAATGCCGACGCTGCGGCCGCAAAGATCGGACAGTGACCGATGGCTATGGAAGTCAAACTGCTGCAACCCGTCAAAGTGGTCTGCACTGACGATTTAGGGGAGACTCTGGTCGATATCATGCAGACCGCGGGCTATTCTCGTCCGCTGATGGTCACGGATTCCTTCGTCGGAAGCATGCCGCTGGTCGTTGCCGCACGTACCAAGCTTGAACAGGTCGGTGTCGATGTGGCGGTATTCGACCAGGTCAAGCCCGACCCGCTTTGCGAAACCGTGGAATCCGGCGTCGAAGCATTCGAAGCGCATAAGGCTGACAGCATCATCGCCATCGGCGGTGGCAGTTCCATGGATGTTGCCCGAGGCATCAACATCGTGCGTGTCAACGGCGGATCCATCATCGAATACACCGATCCAGCCAAGCCGATCGCACCATGCAACGGTATGATCGCAGTTCCGACCACCGCCGGCACCGGCAGCGAAATGTCCAACGCGCTGGTGGTCACCGAAGGATCCACCGGTCGTAAACTCGCGGTGCTTGCCGATCCGGCAGTCAGCGAATATGCCGTGCTGAACGCGGATCTCATGCTGACACTGCCCGCAAAAATGACCATCGCTTGCGGACTTGACGCATTCTGCCACGCCGCGGAAGGATACCTTTCCCGAATGGCAAGTCCGGTCACGGATGCCATTTGCGAAAAAGCGATGTTCCTGCTGTACAACTATCTGCCGCGTGCTGTGGCAAACGGTCAGGATCGTGAAGCCAGGGAACGTGTGATGGTCGCGTCGACGCTTGCAGGATGGATGCTGAACAATGCGGGAACCATTGCGGGGCATTCCATCGCACACGTGCTCGGAGCGAAATACCACATCGTGCACGGTGAAGCCGTTGGCTACGCGTTGCCGGCGGTTATGGAGTTCGTTGCTCCCGTACGTGCGCATAAGGTTCGTGAGATCGGTCAGATTCTAGGTGCGGTTTACCCGGAAAATGCGCCGGACGAGCAGGTTGCGATTATCGCAAGCAGAGCGTTCAAGGATTTCCGCGACCGCATGCTCGGTCTGCATGCTGTTGAGGATTACGGCATCAGCGTTGAAGAACTCGTTTCCAATGCGCAGGCCGTAGTTGACGAGCGTTTTGCAGGAAACACACCTCGTGACATCGATCTTCAGGCAGCCGAACAACTGCTCGAAGGTTTCGGAAGTCGCTGATATCAAAGGCCATTGCCGGCCTTGCAACAAGTTGTGTGACCGATGAGCCGGAGTCAGTCAATCGTCGACCACCTCATTATCGGTTCAAAGTTGGAGTACATAAGGAGGAACCATAATGTCCAAGAAAATCATCCTTGATTGCGATCCGGGACATGATGACGCCGTCGCCATCCTGCTTGCCGTGGGCAATCCCAATATCGATCTGCTGGGCGTCACCACGGTAGGTGGCAATCAGAGCCTTGACAAGGTGACCTACAACGCCCGTGCAGTGCTGGAAAAGGCGCATGCCACCGACGTGCCGGTGCATGCCGGATGTGACCGTCCGCTGGTGCGCAAGCAGGAAGTGGCAGCTTCCATTCACGGCGAAACCGGTCTTGACGGCGTTGAACTGCCTGAACCCAGCCGTCCGCTGGAAGCCGGACATGCCGTCAACTGGATTATCGACACCATTATGAGCAACGAGCCAGGCACCATCACTCTGGTGCCGACTGGACCGCTGACCAACATTGCCATGGCTGCCCGCATGGAGCCGCGCATTGTTGAACGTGTCAAGGAAGTCGTGCTTATGGGCGGCGGATACCATGTGGGCAACTGGAGTGCCGTGGCCGAGTTCAACATCAAGGTCGATCCGGAAGCCGCTCACATCGTGTTCAATGAAGCCTGGCCGATCACCATGGTCGGATTGGATCTGACGCATCAGGCATTGTGCACGCCCGAAGTGCAGCAGCGTATCGAAGGCGTTGGCACTGATCTCGCCAAGTTCGTGTCTGGTCTGATGGACTTCTTCCGCAAGACCTATCAAGACAATCAAGATTTCATCGATCCTCCGGTCCATGATCCGTGCACGGTGGCATACCTCATTGATCCGAGCGTCATGACCACCCGTCGTTGCCCGGTTGATGTCGAAATCCATGGAGATCTCACACTTGGCATGACCGTCGCCGACCTGCGAGGTCCAGAGCCGAGCGCCGAAGAATGCCACACCCAGGTTGCAGTCAAGCTTGATTTCAACAAATTCTGGGATTTGGTAACCGACGCAATCAAGACCATCGGCTGAAAGAAGAGAAAGATAAGTAAAGGGGTGCTCTAATGACAGAGACCAAAAACAGCAAAATGCTCGACGAAGGCGGCAAGTCCGTCGTCGCATTGATGGCAGCATTGATGGCAGCCATCTTCGCGTTCCAGCTCAACGCGTCCATGCTTTCGCCTGCATTGACGACCATGCGTGTTGAACTCAACACCACCGATGCGCAGATTGGCTTGACCCAGACGGTGTTCTTCACCTCGTGCGCAGTGTTCTCGCTGTTCCTGCCGCGACTCGGCGATTTGATCGGTCGCAAGAAAGTGCTGCTTGGCATTCTTGTGCTTACCGCTTTGGGCTGCGTGGTTTCCGCGCTCGCGGTCAACGTGCCGATGCTGATGATCGGTCGTGTGATTCAGGGTGTTGCCGGTCCGATTGTGCCGATGACGCTGATCATGCTGCACGCCAAGGTTACTGAAGATAAGAAGTACGCCAAGCTCATGGCTATTCTGACTTCCGTTAATGGTGGCATCGGCGGTGTCGACGCTATTCTTGGCGGCTGGCTTGCTGGCACGTTCGGTTTCCGTTCCGTGTTCTGGGTCATGGTTGGCGTTGCGGTGCTTGCCATTGTGCTTGTGTTCGTGTATGCGGAAGAATCCACCGCTTCCGAGACTCCGAAGATGGATTGGGTTGGCGTGGTTTCCCTTGCCGCCGCATTCTTGGCCGCATATCTGGCCATCAACGAGATTCAGAAGCTGGGCTCCGCCAATTGGGCGCTGGTCGCTGTCGAAATCGTTATTGCAGCCGTGCTGTTCGTGGTGTTCTGGAATGTTGAGAAGCGTCAGAAGGCTCCGATGGTCACCACGCATTACCTCAAGCAGCGTCGTACTTGGGGTCTGCTGCTGACCACCCTGCTTACCATGACCGGCGTGTTCGCCATCATGAACGGTATCGTGCCTGCTCTCGCTCAGGATACCGAAGTCGGCGCCGGCATGAGCGCCAGCGTGGTATCGTTCGCCACCCTGACTCCGTATGCGTTGATCGGTCTCGCATTCGGTCCGGTCGCAGGCGTGCTCGCTTCGAAGTTCGGCTACCGTGCGGTGCTGCGTACTGGCTTGATCGTCTCTGTTGTGGGCGTGCTGTTCGGCATCTTCGTGTGCAACGTTCCGAGCATCTGGGCACTTGTGGTCATGTCTTTGGCTTTGGGTGTTTCCTACGCAGGTACTGCCAACATCATGCTGAACGGTCTGGGCATCGTGCTCTCTCCGGAAGACAATCCGGGCTACCTGCCTGGTCTGAACTCCGGTGCATTCAACCTGGGTGCCGGTCTGAGTTATGCAGTGCTGTACGCTGCTCAGAACGCGTTCACCGCATCCGGCGGTGCGACCAGCGGCTACATCGCAGCCATGGTTGGCGGTGTGATTCTGCTCGGCCTCGCGTTCTGCGCATCCCTGCTCATTCCGAAGCCGGGAGAGCAGAAGTAATCAATATAAGCTTGCCTGTGTTGTGTGATTAAAAAACGGCGGTTTTGCAGTCGGACTCCTCTCTGTCCGACCACAAAACCGCCGCCCTTTTTATATATATGATTGCGATTGTATGGTTACAGACATTTCTGATGGTATGCAATCGCTGGGTGCATTCAGATGTTCAGTGCCTTGGCGCCGATGTCGTGACGGTAGAACATGCCCTTGGTATCGAGCTGGTCGATAATCGCATACACCTTGTCTTGAGCGGCCTTGATGTCGGCTGCGGAGGTTTCCACCAACAGCACGCGGCCGGAATTGGCGACCAGACCTTCTTCGCTACGAGCCACGCCAGCGTAATAGACGTGGGAATCCTCATCGACTGGAATCTCAGGAATCGCAGCGCCCTTGATCACATCGACAGGGTAGCCGTCGGCGGCGAGCACCACACCAAGCGTGGCGTTGTCATTATCCCAAGTGAACTCCGGAGTCTCGCCATTGAGCAGAGCGCTGATGCCGGCGCCGAGATCAGACGTGAGCTTCGGCAGCACGACTTCCGTTTCCGGATCGCCGAAACGAGCATTGAACTCGATAACCTTCGGACCATCCGCGGTGGCGATCAAGCCAGCGTACAGAATGCCCGTGAACGGCGTACCCTCATCGGACATAGCCTGCACGGTCGGCTTCACAATGGTTTCGATAGCGGTGTCAACCACATCCTGACCGATCTGCGGAACGGGACTGTACGCACCCATGCCACCGGTGTTCGGACCCTTATCGCCATCATAAGCGCGCTTATGATCCTGAGAAATCGGCATCGGCCAGAAATCGGTGCCATTCACAAAACTCATCAGCGAGAACTCCTGACCCTCCAAGAAGTCCTCGATGACAACCTTCGCACCGGCGTTGCCGAAACGATGATCGACGAAAATGTCTTCAAGAGCGGCGATGGCGGTTTCCTCATCCATGGCAACGGTCACGCCCTTGCCAGCGGCCAGACCATCAGCCTTGATCACAATCGGAGCGCCATGTTCACGCACATAAGCGGTGGAACGCTCCAAATCGTCGAACGTCTGATACTTCGCAGTCGGAATGTTGTGACGTTCCATCAACTGCTTGGCGAAATCCTTGGAACCCTCGATTTGCGCGGCGGCCTTGCTCGGACCAAACGCCTTGATGCCAGCTCCCGCGAAATCGTCGACGATGCCCTCGATAAGCGGCACTTCCGGACCGACGAACACCCAGTCGTAGCCGTTGTTCTTCACGAAATCAATCAGCGCGGCATGATTGGACGGGTTGATCTGCGTGGTGCGGATGCCGTCAAGCTCCATGCCTGGATTGCCCGGAGCCACCGTGACTTCGCTGACGCTGCCGCCGCGCATAAGTGCATGGGCGATGGCATGCTCGCGTGCACCGGAACCAATGACCAGAACCTTCATGTTTCCTCCTGTTGTGTCCCTTTTGGGAAAATCCTATGTTCAGGAAAGTCTTCGGAAATAAAAGGGGGTGGCCGTTATGGCTCACCCCCGTATATGTATTTACTGCAGTTCGACGTCGCTATCGGTCTTCTTGACGATATTGCCGAGTACGTAACCGGCTTCGTCATTGGACTTGAGCAATTCCATGGTCTTATCGGCATCTTCGGCGTTGACGGCCAGCACCATACCAATACCCATGTTGAAGATGTTGAACATTTCCATATGGTCGACTTCGCCGGCCTTTTCGAGCACGTCGAAAATCGGCAGTACCGGCCAGGAGCCGAGGTTGATGTGTGCGGCCAGACCGTCCGGAATCATACGCGGAACGTTTTCGATGAAGCCGCCGCCGGTGATGTGGGCGACACCCTTGACCACGCCGGCCTTGAACAGCGGGGAGAGGGCCTTCACATAAATCTTCGTCGGGGTGAGGAGCACGTCGCCGAGCTTTTCGCCGTCGAGCTCGTCAAGCACGGTATCGACGGTATAGCCAGCCTTCTCGAACAGGGCCTTGCGCACCAGAGAGAAGCCGTTGGAATGTACGCCGGTGGACGGCAGACCAATGAGCACATCGCCCTCAGCGATGGTGGAGCCGTCCACGATTGCGGACTTCTCGGCAACACCGACCGCGAAACCGGCCAAATCGTACTCGTCTTCGTCATACATACCCGGCATTTCAGCGGTTTCGCCACCGATCAGACCGGAACCAGCCTGTACGCAGCCGTCGGCAACGCCAGCCACAACCTGCTCGAGCAGTGCTGGATCGTTCTTGCCGCAGGCGATGTAATCCAGGAAGAACAACGGTTCCGCACCCTGAGCGGCAATATCGTTGACGCACATGGCCACGCAGTCGATGCCGATGGTGTTGTGCTTGTTGGCCATCTTGGCAACGACCAGCTTGGTGCCGACGCCGTCAGTGCCGGAAATCAGTACCGGCTCCTTGTATCCGAGGGAAGCCAGATCGAACAGGCCGCCGAAGCCGCCGATACCGCCGACCACGCCCGGACGGTTGGTGCGCGCCACATGGGACTTGATGCGCTTGACGACTTCGTAACCGGCTTCGACGCTTACGCCGGCTTCCTCATATGCTTTTGGCATATCAAACCTTTCTCGGGTTCAGTGTTCTTCTTGGGATGAAGTAGTGGTGTATTCGTTGCCCTCGTACTTGCTCTTATACAAGGCGAATTCAGGCAGACGCACGCGATCTTCAGGAGTAAGGGACTTCAAAAAATCACTTTCATAATCGTCGAGTGCGGTCGGGTAGTCGCCATTGAAGTAGGCCACGCACAGACCGCCGTACGGGGCGTCCGCACCCAGGCCGATAGATTCGACCAATCCGTCGAGTGACAGGAACGCCAAGGAATCGGCGCCAATGAAATCGCGAATTTCTTCAACGGACTTCTTTGCGGCGATGAGCTCCTTGGTGGTGGAGATGTCGATGCCGTAGAAGCACGGGTACTTCAGCGGCGGCGAGCTGATACGCATGTGCACTTCGGCGGCGCCAGCTTCCTTCAGCAGCTGCACGATGCGCTTGGACGTGGTACCGCGCACGATGGAATCGTCGATAACGATCACGCGCTTGCCTTTGACCACGCCGCGCACGGCGGACAGCTTCATGCGCACGCCCTGCTCGCGCAGTTCCTGCGTCGGCTGGATGAAGGTTCGAGCCACATACTGGTTCTTGATCAGGCCCATCTCGTTTGGCAGACCAGCTTCTTCCGCATAGCCGGAGGCCGCGGACAGCGAGGAATTCGGCACGCCAATGACCATATCGGCATCGACCGGCGATTCTTGGGCCAGACGCGCACCCATACGCTTGCGGGCGGAATGCACGTTTACGCCGTAAATGTCGGAATCGGGGCGTGCGAAGTAGATGAATTCCATCGAGCAGATGGCCAACTGGGTCTGATTGGTGTACTGCACGATCTTGTAGCCGTGATCGTCGATAACCACGATTTCGCCCGGGCGAATATTGCGCACCAATTCGGCGCCGACAACGTCAAGCGCGCAGGTTTCGGAAGCGAGCACATAAGCGCCGTTTTTCATCTTGCCGAGGGAAAGCGGGCGGAAACCGTTCGGATCAAGCGCGCCGATCATGGCGTCTTCGGTCATGATCAGGTAGGCGAAACCGCCATGCACGGTGTTGAGCGCTTCCTTGAGCTTGTCCATGAACGTACGCTGTGTGGAGCGGCGCAACAGGTGCATCAACACTTCGGTGTCGGAATTGGAGTGGAAGATTGCGCCTTCGTCTTCCAACTGACGCCTCAGAGTCGGGCAGTTCGTCAGATTGCCATTGTGGCACAAGGCCATATCGCCGTCATGGAAGCGGAAGATGAATGGCTGGATGTTGTCGGTGCCGCCTGAACCGGCAGTGGCGTAACGCACATGGCCGATCGCCTTGTCTCCCTTCAGGCGTTCGATTTCGCGTTCGTCGCCGAACACTTGGGTCAACAGACCCGTTCCGCGATGACCGATGAGATGACCGTTATCGTTCGAGACAATGCCGGCGCCTTCCTGACCACGATGCTGCAGCGCGTGCAGGCCGAAGTAGGTGAGTCGGGCGGCGTCCGGGTGACCCCAAACGCCAAAAATACCGCATTCCTCGTGGATGTCTTCGAGTTCAGCTGACAAGCCAAAGCTCCTTCCAAAACCATGGAGACAAGGGGTTCGCTACCGTTCAACCCTACCAACTGGAGGCTACAATTGGCGGTTTTCGTGGAGTCCTTAGGGGCACTTGGCATGTCGGGTGTGTCGAACAATTGTTCGAACTCTCTGATATGCTGAATGCAGGAAAATACAGTGCGGTGCATCGGCGATGCTTTGTCGGTGCTTTGCGAGGCGAAGTGCTCGTTGACGTTTCAAGATGGAGCCAAATCATGGAAGGAGTCTGAAGATGGCCGAACGTACCTATATCGCTATCGATCTGAAATCCTTCTATGCGTCTTCGGAATGTGCGGAACTCGGATTCGACCCACTTTCCACGAATCTGGTGGTGGCTGACCAATCGCGCACCGACAAAACCATCTGTCTTGCCGTGTCGCCATCGCTCAAAGCGTATGGATTGCCTGGTAGGGCAAGGCTTTTTGAGGTCAAGGCGAAGCTTAAAGAAGTAAATGCGGCACGGCTGGCGGCAGCGCCGGGCGGTGCGCTGAGAGGCGAATCGTATGATGCGAACGCGCTCGCAGCCGATCCGAATCTGGCTGCTGGCGTGTATATAGCGAAGCCTCGAATGTCGCATTATCTCAACATCAGTGCGAAAATCTACAGCATATATTTAAGATACGTATCCGAAGCTGACATTCATGTCTATTCGATAGATGAAGTATTCATGGATGTTACCGGGTATTTGCGGGCTTACGGCAAAAGCGCGCATGATATGGCCCGTGAAATGATCCAGCAGATTCTTCGGGAGACGGGCATCACCGCAACGGCCGGTATCGGTACGAATATGTATTTGGCGAAAGTGGCTATGGACGTGGTCGCCAAGCATATTCCCGCGGATAAGGATGGCGTGCGTATCGCGCAATTGGATGAGATGTCGTATCGTCGGCTGTTATGGGCGCACAGGCCGTTGACTGATTTCTGGCGTGTGGGACGAGGGTATGCGAAGAAGCTCGAAGCCCAAGGTCTAATGACAATGGGCGATATAGCCCGATGTTCCATAGGCCGTGCCGACGAGTATTACAACGAGGGCCTGCTGTACAAGATGTTCGGTGTGAACGCCGAGCTGCTTATCGACCATGCGTGGGGTTGGGAACCTTGCACGATCGCCGACATCAAAGCGTATAAGCCAGCTGGTCATAGTATGAGTTCGGGGCAGGTGCTTACGGGCGCGGTCGGTTTTGACTCGGCGCGGCTGATTGTGAGAGAAATGGCGGACACCTTGTCTTTGGACTTGGTTGCCAAAGGTGTGAAGGCCGGCCATATGGGGTTGATGGTCGGTTACGATACCGCCAGTCTTGATCCAAAGCGGCTAGGGGAGTGTGGCACTCCGGAATTGAAGGCGATGGCTGAGCGAGCCATTGCCGAATATAGCGGTCCCGTAACTCTTGATAGGTATGGTCGGCGTGTGCCCAAGCCGGCTATAGGGTCGATTGGTCTGGGCGACCATACGTCATCCACCACGCGCATATGCGATGCGGTTGACGAATTGTTCTGCAGAATCGTCGATCATCGGCTGTTGGTACGTCGATTGAATGTGGTTGCTTCTGATTTGCAAACGGTCGAACAGCTGGCTGAGCGGAATGCTGCGGCGAATTACGTTCAGCCCGATCTGTTTTCGGATATGCAGGAAGTCTCAAATGGAAGCGATAGCAACGATTGCAGTGATAACGTCGATAACAACGCGCGGTCTTCCTACGCTGACGATATGCGGGTTGTCGATGAGATTTCCGAACAGCATGTGCAGCAGACGATTCTTGACATCAAACGCAAGTTCGGCAAAAACGCCGTCATTAAAGGGATGGACATGTTCGCTGATGCCACAGGTCAACAGCGCAACCGGCAGATTGGAGGTCATGCAGCATGAGTTTGCAGCAAACCGACCGTTACGATGACATCATCAACTTGCCTCATCATCGCTCGTGCACGCGCCCGCACATGAGCATGCACAACCGTGCCGCGCAATTCATGCCTTTCGCCGCTCTCACCGGCTACGACGACATCATCAAACAAACCGCCACCCATTCCAACGAAGCAGTGGAACGCGCCAACACCCCCGTCAATCTCGCCGAAGGCTACCTCTCCGCCTAACATGCGTCGGAGACCAAAAAAGAGGCTGTTTGGTTTGACTAGGGAGGAATCCCGATCAAACCAAACAGCCTCTGTATGTTCGAATCTACGTCAGAACGCTTTTATGGATGCGGTCGCGGATCAGGCGGCGAAGTACTCCACGCCGGCTGCGAACAGCGGCTGATCCTTCTCGCCGGGCACGTTCTTGAACGTACCGTTGCTGTAACGCTCGGAGTGGCCCATCTTGCCGAACACGCGGCCGTCCGGGCTGGTGATGCCTTCGATGGCCAGCAGTGAACCGTTCGGGTTCACGCTCAGGTCCATGCCCGGCACGCCGGCCTCGTCCACGTACTGCGTGGCGATCTGGCCATTGGCCTTGAGCTGGGCGAGCATATCGTCGGAAGCCACGAAACGGCCTTCGCCGTGGGAGATGGCGATGGTGTGCATGTCGCCCACCTCGGTCTTTGCCAGCCACGGGGAGAGATTCGACGCCACGCGGGTGCGCACCAGACGGCTCTGGTGGCGGCCGATGGTGTTGAACGTCAGCGTCGGGCATTCGGCGGTCATCGGCACGATGTCGCCGTACGGCACCAGGCCGAGTTTGATCAACGCCTGGAAACCATTGCAGATACCGAGCATCAGACCATCACGGTTGTTCAACAGGTCACGCACCGCTTCGGTAACGGCAGGAGCACGGAAGAACGCGGTGATGAACTTGGCGGAACCATCCGGCTCGTCGCCGCCGGAGAAGCCGCCAGGAATCATGATGATCTGGCTCTTCTTGATTTCCTCAACCAAAGCTGCGGTGGACTCAGCCACAGCAGCAGGGGTGAGGTTATTCACGATGAGCGTGCTCACGTCGGCACCCGCGCGCTCGAAGGCGGCTGCGGAATCGTATTCGCAGTTGTTGCCGGGGAACACGGGGATGATCACATGCGGCTTGGCGACGCCGGCGCCGGTGTATACGGTCTTCTTCGGCGCATTGAAGGACACGGTCTCAACGGTCTTGCCCTTTTCGTCGCCCTTGGATCGGTACGGGAACACGGATTCGATGCCGCCCTCCCAAGCGTCCTGCAGTTCGGCCAGATCCAGCGTCTCACCGGCTGCCACGAACTGGTAGGCCTCGGTGGTCTCGCCGACCTCACTGACCTCAACCAGGTTGGATACGGCCGGAACCTTCGCGGTGTCGGCAAGTTCGATGATGAAGGAACCATAGGCCGGGGCGAACAGGTCGTCCACGCTGATGCCATCGGCCAGCTTCACGCCGATCTGGTTGCCGACAGTCATCTTGAAGATAGCCTCGGCGGTGGCACCGTAGCCAGGCGTGGACACGGCCAGCGCATCGCCGAAATCGGTGAGCTCCTCGACTGCGGAGAACACCTCCAGCAGCGAATCCTTGTCCGGTGTGAGGCCGTCGGCCTGGTAACGCGGCGCGATGCGGATCACACGGTGACCAGCGCCCTTGAACTCTGGGGAAGTGGCACGCTTCATGTTGCCCACAGCCACGGCGAAGGAGATCAGGGTCGGCGGAACGTCCAGCTGTTCGAACGTGCCGGACATGGAGTCCTTACCGCCGATTGCGCCAGCGCCTAGATCGACCTGCGCCATCAGAGCGCCCAGTACGGCGGCCATCGGCTTGCCCCAACGCTCCGGCTCGTCGCGTAGCTTCTCGAAGTATTCCTGGAAGCTCAGATACGCTTTCTCATGTTCGAAACCGGCGGCCACCAGCTTCGAGAGCGACTCGACCACAGACAGATAAGCGCCTGTGAACTGGTTCTGCTCCATGATGTACGGGTTGAAACCCCAAGCCATCGCGGAGGCGGTGGTGGTCTCGCCGAACACAGGCAGCTTGGCGACCATGGCCATGTTCGGGGTCAGCTGCTTACGCCCGCCGAACGGCATGAGCACGGTGCCTGCGCCGATGGTGGAGTCGAAACGCTCGGAAAGACCCTTGTTGGAAGCCACGTTCAGATCGGTGAGCATGGTGTGCATGCGTTCGGCGAGCGTGCCGGTCTTCCACGGGGTGGCGTAGCCGTGCTGCGCCTCGACATGCACCACCTGATGCTTCGGAGCGCCGTTGGAGGCGAGGAACTCGCGGGACAGATCCACGATCGTGTCGCCGTTCCACACCATGGTCATGCGCGGATCTTCAGTCACGGTCGCGATGACTTCGGCCTCGAGATTCTCTTCCTTGGCGTAGCCCAGGAACTCGTCCACATCCTCGGCGGCCACGTCCACGGCCATGCGCTCCTGAGATTCGGAAATCGCAAGTTCTGTGCCGTCCAGGCCTTCGTACTTCTTCGAAACCTTGTTGAGATCAACATACAGGCCGTCAGCCAGCTCGCCGACCGCCACGGATACGCCACCGGCGCCGAAATCGTTGCAGCGCTTGATCAGGCGGCATGCGTCACCACGGCGGAACAGACGCTGCAGCTTACGTTCGACGGGAGCATTGCCCTTCTGCACCTCGGCGCCGTCAAGCTCCAAGGATTCGACGTTATGCGCCTTGGACGCGCCGGTGGCGCCGCCGATGCCGTCACGGCCGGTACGCCCACCGAGCAGGATGACCTTGTCGCCCGGAGCCGGGGTTTCGCGGCGTACATGATCGGCCGGAGTCGCGGCCACAACCGCACCGACCTCCATGCGCTTGGCCACATATCCGGGGTGGTAGATTTCGTTCACCTGACCGGTAGCCAGGCCGATCTGGTTGCCGTAGGAGGAATAACCGGCGGCGGCGGTGGTGACGAGCTTGCGCTGAGGGAGCTTGCCTTCAAGCGTCTCGGACACCGGCACGGTCGGATCGGCGGCACCGGTCACGCGCATGGCCTGATACACGTAGGAACGGCCGGAAAGCGGGTCGCGGATGCAGCCGCCGATGCAGGTTGCCGCACCACCGAACGGTTCGATTTCCGTCGGGTGGTTGTGGGTTTCGTTCTTGAACAGGAACAGCCAATCCTCATCATGGCCATTCACATCAACCTTCACCTTGACAGTGCAGGCGTTGATTTCTTCGGATTCGTCAAGATTCTTCAGAATACCATTCTTCTTGAGCCACTTCGCGCCGATGGTGCCCATATCCATAAGGCATACGGGCTTTTCGTCGCGGCCAAGCTCGTGACGCATCTCAAGATACTTATCGAACGCGGCCTGCACGGTCGCGTCGTCAATCTGCACATCATCAAGTTGCGTGCCGAACGTGGTGTGACGGCAATGATCGGACCAATACGTGTCGATCACCTTGATTTCCGTGATTGTCGGATCACGCTGTTCTTCGGTGAAGTGAGCACGGCAGAACTGCAGATCAGCCAAATCCATGGCCAGGCCACGGTCGGCGATGAACTGTTCAAGATCGGCGTCGCTCATGGTGCGGAAACCTTCGATGATCTCCACCTTGCCCGGCACCGGCACCTGCGTCTTCAACGTGGTCTTGGTATCCAGCGAAGCTTCGCGAGCCTCGACCGGGTTGATCACATAATGCTTGATGGCGGCGATATCGTCGTCGCCCAGCTCGCCTTCAAGTGCATACACCTTGGCGGAACGAACAGTCGGGCGCTCGCCCTGGGAGATCAGCTGAATGCATTCGCTGGCGGAATCCGCACGCTGGTCGAACTGACCGGGCAGATACTCCACAGCAAACACATTATCAGAACCGAAATCAGGCAAATCGGCGGAAACATTATCGACCTGCGGCTCACTGAACACGGTAGGGGTGGCCTGTGCGAACAGTTCCTCGCTAATGCCTTCCACATCATAACGATTGACGAGACGCACATTCTTCAGCGATGCGATGCCAAGAATGGTCTTCAGCTCGTTGGCGAGCTGCTTGGCCTCGACATCAAAACCCTGCTTCTTTTCCACGTACACGCGAAAAACCATGGTTGACTCCTTGAAAGAGGGGCTTGGTGAGATTGATAAAAATAAGATTTTCAAAAACGATGAAGCCCGCATCCGAGTTTGTACTGCAGATGCGGGCTATCGCAAGTATTATTCGGCTACTTCAATGCCTTCGGACTTGGCGAGTTCAGCCAAGCGGCTTTCGACCTCTTCGTAAGCCGGAATGATGTCGCCCAGATCGCGGCGGAACAGATCCTTGTCGAGATGCTCAACCTTGCCGGAGCCGTCACGCTGATCCCACAGACGGCAGGAATCAGGCGTAATCTCATCGGCCAGCAGCAGCGTGCCGTCGGAAGTGCGACCCATTTCGATTTTGAAATCAACAAGCTTGATGCCGATCTTGGCGAAGATCTCGATCAGGGCCTCATTGATACGGCGGGCGAGCGGAGCAATCTCAGCCAGATCCTCACGGGTGCACACGCCCAACGCAACCAGATCGTCGTCGTTCACGAACGGATCGTGCAGATCGTCGTTCTTCAGGAAGTACTCCAGCACCGGCTCCTTGAGCTCGATGCCTTCTTCCACGCCCAAGCGAGAGCAGAAGTGGCCGGCGGCGGTGTTACGCAGCACGATCTCGAGCGGGAACATGGTGACCTTCTTGACCAGCTGGGAGGTTTCGCCCACGCGAGCTACCAGATGGCTGTCGATACCACGCTTCTTGAGCAGATCGAAGATCAGCGTGGTGATGAGGTTGTTCAGCCTGCCCTTGCCGGCGAAGTCTTCCTTCTTCTCGCCGTCACCTGCGGTAGCGGAGTTCTTGTATTCGACCCAGAGCACCTCCGGATCGTCAGTTGCGTACAGTTGCTTGGCTTTGCCCTCGTAGAGCTTTTCCAACTTCTCCATTACTCGCCTTTCCTGGTGTTTGGGAGGTAGATAGTTTGGTGAACTTGACGGTTAACAAGATACCAACGGGAGGCTACAATCGAATGGTTTTTGGGCGCGTTCCGGCAGTCTTCCGTCAGTATCCGGCAATAGTGCGTCAGGCGATGTCGATTTCGAGCGATTCGGCCACATTCTCGGCTTTAGCACGCGCGTCGGCCTCATCTGTTCCGATGGCCAGCGCGACCGCCATGCGACGATGGCCGTGCACTTCCGGCTTCGCGAAAATACGCAGATCGGTGCCCGGCTGAGACAAAGCGTCGGCGACGTTACGGAATTCGGCCTCACCATCGCCCTGAATGACGATCGCATGGCTTGCCGCGACGGCACCGTCCGGGATCGACAAGGCGACATGTTCCTGCGTAATCGGCAAACCGAGAATCGCACGCGCATGCAACGCGAATTCGCTTAACCGTTGCGACGCCATCGTGACCATGCCAGTGTCATGCGGACGTGGGGAGACTTCATTGAACAGCACGGAACCGTCGGTCAGCACGAACAGCTCCACGCCGAACACACCCCAACCCTTCTCGCCGGAAGCCTTGGCCTTCGCCACCAGACCTTCCACTGCGGTGCACGCTATGCGTTGCGCCTGCGCAAGCACATCCTGTGTGAAGGAGGCCGGTTGCCAGGATTCGCGATAGTCGCCGCTTTCCTGACGCTGTCCGATCGGAGCGCAGGTCACGATGCCGGCGCTGGAGCTGACGGTCAGCACCGTCAGCTCGTAATCAAGCGGAGCCAACGCTTCTACAATCACTCGGGAAACGTCTCCCTCGTCGTGCGCGCGACGACCTTCCTGTGCCTCAACCCAAGCCGCATCAATCGCATCGGCGGAACGCACCACGGACTGGCCGTGACCGGAAGAACTCATAATCGGCTTGACCACGCACGGGTAGCCAACCGTTTTTGCCCCAGCGCGAAGCTCTTCCAGCGAGCCTGCGAAGCGGTACGGCGTGGTCGGCAATCCCAATTCCTCATGCGCAAGTACGCGCAAACGTTCACGATCCATGCAAATGGATGCGATTTCGGCACTTGGCACCACCTGTGCGCCACGCTCGGCCGCGGCAGCCAATTCGCTGGTGGCGATCGCTTCGACTTCCGGCACGATAATATCCGGCTGGATTTCGTCAAACAATACGCGCAATTGTTCGGCATTGGCCATATCGAGCGCACGGTATTCATGCGCCACCTGCTGCGCGGGGGCACCCTCATAGGAATCGGCCGCGCACACCCATGCGCCAAGCCTCATCAGTTCGAGAGTGACTTCCTTGCCCAGCTCTCCGGAGCCAAGAAACAGAACACGAGTCGGATGCTTACCAAGCGGAGTGCCCAAGGCACGATTCTCTTCAGTCATGCCTTCCATTGTGCCATCGGCGTAGGATGGAGTGCATGTCTGAGACGGAACAGGAAGAAACACAGCGCCCCCTGACCATCGCCATGGTGGTCGACACGTCGGGAAACCGAGGTAACGGCACGTCGAATTCGGCGTTGCAGTGGGCGGAGGAATTGAAGCGGCAAGGCCATACGGTCAGGCTTGTGGGCATTGGTGCGCCTGAATACCCGGCACGAGTCAACCATGTGCCTCTGGTCAGTTGGGTGGCGAAAAAGCAGCAGATGCAGTTCGCCGAACCAAGCGACACGCTGTTCAGAACCGCGTTCCGAGGCGTGGACGTGGTGCACATCTACACGCCGTTCCGTTTTGGCCAGCATGCGTGCAAAGTCGCCAAACAGATGGGAATCGCGGTTACTGCGGGCTATCATGTGCAGCCGGAGAACATCACGTATTCGGCAGGTCCGCTGAAATATATTCCGGGCATCGACAAGTTCATCTACTGGCTGTTCAATTTGTGGCTGTACCGCAAAATCGACCATGTGCATGTGCCGACCGAGCTTGGCGCAAGTTTGCTGCGTTCTCACGGGTACAAATCGAAACTGCATGTGATTTCCAACGGATATGAATCACGATTCACTGCGAAAACGCAGCGCGATGCGGGGAAGTCTGCTCCGGTTCCGTTCCACATTGTCGCTTCCGGACGATTGACGAACGAAAAGAATCATGTCGCATTAATTCATGCGATCGCCCGTTGCAGGCATGCGCAAGATATTGAACTGACGATTGCCGGCACCGGTCCTTTGAAAAAGAAATTGCAGCGACTCGCCGCACGTTTGCTTTCCAGACCGGCATCGATCGGATTTCATAAGAACACCGAAATGCCCGCGTTGCTGCGTTCCGGCGATTTGCTGGTGCATCCTTCGATTGCCGATCTCGAATCGGTGAGCGTCATTGAAGGTATGGCCGCCGGTTTGGTGCCGGTCATCGCATCGTCTCCGTTGAGCGCCGCAGGCCAGTTCGCGTTACGTGACGAATCGCTATTCCCTGTCGACGATGTGGAAGCGTTGGCAAGGCGCATCGATTGGTGGGTCGATCACCCCGATGAACTGTCGAAATGGGGCGAAATCTATGCCGAACACACTAAAGAGCATTATTCGGTGGCTGCTTCCGTGCGTAAATTCGTGGCTATGGAACGCGAGGCGATCGCCGATAATGCCAATAAGCAAATCAATGCGTAACAATCAGCATAAATGGAACCACATGCGTGATAAATGATCGTAACGTAAGCAAAAAGGCGCGGGATGTAATTCCTGCGCCTTTTTGTTGTTTGTCGTAATGATTATTTTTCCGATTGACAGCGACGATGCGCGCTACAGCAATGCGATCAGCTGCTCCACCTGCTCATCGGTGGTGGCCCAGCTGGTGCAGATGCGCATCACCGTGTGCGTGTCGTCGGCCTTTTCCATGAAGCCGAGGCGCACATTGCGCTGCAAACGCTCGGATGTCGCGTTGTCGAGCGTGATGAAGATCTGATTGGTCGGCGCGTCGAAGGTGAGCGTATAGCCACGTTCCACCAGCACTTCGCGAATACGGTCGGCCGCATCGTTGGCGTGGCGGGCGATCCTGCAATACAGATCGTCGGTGAACAGCGTGTCGAACTGCACGCCCAGCAGCCATCCCTTGGCGAGCAGCGCGCCATGTTGCTTGACGAGCGTCACGAAGTTTTTCGGCATATTGCCGTGCGTGAACACCACGGCCTCACCGAACATGGCTCCGACCTTGGTGCCGCCGATATAGAATACGTCCGCGATACGCGCGATGTCTTCAAGCGTCACGTCGTTGCCGGTTGCGGTCAGCGCGTAGCCAAGTCGTGCGCCGTCGATGAACAACGGCATGTCGTACTTCGTGCAGACCTTGCGGATCGCCTCAAGTTCGGCGAGCGTGTAGAGCGTGCCGTATTCGGTGGCCTGCGAAATGTAGACGCATCCGGGGAACACCATGTGCGTGTAGTTGCCGTCCGCGTAGAACGTGGCGCAGTACTCGTCGAGTTCGGTCGCATCGATTTTGCCGTCATGGTGGGGGAGCGTCAGCACCTTGTGTCCGGTGAATTCGATGGCGCCCGCCTCATGCACGTTCACATGGCCTGTGCTTGCCGCGATTACGCCGGCATACTGCGGTGTGATGGAGTCGATGATGGTCTGGTTGGTCTGCGTGCCACCTACCAGGAAGAAAATCTGTGCGTCAGGGCAGGCGCATGCTTCGCGGATTTTGGCTTTCGCGCTTTCGCAGATGCTGTCGTTGCCGTAACCCGGATATTGGTTTTGTGCGATTTCGCTGATGCGTTCGATGATTTCCGGTGTTGCCGTGCAGGAATAGTCGTTTTCAAAAGACAGCATGATGCGCTCCTTGTATCTGACCTATGCTGATGACTTGCGACCGGCTGTTTGCTGTATTCAAGCCGTCCGGATAGCAAAAAACCTCGGAATTTCTTCCGAGGTCTCTACCGGGGTGGCTAACGCGGCTCGAACGCGCGACCTTCTGAACCACAATCAGATGCTCTACCAACTGAGCTATAGCCACCATGTTTTCGCTTCATACAGAAGCGCAACAGATGAAAACTATACACGATTTTCCAGCTATGTCTACATCGGCGTGTTGCGTGTGCCTGTCGTCGGCTTGCGCTGTGGACTGTTCATTATGTGAACGGCATATTACGCAAGGCCGAAACTCATGCGTACCTTGTAGTCGCTGCATGCGTAAGGGTGTGCTGTAATGACGGTGTGGGCCGTCTCGGAGTGTTTTCGGCGTATGCGGATCATCGGCCGAAAGGCTGTGAAATGTGAAGGAAGGGAGATTCATGCAGAAGGTCAAAGCGTTTGGTGATTGGCTCACCAAGTGGTTCACCGCGATTGTGATCGTGTGGGCCGTGTTCAACTATTTCGTGCCGCAGGCAAGCTTGTGGGGCAAATCCTATACCGGTTATTTCCTAGGTATCGTGCTGTTCGGCATGGGTCTTACCTTGACCCTTGACGATTTCAGGCGCATTCTCACCCAGCCTCTGATGGTCATCGTCGGTACCGTGGCCCACTTCGTCATCATGCCGTTGGTAGCTGTGCTGCTGTGCTGGATTTTCCGTCTTGATGGTGCGCTCGCCGTCGGTGTGATTCTGGTCGGCTGCTGCCCGTCCGGAACCTCGTCCAACGTGATGAGCTATCTGAGTCGTGGCGATGTGGCGCTGGACGTGTCCATCGGCATTTTGTCCACGCTGTGCGCGCCGTTCATGATTCCGCTGTTGATGCAGTGGCTGGCTTCCCAGTATGTGTCGGTTCCGGTGGAATCCCTGTTCCTCAATGCGGTCAAGGTGGTGCTGTTCCCGATCGCTCTTGGCGTGATCTGCCATGCTATTTTCGGCGAGAAGATCGAGAAGATTACGGTCGCTCTGCCGATCGTGTCCCAGGTGGCCATCCTGCTTATCATCGGCGTGGTCGTCGCAGCCAATGGTCCGAAGCTGTTCGTGGCTTCCTCGCTGCTTGCCATCCCGGTGGTCATTCTGCACAACCTGTGCGGATACGCGTTGGGCTTCGGTTTCTCCAAACTTATGTACAAGGTATATCCGAAGGGCTTCCGTTATGCACAGCAGAAAGCCATCACCTTCGAGGTCGGCATGCAGGATTCCGCTTTGGGAGCGACTTTGGCGCTGACGTCGTTCGCTTCCAATCCGTTGGCCGCGGTGCCGTCCACGTTCTTCAGCGTTTGGCACAACATTTCCGGTTCCGTGCTGTCCAGCTGGTGGCGTGAGCATGATGACAGGCATCAGATCCATCCTGATTCCGACAATGGCGAGAAGGGCTCGGCTGCGAAGGCCCGCGAAGACGCTGCCGAAACAGCTAACAGCTGACATTCGTCAGTAGATTCCGTCGTCATATTGCGCATTCCCTGAATCTTTCAAAACGATTCAGGGAATGTTTTGTTTTGAGTGGTGCAAACGTGTCATTGTGATGTTTTGTTGCTTTGCGCTGATGTAGGCAAAATGATTGAAATTATTGGGATTTAAGGGTGTCTTCACCCGTGTTTTTTGTTCGTTTTGGGGTATACTGTAACTGAAGGCCGGAGTTGTGGATCAGTCGAGAATTCGTCAGGTCGCAACGAAGCGCCGATGGCCGTGAGGTTCATGCGCAACGCCTTTAAGATATAACTGAACAATAGCGATTCGAAACAGCGGCAATGGGGTAGTACGGCGCAGGCGCCGGGCCGCAAATGCAAAACAGACAACGAGACTGAAGAGTGCGCGTAAGGTAGCGCGTAGCAAAGAAGTGGGAACCTCCTTCCCGAGTGGATGGCCCCGGATTCGAAAGGATCCGGGGCCATTCCTTTTGCGATTTGCGACACGGCATGTTGGAATGTCTTGGGAATCCGTATACTGATAATTCGTGTGTGCCAACGGCATGCCTTATGTGACAGGCGTGCGGGTTGGGATATCCCGGAACTCGATTGCATCACGCGCAGCAATGCGACGGTGAGAGAGGGATGGGCCATCGGGCCGGTGGACTGTGGCTATCTTCACGATTCAGATGCGTGGAGTGTGGGTGCAGTGCGGCGGTCACACAAAAGCAAGAGAAACCACTGAATCGGAGAATTCAAGTTGCCTACTATTGAACAGCTCGTCCGTAAGGGACGTCAGGCAAAGCCGAAGAAGTCCAAGACTTTGGCACTGAAGGGAAGCCCGCTGCGCCGCGGCGTGTGCACCCGTGTTTACACCACCACCCCGAAGAAGCCGAACTCGGCACTGCGTAAGGTCGCTCGTGTGCGCCTGAGCTCCGGTGTGGAAGTCACCGCTTACATCCCGGGCGAAGGCCACAACCTGCAGGAGCACTCCATTGTGCTCGTGCGCGGCGGCCGTGTCAAGGATCTGCCGGGTGTTCGTTACCACATCGTTCGTGGCGCCCTCGATACCCAGGGTGTGAAGGATCGCAAGCAGGGTCGTTCCCTGTACGGAGCAAAGAAGGCGAAGTAAGAGATATGTCACGTAAAGGACCTTCCAAGAAGCATCAGCTGCTGCCGGATCCGATTTACGGTTCCACTGTTGTGGCACAGCTCATCAACAAGATTCTGCTCGACGGCAAGAAGTCGATCGCCGAAGACATCGTCTACTCCGCTCTCGATATGGTCAAGGAAAAGACTGATCAGGAGCCGGTGGCAGTGCTTAAGCGCGCTCTTGACAACATCCGTCCATCCCTCGAGGTTCGCTCCCGCCGCGTCGGTGGCGCTACCTACCAGGTTCCGGTCGAAGTGAAGCCGGCTCGTGCGAACACTCTGTCCCTGCGCTGGCTGACCGACTTCTCCCGCGCCCGTCGTGAGAAGACCATGGCTGAGCGTCTGGCCAACGAAATCCTCGATGCCTCCAATGGCCTTGGTGCTTCTGTCAAGCGTCGCGAGGATACTCATAAGATGGCAGAGGCCAACAAGGCCTTCGCTCATTACCGCTGGTAATTAGTCGAGAACGAGAGTTAAGGAACACTCATGGCACTAGACGTGCTCAATGATCTCAACCAGATCCGTAACATCGGCATCATGGCTCACATCGATGCCGGTAAGACCACTACCACCGAACGTATCCTGTACTACACCGGCAAGAACTACAAGATCGGCGAGACCCATGACGGTGCCTCGACGATGGACTTCATGGCTCAGGAGCAGGAACGCGGCATCACCATCCAGTCCGCTGCAACCACTTGCTTCTGGAACCGTCAGACCCATGACGAGAAGCAGAAGTTCCAGATCAACATCATCGATACCCCAGGCCACGTGGACTTCACGGCCGAGGTGGAGCGCTCCCTGCGCGTGCTCGATGGTGCCGTTGCCGTGTTCGACGGCAAGGAAGGTGTGGAGCCGCAGTCCGAGACCGTGTGGCGTCAGGCTGACAAGTACGGCGTTCCGCGTATCTGCTTCATCAACAAGATGGATAAGCTCGGCGCTGACTTCTACTACTCCGTCGACACCATCAAAACCAAGCTGGGCGCGACCCCGCTTGTCGTGCAGCTGCCGATCGGCGCTGAGAACGACTTCGCTGGCGTTGTCGATCTGATTCGTATGAAGGCTTACGTCTGGAACGACGTTTCCGGCGACATGGGCGCTCACTACGACACTACCGACATCCCGGCCGATCTGCAGGACAAGGCCGAGCAGTATCGTGCAGAGTTGCTCGACCAGGTCGCAGAATCCGACGAAGAGCTGCTTGAGAAGTATCTCGAGTCCGGCGAACTGACTGAGGACGAGATCCGTAGCGGCATCCGTAAGCTCACCATTAACCGTGAAGCCTACCCGGTGCTCTGTGGCTCCGCCT
Organism: Bifidobacterium sp. MSK.13.1; assembly: GCF_019131435.1. Taxonomy (NCBI): domain Bacteria; kingdom Bacillati; phylum Actinomycetota; class Actinomycetes; order Bifidobacteriales; family Bifidobacteriaceae; genus Bifidobacterium; species Bifidobacterium sp. MSK.13.1. Next base: position 121,530 of record NZ_JAHOMM010000003.1, on the reverse strand, counting down.
TCAAGGACAAGGGTGTTCAGCCGATGCTGGACGCCGTCGTCGACTACCTGCCGAGCCCGGAGGACGTTCCGTCCATCGTCGGTTTCGATCCTAAGGACGAATCCATCGAGATCGATCGCAAGCCGACCACCGATGATCCGTTCTCTGCCCTGGTCTTCAAGATCTCTACCCACCCGTTCTACGGCAAGCTCGTGTTCGTGCGCGTCTACTCCGGCGCCGTCACCCCGGGCGACACCGTGCTTGACTCCACCAAGGGCAAGAAGGAACGTGTCGGCAAGATCTTCCAGATGCACGCCGACAAGGAGAACCCGGTCGATGCCGCCGAAGCCGGCAACATCTACACCTTCGTGGGCCTGAAGAACATCACCACCGGTGACACCCTGTGCGACGAAAAGGCGCCTATCTCCCTCGAATCCATGACCTTCCCGGATCCGGTGATCGAGGTGGCCGTGGAGCCGAAGACCAAGGCCGATCAGGAGAAGATGAGCATCGCTCTGGCGAAGCTGTCCGACGAAGATCCGACCTTCCAGGTGAAGACCGACGAAGAGTCCGGCCAGACCCTGATCTCCGGCATGGGCGAGCTGCAGCTCGACATCATCGTCGACCGTATGCGTCGTGAATTCAAGGTGGAGTGCAACGTGGGTAACCCGCAGGTTGCATACCGTGAGACGATCCGCAAGGCCGTCATGAACCAGGAATACACGCACAAGAAGCAGACCGGTGGTTCCGGCCAGTTCGCAAAGGTCTTGATGAACTTCGAGCCGCTCAACACCGAAGAGGGCGAGACCTACGAGTTCGTCAACGAGGTCACCGGTGGCCACATCACCAAGGAATTCATTCCTTCCATCGATGCTGGTGTGCAGGAAGCCATGGAATCCGGCGTGCTCGCCGGCTTCCCGGTGGTTGGCGTCAAGGCTACCGTCACTGACGGCCAGGTCCACGACGTCGATTCCTCCGAAATGGCCTTCAAGATCGCAGGTTCCATGTGCTTCAAGGAAGCTGCTCCGAAGGCCAAGCCGGTCATCCTCGAGCCGATCATGGCCGTGGAAGTGCGTACTCCGGAAGAGTACATGGGCGACGTGATGGGCGATATCAACGCCCGTCGTGGTTCCATCCAGTCCATGACCGACTCCACCGGTGTCAAGGTCATCGACGCCAAGGTTCCGCTGTCCGAAATGTTCGGCTACATCGGCGACCTTCGCTCCAAGACCCAGGGCCGCGCAATGTTCACCATGCAGATGGACTCCTACGCTGAGGTTCCGAAGAACGTCTCCGAGGAGATCATCAAGGCCCAGCGCGGCGAGTGACACGCGCTGCCGCTTAAGTGGAAACTGTCTCCAGTCAGCGCTAGTATTTTGTAGCGCTGACTGGGTTCGGGCTCCAAAGTGGCACAAACCCGTCAAACCCAGTAAAATGTAGCGAGTGCCTTGAAGTGAGTTCAAGGCTTACTACGAGACGTCCAGGAGGACAAAACACATGGCAAAGGAAAAGTACGAGCGTACTAAGCCGCACGTTAACATTGGTACCATCGGCCACGTCGATCACGGTAAGACTACCCTGACCGCAGCCATCTCCAAGGTCCTGCACGAAGAGTACCCGGACATCAACCCGGCTTACGACTTCAACCAGATCGACGCCGCTCCGGAAGAGCAGCAGCGTGGTATCACCATCAACATCGCCCACATCGAGTACCAGACCGCTGAGCGTCACTACGCTCACGTCGACTGCCCGGGCCACGCCGACTTCGTGAAGAACATGATCACTGGCGCTGCCCAGATGGATGGCGCTATCCTCGTTGTGGCCGCCACCGACGGCCCGATGGCTCAGACCCGCGAGCACGTGCTGCTCGCTCGTCAGGTGGGCGTGCCGCGTATCCTCGTCGCTCTGAACAAGTGCGATATGGTCGACGACGAAGAGCTCATCGAGCTCGTTGAGGAAGAGGTCCGTGACCTCCTCGACGAAAACGGCTTCGATCGCGATTGCCCGGTCATCCACACCTCCGCTTACGGCGCGCTGCACGACGACGCTCCGGATCACGAGAAGTGGGTTGAGTCCGTCAAGGAACTCATGAAGGCTGTCGACGAGTACATCCCGACCCCGACTCACGATCTGGACAAGCCGTTCCTGATGCCGATCGAAGATGTCTTCACCATCTCCGGCCGTGGCACCGTGGTTACCGGCCGTGTCGAGCGTGGTAAGCTCCCGGTCAACTCCAACGTCGAGATCGTTGGTATCCGTCCGACCCAGACCACCACCGTCACCTCCATCGAGACCTTCCACAAGCAGATGGATGAGTGCGAGGCTGGCGACAACACCGGTCTGCTGCTCCGCGGCATCAACCGTGACCAGGTCGAGCGTGGCCAGGTTCTGGCTGCTCCGGGCTCCGTGACCCCGCACACCAAGTTCGAGGGCGAAGTCTACGTGCTGACCAAGGACGAAGGCGGCCGTCACTCGCCGTTCTTCTCCAACTACCGTCCGCAGTTCTACTTCCGTACCACCGACGTCACCGGCGTTATCACCCTGCCGGAAGGCGTTGAGATGGTGCAGCCGGGCGATCACGCTACCTTCGGCGTTGAGCTGATCCAGCCGATCGCTATGGAGGAGGGCCTGACCTTCGCAGTGCGCGAAGGCGGCCACACCGTCGGCTCGGGCCGTGTCACCAAGATCATCGAGTAGTTTCTGCTTGATATCAAGGCACGCTTGAACTAGCGTTTTTTAGGAAAACCTCCCGAGGCATGTTCGCCGAGGGAGGTTTTCCTATATATGGAAGGCTTACCGACAAAGTATGCACACCGTGGCATAATGAGCAAGGCTCTTTTAAGCTTTCCCTGTTAGACGAAGAAATAGGTGAGTTAATTTGGCACAGACTACCAATGACATCAAGAACGGTTCCGTCCTGAACCTCGATGGCCAGCTGTGGGCCGTCATCAAGTTCCAGCACGTCAAGCCGGGCAAGGGCCCCGCTTTCGTGCGCACCACCATCAAGAACGTCCTCTCGGGCAAGATCGTTGACAAGACCTTCAATGCCGGCATGAAGATGGAATTCGAAACCGTCGACAACCGCAACCTCCAGTACTCCTACGAGGACGGCGACAACTTCGTGTTCATGGATATGACCACCTACGATCAGATCTACATTCCGAAGACTCTCGTCGGCGATCAGGCCAAGTTCCTGCTGGAAGGAACCGACTGCGTCGTGTCCTTCCACGACGGCACCCCGCTGTCCGTCGAACTGCCGGCTTCCGTGATCCTGACCGTTACCCATACCGAACCGGGTCTGCAGGGCAACCGTTCCAACGCCGGTACCAAGCCGGCCACCGTTGAGACCGGTGCCGAGATTCAGGTTCCGCTGTTCATCGGCGAAGGTGAGAAGGTCAAGGTGAACACCACCGACGGCTCCTACCTCGGCCGCGAGAACTGAGAGTAAGGACGAAAGAAGTTTCATGGCACGTTCCACCGCTCGTAAGAGGGCTCTGAATACGTTGTATGAAGCGGATGAGAAGGGACAGGACATCCTGTCCCTTCTTGCTGAGCGCATTGAGCAGCCCGGCGCCCAGACTCCGCTGCCTGAATACGCCATCGAAATCGTTCGTGGCGTTGCGGAACATATCGCAGCCATCGATTCCACGCTTGACGAGCATTCCACCGGTTGGAAGGTCAAGCGTATGGGCGTTGTCGATCGCAATATTCTGCGTATCGCCGCATGGGAGATCATGTTCAATGATGATGTTCCCAATATGGTGGCCATCGACGAGGCGCTTGGCCTTGCCAAGACGTTGTGTGATGACGAATCACCGGCATTCATCCACGGTCTGCTCAGCGCGGTAAGCGCTGATGCGGATGCCGCTCAAGTGGATGAGCAACCGACCGAACCTTCAGCTGAATAAAGCTGAAAGTTAAGCGATTCGGCCGGGTCGCGAGTCCTAACCGGCCGCTATCCTTGGTACGAATACCTTGACTATAAGGGGGTTTTGGTGAACCAGTATGATTCCGAAGCCGTGATGTTTGACCCTCAAGATGCCGTTCTCGTTCTCGAAGACGGGCAGGTGTATGTGGGTGAACCTTACGGCGCGATCGGCACGACCAGCGGGGAGATCGTTTTCGCAACCGGTATGACCGGATATCAGGAAACGCTTACGGACCCCAGCTACGATCGTCAGATCGTGGTGCAGACGTTCCCACACATTGGGGACACGGGAATCAATGGGGAGGATCCAGAATCCTCACGAATCTGGGTTGCCGGTTATGTTGTGCGCGATCCCAGCCCGAATGTGAGCAATTGGCGTGCCACCGGCAGCCTCGATGACGATTTGGAATCCAATCACATCGTTGGCATCAGCCGAATCGACACTCGCAAGCTTGTACGCCACCTGCGTTCCGCAGGCGTGATGCGTGCAGGTATTTTCTCCGGTGATGCTCTGCTTGACGCCAATGGCAAGCTGCGTACCATCGAATCCATGCTTGACGAGGTCAAGTCCACTCCGCAGATGAAGGGGATGAGCCTCTACGACGAAGTCAGCACCAAAGAAGCCTATACCATCGAGCCGTGTGGTGAATTCGAAGGCAAGGAACCGCTGTTCACCGTCGCCGCGGTCGATCTCGGCATCAAGGCCATGACTCCGCATCGTATGGCCGAGCGTGGCTGCCGTGTACATGTGGTGCCATCCACCATCACGTTCGATGAGCTTGAAGCCCTCAATCCTGACGGTGTCTTCTTCTCCAACGGTCCGGGAGATCCGGAACAGGCCGATCCTGAAGTGAACCTGCTTCGCCAGGTACTTGACGCAGGTCATCCGTTCTTCGGCATCTGCTTCGGCAACCAGCTGCTCGGCCGTGCGCTCGGCTTCGGCACATATAAGCTGAAGTTCGGTCACCGCGGCATCAATCAGCCGGTCAAAGACATGACCACCGGCAAAATCGAAATCACCGCGCACAACCACGGCTTTGCCGTTGACGCGCCGATCGGCGAAACCGTTGACGCGCCGTTTGAAAACGGCAAGTACGGCAAGGTGTTCGTCAGCCACATCGATCTGAATGACAACGTGGTTGAAGGCCTGCAGTGCGTTGATATTCCGGCATTCTCCGTGCAATACCATCCGGAGGCCGCAGCCGGCCCGCACGATGCCGCATACCTGTTCGATCGTTTCGTGGATCTCATGCGTTCCGCCAAGGAGGGAACCCACAATGCCTAAGCGCACAGACATCAAGTCCGTGATGGTCATCGGCTCCGGTCCGATTGTGATCGGCCAGGCCGCAGAATTCGATTACTCGGGCACTCAGGCCTGCCGCGTGTTGCGTGAGGAAGGCATCCGAGTCATTCTCGTCAACTCCAACCCGGCCACCATCATGACCGATCCGGAAATGGCGGATGCCACCTACATCGAGCCGATTTCCACGCCGATTCTCGAGCAGATCATCGCCAAGGAACGTCCTGACGCGCTGCTGCCGACCTTGGGTGGCCAGACCGCGCTGAACGCGGCCATGGCGTTGGGTGAGGCCGGTGTGCTCAAGAAGTACAACGTCGAGCTGATCGGTGCTTCTCTGGAAGCCATCGATCGCGGCGAGGATCGTGAGCTCTTCAAAAAGGTCGTTGAGGAAGCTGGTGCAGAATCCGCACGTTCCGACATCGCACACTCCATTGAAGAAGTCGACAAGATCGCCGAAAAGTTCGGTTATCCGCTGGTCGTGCGCCCAAGCTTCACCATGGGTGGCCTTGGTTCCGGCATCGCGCACGACGAAGAGGAACTGCACCGCATCGCAGGCGCAGGCATCCATTATTCCCCAACCGACGAGGTGCTGATCGAAGAAGGCATCGAAGGCTGGAAGGAATACGAACTCGAGCTGATGCGCGACAAGAAAGACAATGTCGTGGTCGTCTGCCCGATTGAGAACGTGGATCCTGTCGGCGTGCACACCGGCGATTCCATTACCGTGGCGCCTGTGTTCACTCTGACCGATCGCGAGTATCAGAAGCTTCGTGACATCGGCATCGCCATCATTCGTGGCGTGGGCGTCGATACCGGCGGCTGCAACATCCAGTTCGCCATCAACCCGAACACCGGACGCATCATCGTCATCGAAATGAACCCGCGTGTGTCCCGTTCCTCCGCTCTGGCATCCAAGGCGACCGGCTTCCCGATTGCGAAGATCGCCACCAAGCTGGCTCTTGGCTACACGCTCGACGAAATCCAGAACGATATCACGCAGTCCACTCCGGCCAGCTTCGAGCCGACCATCGACTACGTGGTCACCAAGGTCCCGCGTTTCGCCTTCGAAAAGTTCCCGGGTGCCGATCCGACGCTGACCACTTCCATGAAGTCCGTGGGCGAGGCCATGGCTCTGGCAGGCAACTTCCAGGAATCCCTCGGCAAGGCCATGCGTTCCATCGACAAGCGCCACATGGGCTTCAACTGGGACGGCGACAAGCCTGACGTACAGGAAGTCGAGCAGCTGTTGGAAGCCATCAAGGTGCCGACCGAGCATCGTTATCTGCAGATCCAGCGCGCCCTGTGGGGAGGCGCCACCGAACAGCAGATCTTCGATGCCACCAAGATCGACCCGTGGTTCATCCGCCAGTTTGTACTCATCAACGAGACCGCCCTTGAAATCAAGGAAGCGAGCAAGCTGAGCCGCAAGCTGCTAAAGAAGGCGAAGCTGGCAGGTCTTTCCGACCTTCAGATCGCACACCTGCGCCACTTGGGCGACGAAGGCGAAAACACGATCCGCGAACTGCGTTGGTCGTATGATCTTCGTCCGGTTTTCAAGACGGTCGATACCTGCGCTGCCGAATTCGACGCGGTCACGCCGTACTATTACTCCTGCTATGCGGACGAAAGTGAACTGCGTCCGCGTGAGCGTGAAGCCGTGATCATTCTCGGCTCCGGTCCGAACCGTATCGGCCAGGGCATCGAGTTCGACTACACCTGCGTACATGCCGTGCAGGAGCTGGGCAAGGACTATGACACCATCATGGTCAACTGCAACCCGGAAACCGTGTCCACCGATTACGACATGTCCGATCGTCTGTACTTCGAGCCGCTTACCTTCGAAGACGTACTCGAAATCTACGAGGCCGAAAAGAAGATGGGTCCGGTCAGGGGCGTTATCGTTCAGCTCGGTGGCCAGACCCCGCTGTCTCTGGCGGCTCGTCTGAAGGCTGCCGGTGTTCCGATTCTCGGTACCACGCCTGAATCCATCGATCTGGCTGAAAACCGTGAGCTCTTCGGCGAAGTGCTGAAGAAGGCCGAGATGAACGCGCCTCGCTATGGCACCGCTCTGAGCCTTGACGAAGCCCGTGAGGCGGCTCATAACATCGGTTATCCGGTGCTGGTGCGCCCGAGCTACGTGCTTGGCGGTCGCGGCATGGAAATCGTGTACGACGACGCCCAGCTGTGCAAGTATGTGGATCGCGCATTGAAGGAAGCTCAGGCCGATACCGTGGTTTCTGGCCGTCTGCCTTCTCCGTTGCTGATCGACAAGTTCCTGCAGGATGCCGTGGAAATCGACGTCGACGCCTTGTTCGATGGCGAAGAGCTGTATATCGGCGGCATTATGGAACATGTTGAGGAAGCTGGCGTGCATTCCGGTGACGCCGCATGCACTCTGCCGCCGAGCACCCTTTCCGATGACCAGATCCGCCGTCTGCGCGAAGGCACCTATGCCATCGCCAAGGGCTGTGGCGTGCAAGGCCTGATCAACGTGCAGTATGCCTTCATGGCCAACACCCTGTACGTTATCGAGGCGAACCCGCGTGCCTCCCGTACCGTGCCGTTCGCATCCAAGGCGACCGGTGTGGCACTGGCCAAGGCCGCGGCCCGCATTATGGCCGGCGAAACCATCCAGCAGCAGCGCGATAACGGCTTGCTGCTGCCTCATGGAGACGGTGGTGACATTCGCCGCGGCCAGCAGGTTGCCGTCAAGGAATCCGTGCTTCCGTTCAAGCGCTTCCGTACGCCGCTCGGCAAGACCGTAGACGTGCTGCTCGGACCGGAAATGCGTTCCACCGGCGAAGTCATGGGCTTCGACCGTGACTTCCCGCATGCGTTCGCCAAGAGCCAGCTGGCCGCCTACGATGGCGGTCTGCCGACCAGCGGCAACGTGTTCATCTCCGTGAACGATACCGACAAGCGTCAGCTGCCGTTGTTCGCTGCGCGACTGGTGGAGCTTGGATTCAACATCTGGGCCACCGAAGGCACCGCATCCGTGCTTCGTCGTTACGGCATCGAGTCCAAGATCGTCGACAAGATCAGCGTGCGTATGGATTCCAATCCGGACGATCCGATCACCACCTACCATGCGGAGGGCAGCGTCGGCAAGAACGTCGTTCAGCTGATCGAAGAGGGTGCCATTGATCTGATTCTCAACACGCCGAATTCTCGTGGCTCCCGTTCCGACGGTTACGCCATCCGTTCAGCCGCTATTGCCGCGGATTTGCCTCAGTTCACCACCATGACGGAATTCTCCGCCGTGTTGATGGCCATCGAGGCCGTGCGTAATAATGATTATCAGATCATGAGCATTCAGGATCATTCCCAGCAGCTATTCGAGTTGGAAAGCCGTGAGTAATGATGAGCAGCCTCAGCAGTGAAGAAATGAGTGCCCAGCGTTCGGACTTCGGTCTGCGACTGAGCAATTCCATGGCCCAATATGGTCCGCTATGCGTGGGAATCGATCCACACAGGCAGCTTCTTACTGACTGGGGCTACAACGTAGACGCATTGGGTGCCGAACTATACTCCATGCGTATGCTGCAGGCAGCCAATGGGCGAGCGGCAGCTGTCAAATTCCAGTTCTCCATGTTCGAGCGCTACGGTTCGAAAGGTATCGCAGCGCTCGAGCGGGTACTGTACGCAGCCCGTCAAATGGGTATCATCACCATCGTTGACTGCCTGCATGGAGGCTTGCCGACTACGGTGTCCGCATTCGCCGATGTCTATTTCAAGCCGAGGTCTCCGTTGCTTGCCGACGCCATCACTTTGCTGCCATATTATGGCGCACGCTCGTTGGGCGGTGTCATTAACGATGCCCTGAACAACGGTCGAGGTGTATTCATTGCATCGCTGACCTCGAACCAAGAGGGCGCCAGCCTGCAGACCGCCATTCGTCAGGCAGGCGAGTACAAGGGCAGAACAGTGGCGTACGGCATTGCCAGCACGGCTCAGAAGTTCAATAAGGGCAATGACGGTATGGGTTCCGTAGGCTTGATCATCGGTGCCACCATCGGTCAGTGGATCAATGATTCCGGTGTCGATCCAGCCAAGTTCACTGGTCCTATTCTGTCTCCGGGCTACGGATGGCAGGGTGCTGAAACCCGCGACCTCAAGACGGTGTTCAAAGGCACCAAGGGCAATGTGCTCGTCACCGTGTCTCGCTTCATCGCCACGCATGGTCCGGATATTTCCAGTTTGGCCGCGGCTACGGAATCCGTGGCGCTCGATATTCGTCAAGCGCTCATCGAGGCCCAGAACGAAGTCGATGATGAGATTTTGGATGATGAAGAAGACGAGTAAATCATCATCGATTTGTCAACAATAATTCCTTCTTGTAAATATCTTCAGCAACTAATACAGAGTGAGGAAGCAATGACCGACTCCCAGCATGGCCGTTTGATCGTCCTTTGCGGACCGGCAGGTGTAGGCAAAGGCACTGTTCTCGGGCGCGTGCGCGAGCAGCATCCGGAAATCTGGCTGTCGGTATCCGCAACCACACGACAGCCTCGTCCAGGTGAAGTGGATGGCGTGAACTATTTCTTCATGCCCGAACAGGAGTTTCTCGACAAGGAAGCTGCCGGTGAGTTCTTGGAAACCGCCGACGTGTTTGGTCTCGCACATTACGGCACTCCCGTGAAACCTGTCGTGGAACATCTTGAGCGAAATATTCCAGTCATTCTGGAAATCGATATTCAAGGTGCTCGCAGTGTCAAGCAGCGTGCGGGGGAGTTGGGTATCGAGGTAATGACCGTGTTCATCGCGCCGCCGTCATTTGAAGAACTGGAACGACGCTTGATCGGGCGCGGCACTGAAACTCCGGAACAGCAGGCGAAACGATTGGAAACCGCAAAAATCGAGCTTGCCGCGGAATCGGAATTCGACAAAGTCATCGTCAATAATGTTGTGGATGAGGCAGCAGATGAACTGTGGAACCTTATCGCAACGGAATTCGATTTGTAATCATAATAATTACAAGGATTGTAATATGCGCTCGAACATATCGGGCGCATATTTTTATATAAAAGAAGCCAAGTATGAAATAAAAATGAGGATTGCGCAGCATATTAACTGCACAATCCTCATTATGTTATTTAATATTCGCTAGGATCAGGCGAGACCGGAAAGCTTGTTGATCAGCTCCGGATCGCGCGTGGCACCCTTGTCTGCGGAGCGGGCGAACGCCGCGTAGGCCTTCAGCGCCTGGGAGACCTTGCGGTCGCGGTGCGCCACATAGCCGTCGCCGGCTTCGAGTTCGGTGCGGCGCTGGGCCAGCTCTTCGTCGGAAAGCTCGACGTTCACCGTACGGTTCGGGATATCAATGTTAATGATGTCGCCGTTCTTGATCAGGGCAATCGGGCCCTTGTTTGCCGCCTCGGGAGCGATATGGCCGATGGCCAGACCGGAGGAGCCGCCGGAATAGCGGCCGTCGGTCAGCATGGCGACCTGCTTGCCGATACCCTTGCCCTTGACGAACGACGTTGGGTACAGCATCTCCTGCATGCCAGGGCCGCCCTTCGGGCCCTCGTAACGGATGACCAGCGCCATACCGGGCTTCAGAGTGTCGTTGAGGATGACCTCGATGGCCTGTTCCTGGGATTCGACGACCAGTGCCGGTCCACGGAAGGTCCAAATCTCCTTCGGCACACCGGCGGTCTTCACCACGCAGCCGTCAGGGGCGAGGTTGCCACGCAGCACGGCCAGACCGCCTTCGGTGACGGCCGGATGATCGATGTCGTGAATCGCGCCGTTCACACGGTCGCGGTCGAGGGAGTCGAACAGCGTGGTATGCGTCCACGGATCAGGGGACACGATGTGACCCGGGGCCGCCAGATACATCTGCTTGGCTTCCTCGGTGCAGGTATCACGCATGATGTCCCAGTCGTTGAGTTTGTCCTCAAGCGTCTTGTAATCGATGGAATGCACGTCGCGGTGCAGCTTGCCGGCACGGTCGAGCTCGCCGAGAATGCCAGTGATGCCACCGGCGCGATGCACGTCGGAGATCTCCCATTCGCCGGACGGCGAAGCCTTGCAGATGCAGGGCACGGTGTGGGAGATGCGCTCGATGTCGTCAAGCGTGAAGTCCACGTCGGCGGACTGCGCCATGGCGAGGATATGCAGCACTGTATTGGTGGAGCCACCCATGGCCACATCCATGGTCATGGCGTTCTCGAACGCTTCCTTGGTGGCGATGGAACGCGGGAGCACAGTCTCGTCATCATCGTCGTAATACTGCTTGGCGATCTTGACGATCTGCTCGGCGGCGCGCTTGAACAAATCCTTGCGGTAGGAGTGCGAAGCCAGAATGGTGCCATTGCCTGGCAGGGCCAGGCCGATGGCCTCGGTCAAGCAGTTCATCGAATTCGCGGTGAACATGCCGGCGCAGGAACCACAGGTCGGGCAGACGGTCTTCTCATAGGCGAGCAGATCCTCTTCGTTCAGATTGTCGTCGGCGGAGGCATACATCACGTCGATCAGATCGGTGTTCTTCTTCACGGTTCCGTCGGGAAGTACCGTGGTGCCGGCCTCCATCGGACCGCCGGAGACGAAGACGGTCGGGATGTTCAGACGCAGAGCGGCCATCAGCATGCCCGGCACGACCTTGTCACAGTTCGGGATGCAGATCAGGGCGTCGGCACAGTGCGCGTTCACCTGATATTCCACGGTGTCGGCGATGATGTCACGGCTCGGCAGGGAGTACAGCATGCCGGTGTGTCCCATGGCGATGCCGTCGTCAACGGCCATCGTGTTGAACTCACGCGGAATGCCGCCAGCTTCCTTGATGGCCTCGGAGATCAGTCGACCAACCTTGTTCAGGTGCACGTGGCCGGGCAGGAACTCATCGAAGGAATTGGCAATGGCGATGATCGGCTTGCCGAAATCCTTACCGTCCACGCCAGCGGCACGGTAGAGGGCGCGTGCGCCCGCGAATACTCGTCCATTCATCAGTTTTGCAGATCGCATTTCCATGTTCTCTATTGTGGTGGTTAAGCGGGACACGGTTTTGTCAAGAGTCACTATGTGGAATTCCCAGAAGCGTTATATTCGCGAGCATTGCCGAAGATGCTTGCGCTTGCCGAAAACATGAGAGAAAGGGCTTGAATCAGGTCCAGTGGCGGCCCTATACTTAAGACTTTGGAAAAGAAGCTTTTGGCTTATCTGATGATTGGGAGATAATCAATATGGCATTCGGCACTCAGCCAACCCCGACCGGTCTTGCGGAACCGCCGATCGATGACTTGATGGAGCATGCGGACTCCAAGTACGCTCTTGCTATTTTCGCAGCCAAGCGTGCTCGCCAGATCAATTCCTATTTCACCCAGCTCAACGAGGGCCTGCTGCAGAACGTCGGTCCGCTGGTGGAGTATCAGAATCAGGAAAAGCCGCTATCCATCGCTTTCCGTGAGATCAATGATGGTCTGCTTGAAGAGACCCTCGGCGAAGACGATCTGACCGAAGGCAACTGATGTAACGGTTCTTGCGATAAGAACCGGATTCCAAGTTTTCATTCGCCCCGATACCTGAGCGGTGCGCTTTGAATAGTCCATAGTGAAGCTATTGATTGCGTATGCGAAGGACGGGGCGTTTTTTTCGTAGCAATCAGAAGGGCGAACGTGTGGGGCGTTCGTGAAAGGAGCAGCCAGATGGCTGAATTGAAGTTGATTTCCGCTGAGTCAGTGACGGAGGGGCATCCGGACAAGGTCTGCGATCAGATTTCCGACGCGATTCTTGACGATATGCTTGCTCAGGATCCGCAGTCCCACGTGGCCGTGGAGACATGCGCCACGGTTGGCCAGTTCTTCGTGTTCGGCGAAGTGACGAGTGAAGGCTATTCCGATATTCAGAGCATTGTGCGTTCTGTGGTGCGCAATATCGGCTATACCAGTTCTCGCGTTGGTCTTGATGCGGATTCATGCGGCGTGACCGTTTCGTTGACCGAGCAGAGCTCTGAGATTAACCAGGGTGTGGCTCGTTTGAGTGGCGAAGCGGAGTCGAAGGCATCTCGCGAGCAGCGTTATGAGGCGCAGGGCGCCGGCGATCAGGGCGTGATGTTCGGCTATGCGTGCGACGAGACCGATGTGCTGATGCCATTGCCGATTTATTTGGCTCATCGCTTGGCTTACCGTCTTACTGAGGTTCGTAAGAATGGCGAAGTGCCTCATCTGCGTCCCGATGGCAAAACCCAGGTGACCATTGAATATGATGAGCATGATGCTCCCGTTCGTCTTGACACGGTGTTGGTGTCCACGCAGCATGATCCTCAAGTCGATCAGGCGTGGCTTAAGGAGCAGTTGACGGAACATGTGATTCGTCCTGTGCTTGATGATGTGCTTGCCGATCGTGTGGCGCATGATGAATATCGCGTGCTTGTCAATCCGACCGGTTCGTTTGTGTTGGGCGGTCCGGCTGCCGATGCCGGTCTGACCGGTCGCAAGATCATCGTCGACACGTATGGCGGTGCGGCTCATCATGGCGGTGGCGCGTTCTCCGGCAAGGATCCGAGCAAGGTGGATCGTTCCGCTGCCTATGCGGCGCGTTGGGTGGCCAAGAACATTGTGGCGGCAGGTCTGGCCCACAAGGTTGAGGTGCAGGTGGCGTATGCCATCGGCGTGGCCGATCCGGTGTCCATCAATGTGGAAACGTACGGCACTGAAAATGGTGTGACTCGCGAGCAGATCCAGCAGGCTGTGCGTAAGGTGTTCGACCTTCGACCGGCCGCCATTATCGACGAGCTTGATCTGAAGCGTCCGATCTATTCCAAGACCGCTGCTTACGGTCATTTCGGACGCAACGATGCTGATTTTACCTGGGAGACCACCAATAAGGTCGACGAGCTGAAAGCCGCCATCGAAGGCTGAGTTACCCTTGAATCATGAGTACTGAGGATGCCGAGCAGCTGGCGCTTGACGGGCTCGCCCCGCGCAAGCGGCGCAAGCGTGCGCCCGCGGTTAAAACGCCGGCTGCGGAGCATCCCATAGCCCAAGTGGTGCTGGATATTCAGGCCATCCATTTGGGGCAGACCTTCGACTATTACGTTGAGGAGAAGTATTCCGAAGCCGCCCAGCCCGGCGTAATGGTGCGTGTCCGCTTCGGCGGGCAACGGGTCAACGGCATCATTTGGAAACGGACCGATACCAGCGAAACCCCTGAATCGTCATTGCGGTTCATCGAACGGGTGGTCATCGATCGTGTGCTTGTGTCGGAATCCATGCGCAACGATGCCACACTTATCGCGGACGCATTCGGCGGAACGCGAGCCAATATCCTGCGTTTGGCGGTGCCTCCGCGCGTGGCTCGCGTCGAACAGGAACAACGTAGCGGCAATCGAACGGGTATTGAAAAAAACGGACGTATCGAATCGCTTGCCAAGATCGAGCGGGAATCGTACGAGCAGTTGCAGCGGCAATACGGTAATATCGACCTGCTTCGTACGGCATTGGAAGGGCAACGTTTCCAAGCGTTCGTGCTCGACCCATTGCCGGGATCCCATCATTGGAGGCAGTGCGTGGCCTGGATGGTGGCCGCGGCCTTATTGCAGGGCAAACCGGCGGTACTGGTGTTGCCGACCATGCGTGAGATTGAGGACATGGCCGAAACGTTGCAGTCGATCGGCTTGCGCTGTTTCGCGCCAACCCAATCATCCAACGGTGCGTACGGCGGCGATTTCGCCATTCTGAACGCGCAGATGGCGCCTGCTGAACGGTATCGTGCGTATCTGGCCATCAGTGGAGGGCAGGTGCGGTGCGTGATCGGCACACGGGCGGCGATGTATGCGCCGGTGGATGGCAATGCGTTGTTCCTCATTCTCGATGACGTGTGCTATCAGGATGCCGATGGCATGATGCCTTACGCCAACGCCCGCGGAGTGTTGCGGTTACGTGCAAAAGCGCATAATGGCGTGTTCGTCGCGATGGCCAATGCGCGCAGTGTGCAAAGCCAGTGGGAAACCGATGCGGCGCATGTCGGTGCCACCCAGGTCAGCGGTTTCAGTACGCCGATTCACGCATTCCCTGCCGTAACCAAGGAAGCGAGTCCTTGGATTCGTTGGCTGAACCGTGACGAATTGGCAAGACTTGCGGATTCGACCATCGGAGCGCGTGTGCCGCACACTGCGGTGCGAGTGCTGTCGAAGGCGTTGGAAAGCGGTCCGGTGCTGTTGAGCATTCCGCAGGATGGCATCGGTGAAGCATTGAGCTGCGCGAAATGCCACCGTCAGGCTCGCTGCTCGTACTGCACGGGTCCATTGGAACGGTTACGGGATGGGTCGGTGCGTTGTCGTTGGTGCGGTGTCGCCACTGTGCAATGGGCTTGCCCGGCATGCCATAACGAACGTATGCGCGTGGTTCGTGTGGGTGCCGCCGGAACTGCGCAGGAGCTGAGTCGACTGTTTCGTGGCGTGCCCATTGTGCTTTCAACGCCGAGCCAGCCACGCGGCATTGTTCCCGATATCGGGTTTGCGCCGCAGTTGGTCATCGCCACTCCCGGCGCAGAACCCCGTGTGCGTGGGAGGAACCCCTCGGAATGCGAATACCGGGCCGTGGCCATTCTCGACGCATGGACCAGCTTGTACGCCTTCGGCATTGACGCGGGCGTAGACACGTTGACGTCGTGGATGCGCGCGGTTTCGCTGTGCGCGCCGCGAATCAGGGGAGGTCAGGCCCTGTTGATCGGCGAAACCGATCCCACGCTCGCTCAATCGTTGATGCTTTGGAATTCAACGTTGCTGGCGCAAACCGAATTGCGGGAACGTGAACAAACCGCATTGCCGCCTGTGTTTGCCGCCGCATGCGTATGGGGACGTCGTGACGCGGTGAAGGTCACGCTGGAACGTATCGGCGCGTTGGGTGGGGGTGACCTGTCCGCCATCGAAACCACCGAAGGCATGCTGCCGTCCGTATTGGGGCCGGTACCTATTCCGCAGCCTCGGACCATTGATTCGCGCGAATTGGAAGGCACTGCGGATCGTGTCAAGGCGGTGGTGCGTGTGCCGCAAAGTCGCCGAGGTGAGTTGGCGTTGCGTTTGCGTTCCGCCAGTGCCCGCCATGTGGCCGCGCGCGAACCGGGAGAACTGCGTTTTCAGCTTGATCCGAAGGAGCGAATCTGACGCACGTCCCCTCGCCGTGAAAAACTAGACAGGTTGGCAGTTCGGCATGAGGCCGCACAGCAGTGAATGGAGGATCATATGAAGGGTTGGCCTGGAGAGCCTGATATGGAGTACGACGTGCTCATGGCTGACGGCGAAGCTGCGGTGAATGCGGGCAAGCCGATCACCGATGTGATTTTCGATTTCGGCAACGTGCTCGTCTACTGGGATCCGGTGGCCGTGATGACGCCCCGCTATAGCGACGAGCTTGTTGAACAGTTCCTTGACAACGATATTTCCGGCTTCTACGACATCAACGATGAACTGGACTGCGGCATGTCGAATGATGACGGCGTCGCCCTGATGCGTGAACGTTATGGAGACAAATGGGCCGACATGCTGCAGTACTATCTCGACAATTTCGTCGACTCGTTGACCGGCGTGGTGCCGGGCGCCCGCGTGCTCATCAACGATTTGAAAGCGGCCGGCGTGCATGTGTGGGGATTGAGCAACTGGCAGAAGGATCTGTTCCCGATCGCGCTCGACAATTTCGATATTCTGCGCAGCCTCGACGATCGTGTGGTTTCCGGATATGTCTCCCTGCGTAAGCCGAATAAGGATATTTACGAGTTCGCGTTGCAACAGTTCGGCATTGACGCTTCCGGCGCGGTGTTCGTGGACGATAAGGCCATGAATATCGTAGGTGCGAACAATGCGGGCATTCGTGGCGTTCGATTCAAGGATTCACGTGCGTTGCGTGCGCTGCTGATTGATGCGGGTGTGAAGATTCCCGCGGTGCATCAGGCATAGTGTGTTGCGTTCCGCTGCCTTACATGCTGTTGATGCGGCCGGAATGATTCCCACGATGATAACGATGTGATGAGGATTTGATAAGGAGGACTTTTCGTGCTGAAAGTGCTGTTTGCCGGTACTCCGGATGTTGCGGTGCCGTCGTTGAAAATGCTGGCTGAAGATACCGAGCGTTTCGAAGTGGTCGCAGTGCTCACCCGACCGGATGCTCCTACCGGGCGTGGACGCAAACTGGTACCGAATCCCGTGAAGCAGGCCGCTCTTGATCTTGGTTTGCCGGTGATTGAATCCGATCCGAGCGAGGAAACGTTCATTTCCGAACTTGCTGCGACCGGTGCCCAGGCCGCGGCAGTGGTGGCGTATGGCAAAATCCTGAAGCAGGATGTGCTCGACGCGCTGCCGATGGGATGGTACAACCTGCACTTCTCGCTGCTTCCGCAGTGGCGTGGCGCGGCTCCCGTGCAGCGTTCCATTTGGGCGGGCGAGAAGGTGACCGGAGCCACGGTGTTCCGCATCGTGCGAGCCATGGATGCCGGTCCGATTCTGGCGCAGTCCACTGTGGAAATCGGAGCGCATGAAACGGCGGGTGAGCTGCTGAACCGTCTTGCCGAGGATGGTTCCCGTTTGCTTGCCGCCTCGCTGCAGGCCATGGCCGACGATCAGATCGCGCCTGTGGAACAGCCTGCCGGCGCATATGAGGTGGCTCAGAAGATCACGGTTGAAGACGCGCATATTCGTTTCGACATTCCTGTATTCGCGGTGGATCGTCAGATTCGAGCCTGCACGCCCAATCCGGGCGCATGGTGCGAACTGCACGCCAATGCCGAAGCAGAACCGGCCACGTTGCATGTGTTGCGTGCGCAGGGCGCCGATATGAGCAATCCCAACACACCCGTTTCGCTAGAACCAGGGCGGATCGTGGCCGGAAAAAAGAACGTGTGGGTGGGTACTTCCTCAGATCCTTTGGAATTGCTGGAAGTCAAAGCCCAAGGCAAAAAAGCCATGCGTGCCGCCGATTGGGCGCGTGGCGCGCATCTCGACGGAGCCTACTGCAAGTAGTGTCGAATAAACGGATCATAACGATATTGCCGTGTGAACATCATCATTTCACACGGCAATATCGTTATCCTGCAATATCGGATTTTGCTATATCGCGACTCGGATCTATCGGGATTCGCATCATCGAAGAATGCGAATCAACGAAGAAAATCAAGAATCCGGGTCAAATCACGTTCGTTCACACGATGCGGAGCATCCGCCTGAACCGCAGGCTTGGCGCAGAACGCCACGCCAAGCCCGGCGGCATGAATCATCGGCAGATCATTGGCTCCATCGCCAACCGCAACAGTCTGACCCATGCTGATGCCCATGCGTGAAGCCCAATCACGCAGTGACTGCAATTTCACATCTTTCGTAACGATATCGCCAAGCACATGGCCGGTTAAACAACCATCAGCGGCTTCCAAACGATTCGCAATCCAAAAATCAAGATGCGCGTCGGCGGCAAGACGGTCCACGACTTCATGGAAACCGCCGGAAACCACGCCGACCTTCCAACCATGCGCATGCAAAGCGTCAATCAAATCAAGCGCCCCCTGTGTGAAATGCACGCGACGATACACATCATCGAACACCGAAGTCGGCAGATCCTTAAGCAGCGCAACACGAGCCTGCAACGCCTCGCGAAAATCAAGTTCGCCATTCATCGCACGTGCGGTAATCGACGCGATCTGCTCGCCAATTCCAGCGGCGGCGCCCAGCTCGTCGATGACTTCCTCATCGATCAGCGTGGAATCCACATCCATCACCAGCAGTCCAGGCTGGGAAAGGGTGGGAGTGGGCGCAATGTTCGGCGATTCTTGTTCAAGCATGGTTTTGATTGTCGGAAATCA
The DNA here is from genome assembly GCF_019131435.1 of Bifidobacterium sp. MSK.13.1. Lineage (NCBI taxonomy): Bacteria > Bacillati > Actinomycetota > Actinomycetes > Bifidobacteriales > Bifidobacteriaceae > Bifidobacterium > Bifidobacterium sp. MSK.13.1. Next base: position 102,538 of record NZ_JAHOMM010000003.1, on the reverse strand, counting down.
TGAGGACAATGGGTATTCTTAAGGGTTGAGCATGTTGAATGCGAATGCGCCATGACATGACGAAATGACGGAACGGCTCGAAACGCATTCGGTGGAAAGCGAGGCTGATGAAATGGATCAACGTGATGAGACGTTGGCGTCGTTGGGTGAGGCCAACGACCAGTTGATGGCCAAGAATCATGCGTTGGCCAAGGCGTTGAGCCGTGCCACCCAGGAGCTCACCAAGGCCAAGGCCCAGCTGAACCAGTTGGCGGGACCGCCCATGACCTTCGCCACCATGGTTCGCGTGCATTCCTCTCGCACGGACGAACAGGGGGTACAGCATGCCAGCGCCGAGGTGATTTCCGGAAGCCGTCGCATGATCGTGCCGGTTGCGGCGAATGTGCAGGCATCCAGGCTTGAGGCTGGGCGCACGGTGCTGCTCAACGAGAACATGGTGGTGGTTTCGCAAGCCGGCACCGATGCTGTGGGCGCAGTGCGCACGGTGAAGCAGGTCATTGATGATGGGCGATTGCTGGTCGCGGATGGCGGTGGAAACGTTGCGTTGGTCCGCCGTTCGGGAGCGCTGTCGAAAACTTCGATCAATGTGTCCGACCGTGTTACGGTCGATTCGTCCATGAGATTCGCGCTTGCGTTGGTTCCCGCGCAGGATGATGCCGACTTGGTGCTTGAGGAAGTGCCGGATGTCACGTTCGCTGATATCGGCGGTTTGGATGAGCAGATCGAACGTATTCGCGATGCCGTGCAAATGCCGTTCCTGCATCGCGAACTGTTCGAACGTTATGATTTGAAGCCGCCGAAAGGCGTGCTGCTGTATGGGCCTCCAGGCAATGGAAAGACGCTGATCGCCAAGGCTGTGGCCAATGCGCTCGCCGAAGGCGCTGCCGGCGGTCGTGGCGTGTTCCTGTCGGTGAAGGGGCCGGAACTGCTCAACAAGTTCGTGGGCGAGTCGGAACGCCTGATCCGCATGATTTTCAAGCGTGCGCGTGAGCGTGCGGCGGATGGCAAACCGGTGATCGTGTTCATTGACGAGATGGACTCGCTGCTGCGCACTCGTGGATCCGGCGTGTCGTCGGATGTGGAAACCACTATTGTGCCGCAGTTTTTGGCTGAACTTGATGGCGTGGAAACGCTTGGCAATGTTATGGTCATCGGCGCTTCGAACCGTATCGACATGATTGATCCGGCGGTGTTGCGTCCTGGTCGTTTGGATGTGAAGATTCGTGTGGAGCGTCCGAAAGCGGCTCAGGCGGCGCAGATCATCCGCCATTATCTGACCGACGATTTGCCGTTGGTGCCAGGGGTGGATGCGAAGGCTTTGATTGGGGTGCTGGTCAGCGATATCTATTCGACGGACGAGCACCGGTATCTGTGCGACGTGTGCGATGAGCATGGGCAATGGCATCCGATCTATCTGGCGGATGTGGTGTCGGGTGCGGTGCTGAAAAACATTGTGGATCGTGCCAAAACCCGTGCTGTGAAAATCTCCATCGAAAGCGGACAGCCGGCGGCGATTGGCGTCGATCTGTTGGCGAAGGCCGTCGACGAGGAGTTTCTTGAAACCCGCGATGCGGTGTTGGATGCCAATCCGGAACAGTGGAGCCGTATCAATGGTTTGGAAGCAGGGCGCATCACCCGTATACGACCAGTCGAATAATGCTGGCAGGCAACGCGAAATCAGACGAAGGGAAGTCGTATCAATGAGCGTTCGTCGAATCATGGGCACGGAAACGGAATACGCGGTTTCCGCTCTCGAAATGGAGCATTACAATCCGGTGAAGCTATCGTTCGATGTGGTCGGTGCCGCGGCGAACGAACAAACCAAGCATATTCGCTGGGACTATCGGCAGGAGGATCCGGTCAACGACGCCCGCGGCACCAGGCTGGAACGTGCATCCGCGCATCCTGATCTGTTGACGGACGCGCCGCAGCTCAACATCACCAATGTGATTGCAGTCAATGGCGGCCGTGTGTATGTGGATCATGCACATCCTGAATATTCCGCGCCCGAAACCGATGATCCCTTCGATGCCGTGCTCTACGACCATGCCGGCGATCTCATCATGCGTGAGTGCGCGCGCAAAGCCAGCGAACAGACCGGTATCGCAATCGCGCTGCACCGTAATAACGTCGACGGCAAAGGTGCAAGCTGGGGCACCCACGAAAATTATATGATGCTGCGTTCGGTGCCGTTTGACCAAGTTGCGAAACTCATGACGGCACATTTTGCAGCGAGACAGATTTTTACCGGATCAGGTCGCGTCGGTATCGGCGAACGAAGCGAAACCGCCGGATACCAGCTCAGCCAGCGCGCCGACTATTTTCATATGAAAGTCGGTTTGCAGACCACATTCGACAGGCCGATCATCAATACTCGAGACGAATCGCACAGCACGGATGCATACCGTCGATTGCATGTGATTGTCGGGGACGCCAATCGTATGGATGTGCCGCAGGCGCTGAAACTCGGCACCACCAGCATGCTGCTGTGGCTGCTTGAGCATGCCGAAGAGGCGGGATTGAACATAGACGAAGCGTTGGAGCCAATCATGCTCGCCGATCCGGTGAGCGCCATGCACGAGGTGTCTCATGATTTGACATTAGGTGCCATGTTGCCGCTGGAATATGGCGGCGAGACCTCGGCATGGCAGATTGAGGTCACCCTGCGTGGCCTGGTGTATGCTGCCGCTGCCGTGATCTATGGAACCGACACGTCCGGTGAACCGGCATGGTCTGACCGTTCGACCCGTAACATCATGGCGATGTGGGGGCAGGCGCTCGCCGATGTGGCTGCCATCAGGCATGCCGATGATGATGCGCGTTTGACGATGCGCGAGCAAGCTGGCCGCATTGAATGGCTATTGAAATGGCAGTTGTTGGAGAAGCTGCGTCGTAAAATTGGCTCCGGTTGGGATGATGCGCGTATTGCGGCCGTCGATTTAAAGTGGGCTGCGATTGATCCCGCTGACTCGATTTTCGATCGGTTGCGTGCCCAAACGGAGCGGTTGTTTACGGACGGGCAGTTGGTGCAGGCTTCGGTGGAAGCGCCTTCCGATACCCGTGCTTGGTTGCGTGCCGAAATGATTCGTCGTTTTCCAGAACAGGTTGTGGCCGCATCGTGGTCGCATCTTACGGTGCGCCATCGAACGATTGGTGATAATACCGTGGAGAATCCGATGGTCTCATTGGATATGTCAGACCCTCTGAAATATAGCAAATCTCAATGTTCCCGCTATTGTGAGCGTGTCCAAGATGCGGCGTCGATTTTGGAAATGTTACGGTGAAATGCAATCTGTGCGGGTAACATTGCCATCAATTGGTCGCGAAGAACGACCATTGACAACAGGTAACATCATCCCGGTATTTTGAGGAGAGGACGTGCCGGGACTGTACAGAGGAAACGAAAAGGCATATCTATGGAACTGAGGCAAATCGCCCTCGAAGTCGCACGCATCCTGCAGGACGCAGGCAAGCATGCGTTGAACGACCAGATGAATCCGCACGACATGAGAAAACTGGAAGTGTCCGAAGACTGCTTCCACTTCACTTCAGACACCGACAAGCGCCTGCAGCAGTTCATCAGCAACCGCCTGACCTATGTCAACGTGTTCGACGGCTTCTGGCAGCTTCGCCCTGAACAGTGCTATCCCGGCCAGCGATACTGGTGTGTGGGTGGCATCGACGGCGTGATCAATTTCGCGCGAAGCATGCCGGAATGGGCCATCACCGTGACATTGTTCGAATTCAACGACCAGTGCTCCGCACAGCCGATCCTTTCGATTGTGCACGCTCCGGCACTGGGATTGACGTATCTTGCGGTGCGTGGATCCGGCGCGATTCGTATTCGCAAAACTCCGTTGGGAGACAAACGCGAGAAAATCATTCCTTCCACCACGTCGTCCCTCGATGGTTCGGTGGTGAGTTTCGGCATGTCTCCGGTATCGTCCGAATCGCAGCGTGCGCTCGATGTGGTGGCGAAGATTGCCGGACGTCCTGCCGATATTAAACGTGTCGGCCCGGCGTCCCTTGATTTGTGCAAGGTGGCCGACGGTACGTACGATGCGTATTTCGAACCGCACTTGCATGAGTGGGACGTACCTGCCGTGTCTGCTGGTGCTGTGGTGATTTGGGAGGCGCAAGGCCATCTGACCCAGTGGAACGGCGAAAGCGTTCACTGGCGCCAGGAGAACGATGTGATGGCCACCAATGGTCTGATCACCAATGATCTGAGCCAGTATTTGGCATAGTGTTGCATGCTGCGCCACACCTGATATAAGGTGTGGCGCAGCGTTTTTTTGCAGGTTTGCAACCGGAAGTTACAGGGAGGAATGTCATGCCTCAGGAATTTGAACAGGCTCAATCCGCATCCGCAGGCCAAGAGGTGGGTGACATTGTCGAATCCGCCGGCGTACAAGTCGACGGAACCGCTGATGCGTTGGATGCCGTGCTTGACGATATCGAATCGGTGCTCGAGTCCAATGCTGAGGAATATGTCGGTAGTTTCGTGCAAAAAGGCGGCGAGTGATGCCGCAGCTGCGAGACAGCGGCAATCATTCCTCGTCACCGCTTGATGCGGGAACGTTGCGTGAGGTTCATTCTTTCGCTCGTATTTTCGGCATTGAAACGGAATACGGCGTCAGCGTGACCGGTGCGGATGTGCCATGCGACGCCAGCCAGACGGCAATGATGATGTTCCAGCCGATCGTTGCCTCCGCGCGATCGACCAATACGTATATTGAAAACGGGTCGCGACTGTATCTTGATGTCGGATCGCATCCTGAATATGCCACGTCCGAGGCCTGCGATCCCATGGACGCCCTTGCCGTGGATGCGGCCGGCGAACTGGTGATGCGCGATCTTGCGTTGGACGCCCAGCAAAGGCTTCGAGCCACGCATGGGCCACGTGCCACAGTGCATGTGTTCAAAAACAATGTGGATTCCGCAGGGCATTCCTTCGGCTGCCATGAAAACTATCTGGTACGTCGTTTTGTGTCGTTGGACGTCATCGAACACGAATTGCTGCCGTTCCTGATTACCAGGCAGCTGTTCACTGGCGCAGGCAGGGTGACGGAATCAGGTTTCCAGATCACGCAGCGTGCCGATTTTCTGGATGAGGCTGTTTCATCGGCGACCACAAGATCGCGTCCAATGGTCAACACGAGGGATGAGCCGCATGCCGATCCCGACGCCTTCCGAAGGCTGCATGTGATCATCGGCGATTCAAACCGTTCTCAATGGGCCACGATGATGAAGCTGGCCACCACGCATCTGGTGCTGTGCGTTATCGAACAGGCTGGGCGTGAAGGACGTGAGTCGGGATTCTCGCGGTTCGCGTTCGCGGACGCCGGTGCCGCAAACCGTGCGGTCAGTCGCGATATGAGCGGCGTGAATGCTTCGTTTGCCATGGCCGATGGATCGACGTTGCAGGGTGGTGCCGTAGCCATGCAGGAACGTTATCTACAGGCTGTGGAACAGTTCGTGGATGAGCATCCGGAAGTGGCTTCGTCGTTGCCTCGCACCGATGTGCACGATGTGCTTCGTCAGTGGCGCAATACGTTGGAAGCGTTCCGTTCCGGCAATGCAAATGCTTTGGGAGACAGCGTGGACTGGGTGTGCAAGTACCGCCTGTTTGAAGCGTTACGTGCCCGTTCCAGTGCGGATCTTCCGCTGAGCAAGCTGGAACAGTTGGATCTGGACTATCATGACGTGGCCAATGGCGCGTTGTATGCGTCGTTGCTTCGCCGTGGTGCCTTGCGTTCGCTGATTGACGGTCGTGAGGCGCAAAAGGCGCGTACCATGCCGCCGGCGGATACTCGTGCCGCATTGCGCGGCAGATTCGTCAGTGCGGCCAAATCGCATGGCGCGCAGTATTCCTGCGATTGGACCAGACTATCGTTGCATGCGCCGCGGAAGATGGATATGGTGCTGCTGGATCCGTTCCAATGCAGGGAGAATGAGGATTTCCAAGCCATGATTGGCGCTTTGGAGTAAGCGATGGTGGCAATGGGAAACGTCGATGGGAGTGGGGTGTGGCCGACAGGCTTCGGTCACACCCCACTCCCATATCGGTATGTTCTCCTGAATTGTTTTGCGATTGCGCTGCGGTCGCTTTCGTTTTTGATTGGCTTGAATCAGGCTTCGCCGCGATATTTCGCCATCATCTGCGATTGCAGCTGTTGCGCGCTTGGCGGCGTCCATGTGATGGCATCCGCGCCCGCTTCGATGGTGGCGAGGATGCGATCTTCGGATCCGCCTCCCGATGCCAGGATCGGTATTTCCGGATGATGCGCACGTATGCTTGCCACGACTTGCGCGGTGCGTGCTCCGGCTGCGACGTTGATGATGGCCGCACCGGCGAGAATCTTGCATTCGGTGATTTCGTCGTCTTCCGTGACTGTTGCGATAACGGGAATGTCGACCATGGACATGGTGGTTTCGATGGTTTCCGCGGGTGCCGGCGCGTTGATGACGACGCCTGCCGCACCTTGCATTTCAGCCACCATGGCCAGCTCGGTCACACGCGGACCGGTGGTGGTGCCTCCTCCGACGCCTACGAAAAGTGGCATTTGTGCCACAGTGAGCAACGCCTGTGTGATCACCGGTTCTCCAGTGAACGGGTAGACGGCGAGAATGGCGTTGGCATTGGTATTACGGATGATCGCAGCGTCGGTGGTATAGGCGAACGATTTGAGCGTATGGCCTTTGACTGTGATGCCGCCGCAATGTTGCGATATGACTGCGGGTACTCTCGCATTGGGGGAGGAGAGGCGACCTTCGATGCGTGCGGTTCCATAACGGGTTCGTGACACATGTGGTGTTGTGGAATGCTGTTCCACGGCCACGGCTTCACTGGGAGTGAACAGGGATCGTTTGTCGATGCGGATTGGTTTGGGGGCATTTGCTTCGGGAATGGTCTCCTGCTCGTCGCTCATTCCTGCACCTCCGTATCTGTGTGATTCAGCATAAGGAATTCATGGATGGCTTTGCGTCGCTCGACAACCTCTTCATCGAGAATCCTGGTGTCGGTGTTGTCGATGATGCGCTGCAGAAGTTCGCTGAGGGTGGAAAGATCCTCGGTGCTGAGGCAGTCAAGCATGTGCGTTGCCGTGTCATGGCTTTTGGGAAGTTGTTGCAGCGGTGGCACGCCACGACGTGCCGCTTCGACGTTGCATACTCGTGTGGCGGCTCGTAGCGCGGTCTGTGTGCGTGTGGCCTTCAGCTTGGTATGCAGCAGCAGAATGTTCAATTCATGCAGTTGATTGATGACTTCCTTGCGTTGATCGGTCATGTCTCTCTCCATCTATATGGACACGATGTCTAATATATATGCATAGTGTAGCGCAGAATGACGCTTGTACAAGTGTCATGAACGACGAAAGCCCCGACCGTCATGGTCGGGGCTTTCGTCGTGTAAGCAACATATCAGTACATGACTTACTTGGTGACAGCCTTCTTCAGCAGGGAGCCGGCGGAGATGCGAACGCCGTAGGTTGCCGGAATCTCGATGGTCTCGCCGGTGCGCGGGTTGCGTCCGGTGCGGGCGGCGCGCTTGACGCGCTCAGCGGAGAACAGGCCGGTCAGCTTCAGGCCTTCGCCGGACTGCATCGCCTCGACGAACACGTCCTGGAAAGCGTTCACAGCTGCCTCAGCCTGTGCCTTGGTCAGGTTGGACTTCTGAGCGATCTTCGAGACGAGATCAGACTTGTTGTATGCCATAAAGCATCCTTCTTGGGTCAGGGGACATTCTGATTACGAACATCCACGTTCTCTATGATATTAGCGCACTCTTATGAGGAAAATGGCATTTTACAAGGGTTTTGGTCGCTTTTTTGAAAATCAGGGGGAAAACAAAGTGTACGGGGGTGTTTGTCAGATCAAATTATGCATGTCAAGCCATTTCATGGCCAACGCACCGACCGGAATACGCAACCAGTAGAAGGCGATTCGGTAGACAAGAGTAGCGGAAACCGCGATGGAGGAGGGGATGCCCACGGCAGTGAACGCCACCGACAGCACGGCCTCCACGGCACCCAGACCGCCAGGAGTGGGAACCGCGGAGCCCAAAGTGTTGGCAAGCAGGAAAATGAAGGTGGTTTCCGCAGGATTCGTGTGGTATCCAAACGCCATCAATGCTGCCCAGAATCCCAGTCCGGTCGCAAGGTTAAGCACCAGTGCGCCGGCAATGCCAAGGGCCAGTTCCTTTGGCCGTGCAAGCACATTGACCAGGTTGCGCGCGTATGCTTTGACCACTGGAAGGTATTTCTCGGTCACCAAATGACGCACTGGAGGAATCGCCATGGCGGCCGACACAACCAACGCGACGATGGCGATCACCATGATCAGCGTATTGGTCGGAATCATGCCGGACAATGTGTTGCGGCCGGTGAATAGGCCAATCGTCAGCAACAACACGATGGTAGTGCCTCCCTGTACGGCCCAGACCGCGCTCATAACCGCGGTCGCAGCCGTACTGCGATAGCCGCTTTTACGAAGGAACTGCAGGTTGACGAATGCTGGACCGACGCCGGCCGGCATGGACACCGCAGTGAAACCGGACGCCATCTGAGAGCAATACAAGCCGATCGTGTTGCGTTTATCGGAATCCATGAACACACCCAAGGTGATAGCGGAACCAAGCCACGCCACAAAGCCAAGCGCGACGCAAACCAACGCCATGGCGAGATTGGCGTCTCTGACGGCCTTGATCATTTCGGCCGGCTGAATCTGGGTGAACACCACATATACGGCGACCACCAGCAGCGCAATCGCAATGAACGAGCGAAGACTGAACCGGGAAAGCGTGACTTTTTCCATGGAATCCGCGACATCCTGCGGAGCGAGCGCCGAAATACGCGTACGTAAATCGGTAAGCACATGCTTGTCCCAGCCAGGCAATGCGCGCGTGGAAGCGGGAATGGCAGCCTTCTGTATGAAGGGTGCCAAATCGATCAGCTGCTCGTCTCCCCAAGTCCTGCGAGCGCAGGCGATCGCACGATCATTGCCATTGAGTGTGGCAAGAAGAACCAGCAACTGTACTTTGTCGAGTGCGAAGTTCGGAGCGGAACTGCCATAATCGCCATTATGCCAACCTGCGATTACCGGATGCCCGTTTTCCATGCGGGACAGGGTTTCCGGAGTGATGCGACGATGGGTGAAGCCATGATGGTGTGCTGTGGTGAGATATTCCATGAACGCTTCCATATCATGGTCGGACATGGTGTTTTGGTTGCATTCCAATGGCATGCGGTTGCGGTGGAACACCAGAATGGAGGATTCTCCATAATCGGCCACACCATACACGCGCGGAGTTTCCAAACCGGCATTGGACAGGCCGAGAATCATGGCGTAATGATGGTGCATGGCGTCAACCGAGGAACGGTCGCGACGCATGGAAACACCGGTCAGGCGAAGCCACTGCCATACTTGGTTGAGATATCCGGCCGCATGCACTTGATTGTCGAGTACGGAAACGGTGTATTGCTTGCCGTCATAGTCGACAACATCGTAAATACGGGAATTTTCGGTCAGATCGTCATCCAGCGTGGCCTTCAATACTCCCGAATCGACGTAGGGGGCGACTCGGCGGGTGAGCAATGATGTGTCAATACCGATGGAACGCAATGATTGCGCGATTTGTGATCCCCACGCGCCATTGTTCTGCGTGCCTATGGCGAAACGGATCAGCATGCCGATAACACGGCCTATGGCGTAGGATGCGATGACGCCAGCCAGTGAATTCCATGAAAGCACGACCATCAGCACTGCCACTGCATACAGCACGTTCCAGCCCCATTTGGTGCATGAGCGGATACGCCGAGGGCCGGAGACGGTGAGGAACGATGCCATGGCGGCATAAAAATCGGGGAGCAGTCCAGTGCCTACGGATGTGCTGTTGGATTGCAGTGGAATGATCAGCATGGTATTGCCGGAGTTGCTGATCAGCGCGGATATGCCCCACACCGCAAAGAATCCGAATATGAGGGAAACCACGGAAATCACGCTTTGCAGCCACTCTTTGGAAGTAAGCAGCTGGATGAGCACGCTGACGGTGATGCATACGATGGCAAGCTGCTGCAATAATGCCGAGGGAACATCCATCAGCCAGCTGACCACGCGGCCGGCGGAATGAACGTCGGATTCCACGCCGGACGCGGTGCCATGCAAGTACACGGAGAACAGAATCACGCCTATGCCGAGCACCAAGGCGAAGAATGCGTGCGTCAGATCGGCGAAATCACGACTGCGCTTCGGCGGCACATCGTCGATATGCGGGGCGGGCTTATTGACTGCAGGGGAGTGAGACACTGTTGACTTGCTCCATACGTGAGATTGGCTTCAGGTGGGTCATATCGCCCCACTGCATTCGATAATACGCCCTGAGGGTGGCTACGAAATACGCGGCCACCCTCAGGGCGTATGGTTTTGGTACTTATTTGACAGCTTCGGTTCAGCGGTCGAAATCTACCAGTTTGCTGGCGACGCCGGTATATGTTGCCGGAGTCAGCGCCTTCAGACGAGCCGTGGTAGCGTCATCGAACGCCTGCTGATCGATGAACTGCTCGACGGCTTCCTTGGAGATCTCATGGCCGCGCATAAGCTCCTTGACTTTCTCGTACGGCTTGTCCATGCCCGGCAGGCCGGCAAGTTCGCAGGCGCGCATGGCGGTCTGGATCGGCTCGCCAAGCACCTCCCAGTTGGAGTCCAGCTCGGCTTCGATGGCGATGTCGTTCGGATGGATGGAGTTCAGACCGCCCATCAGATTGTTGAGCGCGAGCACGGAGTAGCCCAACGCGGAGCCGATGTTGCGTTGCGTGGTGGAATCGGTCAGATCGCGCTGCCAACGGGATTCGACCAGCGTTGCGGACAGCGTGTCGAGCAGCGAGCAGGAGATCTCCAGATTGGCTTCCGCGTTTTCGAAACGAATCGGATTGACCTTGTGCGGCATGGTGGAGGATCCGGTAGCACCCTTGACTGGAACCTGGGCGAACACGCCACGGGAGATGTACATCCACACATCCACGCACAGGTTGTGCAGAATGCGGTTGGTGTGGCTGATGGTGCCATACAGTTCGGCCTGCCAATCATGCGATTCGATCTGAGTGGTGAGCGGATTCCACGTCAGACCCATGCGGTTGGTGACGAATTCGCGGGAGACGGCCACCCAATCGACATCCGGGCATGCGGCCAAATGCGCGCCGAACGTGCCGGTAGCGCCATTGATCTTGCCGAGATATTCCTGAGCCCTGACCTTGTTCAGCTGGCGGTTCAGACGGTACACGTACACTGCGAGTTCCTTGCCAAGCGTGGTCGGTGTAGCAGGCTGGCCGTGCGTTAACGACAGCATGGCCTTGTCACGGTATTCCTCAGCCTTCTGAGCCAAATGGTCGACGATGGCCTGAGCGCCCGGCAGCCACACATTCTCGATGCCGTTTTTCACGCAGCGGGCGATGGACAGGTTGTTGATGTCTTCGGACGTGCATGCGAAATGTACCAAAGTCTTCAGGCCGGTCAGCTGGGTGTCGTGGCCAAGCACGTCGGCGGCCTTGTCGAGCTGGTCGTCGATGTAGTATTCCACGGCCTTCACATCATGATGGGTCTTTGCCTCATGGGCGGCGTGTTGCGCGATACCCTCGGCGCCGAACTCCTCAGGAATGGCGCGCAGAAACGCCTGTTCCTCATCGGTGAGCGGCTTGACGCCGGGAACGATGGTCTGGTTGCCGTTGCCCTCGAAACCGTTGGCCAGCAGAATCATCCATTCGACTTCGACGCGCATGCGCTCGCGGTTCAACGCAGGTTCGCTCAAATATTCGACAAGCGGAGCGGTCTGCTGATGGTAGCGGCCGTCAAGAGGGGTCAATGCGATTGCAGGGGAGATATCAGTAAGCTTCATAGACTACAGCATACGTTCAGCCGTAAACGAGAGTTGCGTATCTGTCCGCTCGGTGGATGGCTTTCATGATGTATGCCGTGATACCGTTCTTGTTGCGCCGTGGCTGCAGTGTTTTTTCATTTGCTCATGCGCCCTTCGAAATACATGACTTCCTGCAGATCGCCGTCGATGATCTCATCGAAATGCCGTTCGTGGGTGTTCACTGCGGTGGATCCCATGTCCGTTGCGTTCTGGTATGCGGCTTGGTGATATTTGAGCCAATGCGTGATTTCCTTGTTGTCTGGAGCGTCTGTGACGGGAGTGCCTGCGAACGTTGATTCCTGGTTGCTGCTGGATTTGCTTGCGGTGCCGCGTACGGTCAGCCAATGGTCGGAACTGGGGTTGGCGGCGCCATCGAGGGCCGCCACGAGCTCGTCGTCCATTTCCACGCTGGTCACCCATGTTTTTTCCGGAATCGGATGATTGGCGACGGGCGACCCGGCGGTAACCACATGTTCGATGTCATAATCGTCTTTCAGGTCCGAGGCGATGGTGGCGGCAACGATGCCACCTTGCGAATGTCCGATCAATGCGACGGGCTCATTGGATTTGATGCCGGCCTGTTTCATGGCTTCCTGCACCATTCGCGCACTGTCCGCTTCCATGCGTTGCTTGCTGTCCGAACTCATGAGTTCGACGTTTTGCGGCCACCCAAATGGAGAATCGTGCTTGCCGTCTGTGCCTGGAATGGTGACGAGCCATGAGTTGGTTCCGTCGGATTTACGGTATTTGGAGATGGCGATGGTGCCGTAGTCAAGTCCGCTGTCGAGATCGGTCTTGCCGAGACGTTCCTCGGCAAGACGTCGAAGATCCTCCATGGCCTCTCCGACATTATGCGATTCACGCACCACTTCGGTTTTCGGATGGACTTGGGTGACGGTGAGATTGTTGCCCTGGATCAGGTTGTAACCGCGCGACGATGCCTTGGAGATGGTGCCGGCTGCATGGTTGACCTCATCGGTACGCAGCAGGCCTTTGGCCTTGCCGTATCCGCTGACCGCGGCGCCGGCCGCGCTCATGATGCCTTCCTGCGCCCAATCCAACGAGTCCAGCAGATATATGGGATTGGATTTGCCCTCATTGGTGGATCCCATCACATATCCCAAGGCGGACATGGCTGCGCCGGCGAGTATCGATTCCTTCGGGAACGATGTGATCGCCACTTGCAGCAGTTCGTTCAGTGTTCTTCTGCCAGCGTCGTCGACCTGGGAATATAACGATTGCGCGCGAATGATCAGCGCCGATAGCTCAGACAATCTTGCCGCCATGGCTCCCAGCGCGCTTGCATGGGCGTCACATTGTTCGACGAGCTGGTCGTATGGCAGTTCGATGTGATCCGTGGCATTGCAATAGGGGCTTGATCCGGACAGCGAGGCGATGGCCGACGACGCATAGGGGTAGGAGGAAAGCTGAAGGCTCAATGCCCGGACTGAATCATGGGCGCGGTTCAGAGCGTCGGCTTGATGGCTGAGGGCTTTTGCCGCGCGCATATATGCCTCGGTTTCCTCCGTGGAGTATTTGCATCCGCCGCTGACTTTGGCGGTCACTTCCCAGCTCATGCCGCACCTACTGCCCATAGGAGACGCAAGGTGGCGTTGATCGAATCCCGTAGCGTCAGGGATTGCTTGCGTAACTCATCAAGCCGCGCGCGGTATGATTCGGCGGCGGTTCCTGTCCAATCGGGCAATGAACTGGATGCGAGCGTGGCGTCAAGATCGTCAAGATGTTTCGATATGGATGTGAGCTTGGCATTGACGAGCAGTTGGGTGGTTCGCACGCCAGCACGGCAATGGCATGGCATGCCTGGCGTTGAGGCCAAGGTGTTGATGAGGTTGAACCCCAGTCCGGGAATAAACGGATAGGTGATTGATGCGTTCATAGCTATATTGGAGCACATCGGGCGGTTGCCCAAGCCGGCGAACAAGGCTTGTGGTCGGAGGACGGGCGAAAAGCACGATGTCGGCGTGTCATCGTTGAAAAATCAACAAAAACACGCCGACATGCCTGTGGATAACTTCCTGAAATAAGCCCCCTTACCAGGGTTTTGCGGGCGAAGATGTTTGGTTGGAATCCTGCTTGGCCGCCGAACCGGAATCATCGGAATCGGATTGGGCGGACTGTGCGTTCTGGGCCAGAAGCTCCTCCACCTTCTGACGCTGCTCGTCAGTCAAGGTTCCTCCGTTGCCTTGGCCTCCATCGGTGACGGATTGCCCACCTTCGATGGCTGTGTCGGCCTCGGTGCCGTCGGCATGCTGCATCTCTTCGATTTTCTTGCGTATGGATTCGGTCAGTTTTGCCGAAACTTCGGCATTATGCTCGATGGATGTGCGTACGTTTGGCAGCAGCAACATGCCGGCCGCGCCAGCTTCACGGAATTGCGCGTCGGTCTGCTGCTGTTGGGTCTGCAATTTGTCGAAATCGGCGTCTTGCTGTTGGCTGGCTTTGATATTCGCATTCAGACTGTCCGTGGCCTGGTTGTAGTTGCTGACGGATGCGAGATTCACTATGCCAAGCACGCCCACAATAACCGATATGGCTGCGATGACGGCGATGGCGATGCGAACGGGCAGCGATGCACGCGCTGTAACGGTTGTGCTCACAGCAGCCTCCTTGATTGCGTGATCCATGCCCCGGCCTCGAACGTCAGCAGCAGCGCTACGGCAATGGCGAACGGCCAGACCATGGCGACGGTTCTTGTGCGTTGCTTGGATGTCTGCGTGACACGCCATTTGCTGGATGCCTCTTTGGAATCCCCGCCACTCATGGTCGTCGTGGCATTGAGCTGGATGGCGGTTCCACTGAGCTCGTCGGCGATGGCGTTCATTTCGTCGGCATTCATACGGGACACGCCAGGCTCGCCGGTTTCCGGATCGGTGACCCATTGCGTGTCGCCTTCCTCCACGCCATCGCCGGTCACGGGGATATTGCCTCCCTGCTCGCTGCCCACGGCGACGGTGAACGCATCGGAAAGGTAGCGTCGCAACGATGAGAACGTTCGGCGTGTTTTCGACGAGGTCTGCTCGCCATCCGAAATCAGGTACAGCACGATCGCATCATCGGGATGCTGATCGTGAATCGACTTGCATGTGAGCAACAACTGGTCAATCGGCACATCCAAGGTCGAACCGGCCGAAATGGAAGTCGATTCCGGTGCAAGCGTGTCCGCCCAATTATCGATCGCCTTCGAATCAGGCGTCAACGGAACATCCAACGTTCCCGAAGCGCCGAATCGCAATGCCGCGAAACTGGAATTCGGATACATGGCGGCAATATCCTTCACCGCCTGCTTGGCAACATCCAAGCGGCTGAGCTGTTCGTCGGAACCATACTGCGCGTCCGCGACCGCCATGGAACCGGTCACATCCACCGCCACCACCACATCGGTGGTGTTAATCGCACGGCTGTTCGTGGACGAGACGATGCTTGGCGTCAATGCCATGATGGCCACCAGCGCACAAATCATCGATCGTCTTGCGCAAGCCCAGACGGTTTCATCGCTTTGGCTGCGTCTACGGATATGAAGCACAATCTGCGCGACTGCGCAAACCAGCATGATCACGCAGATCGCCGTGCCTAAAGGCCATCCCAAAGCAGGGGAGAGCGTCAGATTGGTCATCGCCTCAACCTCCAAGCCAAGAGCAGCCAAATCACTATCGCCACTGCCAATGCCAGCGTCCACCATCCCGGTGCGTCCGATATTGCGGCCTTGCTGCTTGCCGCGCTGTCATGGTTGCGCCGCGATTCGATTTGCTTGACCAGCTCAGCCACGGAAGCGCCGTTCGATTGCGTGAGAAACACGCCGCCATGCGATTCGATTTCGGATTCGAACTGTTTGGTCATCTGTTCCGATTCGCTTTGCTGCGGTCCGGAGAACAGTCCGTCCACGGTGATTTCCGCCTGTTTGGTCAGGTCAAGAGCCTCCTGAAGCGTGTATGTCGGATCTCCGGAAACGACATTGTCGGTGGCGAGCACAATGGAAGCGGCATGTTGACGGGATGCGGTCTCGGCGTTGGAACTGCCGTAGGCGAAACCTGGCAGCATGGCTGCGCAACTCACCACGCCGTCGCCGATCAGGGAAGTGGCCTCTTTACGATTCTGCGTACCTTCCAGCCAGTCGGAAATCGCTTGGTAATCGCTGTCTTTCATCTTGTCGATATCATCCTGCGATTCGACGCCTTTCAGTATCGTGCTGGTCTTGTCGAGCTGTTCGGACACCAATTCGTAATCGTCGGTCAACGGAAACACGGTACGTGACGTGGAATTGAAAATGCTCAATCCGATGCGCTCGCCCTTGAAATTGTCCACCAATGTGCGGTAGGTATCGATCACTTCGCGGTCGTATGGCAACGCCGAACCAGATACGTCCAAGCACAGCACGATGTCGCGGCTGCTCGCACGCTCCTCTCCCTCATCCACGGTGCTGGGGCGTGCCACCAGCGCTATCGCCAGCACCAGTGCCATCACCAACAGAACGACGGCGGCACGTGACATGGTGCGCCACTGCCGAAATAATCTCGATGCGGTTTCGGTGTTGAGATCGTCATCCAAACTGAACGTCCGCACGGATCCTGAGTCGTTATGCCTGCGTTTTGCGGACGCCAATACCATGATGGCGATGACGGCCAATGACGCAATCAGGCCTGCAAGGCCTACCCACGGCCAGTGCCATGACAATTCCATTCATCGCCACCTTTCCACAAGATTGGCAACCCACTCTCCAGCCTGTTCAACCGTGGCCTCTCTGGCCGTGTGATTGCGTTCGGCATCCGCGAATTCCGGCGGATACAATGCCTCGATGGTCTGCCTGAGCAGGGTGAGCCCATGCTGGTTGCCGGTCGTGCGAGGTGTCGCTTCAATATCGGTGAGCGTCTGATTGCGCACGTCGCTGCCGGTGGCCGTGGAGACGAAATCTCTGGCGATCGATGCGAGCAGGGCGAACGCTTCCTCTCTTCCGAGATCGCCGTTGGCATGACGGTCCACCACATCGTTGATGCGTTCATGCCATATCGACGTGCCCGTCGATGCGTCGTGACGTCCGCGATTGGTTTTCTTCGTTGGCTTGAGAGTTGGTTTCGACAGCCATACCACCAAGACGACAAGTGCCACGGCAAGGATGAGGCATACCGCGACAACGATGCCCAGCCCCGTTTCGATATGAATCGGGTCCAGTGTGTCGAAATCGTTGCGAGACAAGGCGATGTGATTCATGCTTTGCCTCCCAAGGTGAGTGAGGACGGTGCTTTGAGCTGATTGCGTGTGGAGCGAGATAGGGATGCGGATACCATTCGTACGAATTCCCGGAACATACGTTCGCTTGAATCGGCACGGATCACTGTGGAACCGCAACGATTCAGCTCATGTCTGATGGACGCGGACAGATATTCGCGATGCGTGCGAACCTCCTGCGCCGTTTTGCCGGTGCGCAGGAATGCCGGAATGCGGCGGTCGCTGCCCGCGTCGAATACGTCGCGCGCATGGCTATTGTCGAACGGATTAATGGTTGCGACATCGATGAGCACCATCGGATGGGTCCTTGCGATCCTGCAAATGGACTCCACGTGACGTTCCTTAAGTGCGTGCTCATCGGTGGCGATCACCACCAACGCATCCCTGTCGCGAATGCGACGGGCGTACTCCAGCAAAGCGTCGATATTGCGAGGTTTGTTCCAATCACGCTGCAGCGCATTGTCCAACGTCTGTTCGAATTGCGTAAGTCCGCCATTGAATGGCACACGGGTGATCGAGCCTGAATCGCCGAATACTATGGACACTTCGTCACCACGACGCAGGCTGAGCGCCGCGAACATGCATAGGGCGTTGGCTGCGACCTGATGAACCTGTTCGCCGGAAACGCAGGTACCGGTCATTTCCTGTCCGACATCGAGCAAAAGCCAGGCGCGTGAAGTGGATGGGCGTTCGCGCTGCACCACCATGGGGCGGCCCACACGGGCGCTGGTCTTCCAATCAATCCGTTTTGCCTCGTCTCCAGGCTCATAGATGCGGATATCCATGACATCGTCGGCGCCGAAACGCTTGTCTGATGCGTGCGCACCCTCAAGAACACCGAGCGCCTTGCGAACAGTCGGCAGGCTCAACGTGGTTCCGAGGGTTTCGATCTTACTGCGGATCGGATCTTCGGAACGAATTGCGTCGATCATGGAACGGGAACCGCCTGAACGATCGAGTCCACGACCTGATCGCTGGTGACGCCGTCGGCAAGGGCCTCGAACGTGAGCAGGATGCGGTGGCGAAGCACTTCATGTGTGAAGGCTTTGACGTCTTCCGGAATCACATAGTCGCGGCCTTGCATCAACGCGTTGGCCTGTCCGATGCGAGTCAGCGCGATGGACGCGCGTGGCGAGGCTCCGAGACGCACTAGTGTGGACAATCCCTGCACCGGCTTGGTGCCGGCTCCTCGGGATGTGGCAGTGATATCGACCGCGTATTTCATGATTGCGTCGGACACATGCACGCGACGGGCCGCGGCGCGCAGGAATTCGACATCGCTGATGGACACGACGTCACCGGTGAGCGTTCGTGAATCAAAAGTGTCGGAGCCGCGGTGGGTGAGCATGGTGAGCATGCGCTGTTCCTCCTGCGCGGTCGGATACGTCATGACGGCTTTCATCATGAAACGGTCCATTTGCGCCTCAGGAAGGTTGAACGTGCCTTCCTCCTCGATTGGATTCTGTGTAGCGATGACCATGAACGGTTTCGGCAGTGCGATGCACTGGCCGCCGATGGTGGTGGCTCCTTCGGCCATGGCTTCAAGCATGGCCGATTGGGTTTTTGCGTTTGAACGGTTGATTTCGTCGAGCAGCACGAAGTTGGCGTGGATCGGGCCGATCTGCGTGGAGAACTTCTGCGTCGCGAAATCGAAGACCTGGGTGCCCACCAGATCGGATGGCATCAGATCAGGCGTGCATTGCACTCGCTTGAACGATCCGGACACGGAAGTCGCCAGCGTCTGCGCGGCCGTGGTCTTGGCCAGACCCGGTACGGATTCGATGAGAATATGTCCGCCTGCCACCAGCGTGGTGATCAGCGATTCACGCAGGTTGTCCTGTCCAACTAGGGTCTGCGCGAAGCGTGCGCGGATGCACGTGCCGAGCTGTTTCGCCCGGTTGATGTCCTCTGGGGGCAACGTGCTCGGTTTGGTGACGGCCGGCATTGGAACGGGGGTTGGTGTCGGTACCGGATTCTTCGGAGGGAATAAAGCCATAGTTGCTACTGTAACGGGTCAAGCTGACGGGAGGGACCAGTCCACAGGCTTCTCGCCTGCGGCGATGAGCGCTTGGTTGGCGCGGGAGAACGGTTTTGAACCGAAGAATCCGTATCGCGCGGACATAGGACTCGGATGAGGTGAGGCGATAATATATGCGTTGGTGAGCAGCGGTCCCAGCGTCTGCGCCTTGCGCCCCCACAGGATGGCGACCAAGGGTTTGATGCTGCCATCGGGATTGCGGCGGTTGTTAAGCGCTTTGATCGCCGCGTCGGTAACGATCTCCCACCCCTTGTCCTGATGGCTGCCGGGCTTGCCCGCTTCGACGGTCAGGCATCTGTTGAGCAGCATAACGCCTTGATTCGTCCAAGGCGTCAGATCGCCGTTCGTGGGCATGGGTACGCCGAGGTCATCCGTCAGCTCCTTGTATATATTGGTCAGACTACGAGGAATGGGCTGGACATCGGGCGCCACGCAGAAGCTCAGTCCCACCGGATGACCGGGGGTTGGGTAGGGGTCTTGGCCCACGATAAGCACCTTGATGCTGTCGAATGGGATGGTGAAGGCGCGCAGAATGTTCGCGCTGGCGGGAAGATACCGGCGTCCGGCTGCGATTTCGCCTCGAAGGAAATCGCCCATGCGGTGCACCTGTGGCTCGACCTCGGCGAGGGCATTCGCCCATCCGGGCTCCACGAGATCTTTCAACGGCTTGATGTTCGATTGTGTCATGCATCTTACTGTACGACGTGTTGCGGTCCTGATGACAGGGGTGGTTTGGTTTTCACGGGATGGTTTCACGAACGTTCGGAATAGGGGTGGGAATGCGGCTCGATTGTGTTCTGACTGAGGTGGTCGGTACACTTGGCAGATAAGTGTGTGAGAAACGAGGTTTGCAATATGGCTAAGCAGGACAAGGAGACCTACGATTCCTACGAGAAGGATGTGTACGACAATCCTCCGGCGGGACCTATGGGTGTTCACCGTGGCGCGCGTTCCGCGGCGTCCCGGGCCATGCCGTACGTCATTGTCATCATTGTGGCGCTGCTTGCTGGTTTGCTGTTCTGGAGCATTTATTCAGGTGAGATCAACAATCTGAAGATGCCGTGGTCGTCGCAGGAGAGTTCGACTACTTCAAGTGCCGAAAAGAGCAAGAGCGGCGAGAGCAAGTCCAAGTCCCAATCCGACTCCGCTTCCGGCAATAAGACGGACGCATCCAATGCCGATTCGCCGACCGACTCGCAGCAAAATGATCAGAACGCCGACCAGAATGCCGGCCAGAATGCCGAGCAGACGGATAACGCCACTGCGCAGCAGGCTGTGAACACGGGTACTGAGGTTCGCGTCGTGAACGCGACGAATATCACCGGTTATGCGCAAAGCAAGGCCGACGTGCTGACCCAAGCCGGGTATACCAGTGTTTCTGCCAGCAATCCGACGGGAAACGTTCCTTCGCAGACCGTGGTCTGGTATCAGAACGAGACCGATAAGGCGACCGCCGAAAACGTCGCACAGACGCTGGGAATTTCGAATGTGCAGCAAAGCGATGGGCTCGTCACGCCAATCGTTGTGGTGTTGCTTGACTGAAAAACGCCGTGAGCGAAACAAAAAAGCCTTGTTCTTTTCCCAAAGAACAAGGCTTTTTTGTTTTCCTTGGAATTCCAACGTTGATGGCTTATTTAGACGAACAATTCTTCTTGCTTACAGCGCAACTGGCGACATGGAGTTTGGCACTCTCGTCCTGAGAGTGCTAATCTGCCAGTTAGCACTCGAGGAGCGAGAGTGATAACTGGCAGCTGACGGCTGGTGCGTTCTTCGCTTCGAAGGTGGGAATAATACCGTGTAGCCATATGTGGAGGAACAATGGCAAAGATCATTGCATACGACGACGAAGCTCGTCAGGGAATGCTCGCGGGCCTCGACAAGCTCGCTGATACCGTCAAGGTCACCCTCGGTCCGAAGGGCCGCAACGTGGTCCTCGACAAGACCTACGGCGCTCCGACCATCACCAACGATGGTGTCTCCATCGCCAAGGAAATCGACCTGGACGACCCGTACGAGCGCATCGGCGCCGAACTGGTCAAGGAAGTCGCCAAGAAGACCGATGACGTCGCTGGCGACGGTACCACCACCGCAACCGTGCTCGCCCAGTCCCTGGTGCACGAAGGCCTGAAGAACGTCACCGCCGGCTCCAACCCGATCGCTTTGCGTCGTGGTATCGAGAAGGCTTCCGAAGCCATCGTCAAGGAGCTTATCGCAGCTGCCAAGGACGTTGAGACCAAGGATCAGATCGCTGCTACCGCAACGATTTCCGCCGCCGATCCGGAAGTCGGCGAGAAGATCGCCGAAGCTCTTGACAAGGTTGGCCAGGACGGCGTCGTGACCGTTGAGGACAACAACCGCTTCGGCCTGGATCTGGACTTCACCGAAGGCATGCGTTTCGACAAGGGCTATATCGCTCCGTACTTCGTGACCAACGCCGAAGATCAGACCGCAGTGCTCGAAGAGCCGTACATCCTGCTGACCTCCGGCAAGGTGAGCTCTCAGCAGGACGTCGTGCACATCGCCGAGCTGGTCATGAAGACCGGCAAGCCGCTGCTGATCATCGCTGAAGACGTTGATGGCGAGGCTCTGCCGACCTTGATTCTGAACAACATCCGCGGCACCTTCAAGTCCTGCGCCGTCAAGGCTCCGGGCTTCGGCGATCGCCGTAAGGCCATGCTGCAGGATATGGCCATCCTGACCGGCGCCCAGGTTGTGTCCGACGAACTCGGCCTCAAGCTCGACTCCGTCGACATGTCCGTGCTCGGCACCGCCAAGAAGGTCATCGTCTCCAAGGACGAGACCACCATCGTGGCCGGCGGCGGCTCCAAGGAAGACGTGGCTGCCCGCGTGGCTCAGATCCGTGCCGAAATCGCCAACACCGATTCAGACTACGATCGTGAGAAGCTGCAGGAGCGTCTGGCCAAGCTGGCTGGCGGCGTTGCCGTCATCAAGGTTGGCGCTGCCACCGAAGTCGAGGCCAAGGAACGCAAGCACCGCATCGAAGATGCCGTGCGCAACGCCAAGGCCGCCATCGAAGAAGGCCTGCTGCCGGGCGGCGGTGTCGCTCTGGTCCAGGCTGCAGCCAAGGCCGAGAGCGATGTCAAGCTCGAAGGCGACGAGGCAACCGGTGCCGCGATCGTGTTCCGCGCCATCGAAGCCCCGATCAAGCAGATCGCCGAAAACGCTGGACTGTCCGGCGACGTGGTGATCGACAAGGTTCGTTCCCTGCCTGACGGCCAGGGCCTGAACGCAGCCACCAATGAGTATGAGGACCTGCTGGCCGCCGGCGTCACCGACCCGGTCAAGGTCACCCGTTCCGCACTGCAGAACGCAGCTTCCATCGCTGGTCTGTTCCTGACCACCGAGGCTGTTGTGGCCAACAAGCCGGAACCGCCGGCAGCCGCTCCGGCCGCTGGCGCTGACATGGGCTACTGATCCAACGGTTTGGCAAAGCCTGACGGCATAAGCAAAAAGCTATAAGTGGAGTCCGTTTCCCATAGTGGACGCGGGCTCCACTTTTTGTTTGCGCCAGCTATTGCTTTGATTGCGTCGGAAGTACCTGCCGCTACTGCGCAAACAGACGCGATGCCTGCATTTCGGTTTCCGCATACAGTGCGGATGCCTGCGTCAGCGCATGCTGAATCGATTCGAGCGACTGCTCCATCTGCTGTTGGGCGGCACGCCATTGTTCCGCCACCGCATTGAACTGTGTGGCCGCTCCGCCCCTCCAGACGCTCTGCAGATTGTTGAGATTGGCGTACATGCCCTGCACCGACTGACGTATCGCTTGGATGGAGGCGTTTACCGCCGCGCTCGAGGATTGAATCTGCTCGCTGTCCACCTGAAACTGTGCCATGATGATCCTTTCGTTGCCAGGTACTTTTGTGTGCTCGGTTGGTACCGTTCGCTCGCACTTGACGTATCTGAACGGTAATGTGGACTGTATGGCAACAGTGAACGCGATGAATGAAAAAACCAGGGTTGTGGTCGGAGGATGTGCGAAAATGTGCCCAATCGGTGTGTCGCGACAACGGCAAAACTTCAGAAATCGTTGGAATGTAGCGGCTTGCATGCTTCTTTCTATGCTGTTGTGTTGTGCGATGATGTTGTGGATAACTCCCGTCGGCAGCGCGGAAGACAATACGGGCACCGGAATCACGGCCACGGAAAATATCACCGACACTGAGAATCTGCTCGGATCAAACGTCGCCGAGATCACGGATGCCATCAGCGCGACAAAGCAGGAAACGGGCGTCACCGTGCATTTGCTGTACCTGGCAAGTTTCAACACCGAAGAAAAACCTGCAAAATGGGCGAGCGCGCTGTTGGAATCGCTTGATCCGAAACCGAATACGGTTTTGCTGGCGGTCGCTTCGAACGATGGCAATCTCGTGGTTGCCGTTTCGTCGAATTCCGACGAATGGTTGAAGAAGAAGTCGACGGTCGATGCGCTTTCCGATGCTGCGCAGAAACCTTTGATGGAAAGCACTCCGGATTGGTCGAAATCCGCAACCGATATGATGGATCAGATTGCGGTGCAGAAGAAGACCTCGACGTCGTCGCAGACCGTGCTGTTGGGTGTTGGCGGCATGATAGCCGTGCTGGTGCTGCTGATTGTGATTATGGTGGTGTTCCATATTCTGCGCAAGCGTGGCATCATCAAGCGCAAGGTGCGCAAGCATGCGGGAAGGCATGCCGCGATTACTGTGCGTTCCGAGCCGGTGAAGGCGTGGAGTGTCGATGGTGAGCTGTCCGTTGAAGCGCATGATGGAGGGCAGACGTCAAAGGAAGACTCAGAATCCGTTCAGGAAACATCCAGTGAACAGAGTGATGCTTAAAGCATGAGCAAGCCTATTGAAGCATCCATTGTCGTTGTTGACGACGAACCGTCCATCCGTGAGCTGTTGGTGGCATCCTTGCATTTTGCGGGTTTTGAAGTGAATACCGCGGCTTCGGGATCTGAAGCCATCGAAGTCATCGAGAAAATACAGCCTGATTTGATTGTGCTTGATGTGATGCTTCCGGATATCGACGGTTTCACGGTGACCCGTCGTATCCGTCAGGAAGGCATCACTACGCCGGTGCTGTATTTGACGGCTCGCGATGATACTCAAGACAAGGTCATGGGTTTGACCGTGGGGGGTGACGACTATGTGACCAAGCCGTTCAGTCTTGAGGAGGTCGTTGCGCGAATCCGTGCCATTCTGCGCCGTACCCAGGAGCAGGTTGAGGATGATCCGATTATCCGCGTCGCGGATCTGGAGATCAATGAGGATTCGCATGATGTGTCCCGTGCCGGACAGCCGATCGATTTGAGCCCCACCGAATACAAGTTGCTGCGTTATTTGATGGATAACGAGGGGCGTGTGCTCTCGAAGGCGCAGATTTTGGATCATGTGTGGCAGTACGATTGGGGCGGGGACGCCGCGATTGTTGAATCGTACATTTCATATCTGCGCAAGAAGGTCGACGGACTTACGGTGGAGGATGAGAACGGCGAGAAGCGCAAGGTGGCTCCGCTTATCGAAACGAAGCGTGGCATCGGCTACATGATTCGTGCGCCGAAGAACTAAACGGTCCCGCGATGAGTCAGGATACCCGTCAGCCGTCGGCTGACCCGCAGAACACGCAGAAGAACGGCGGCCAGCCGCGTCCGCAACGTGTGCCTTGGCATCGGCGGATCGGCAGGAAGGTGCAGGCCATTCCGTTAAGCACCAAGCTGGTCACTTGCATCATTGTGTTGTTGACCATTGGCACTATCGGCATTTCCTTTTCCATTCGCACGCTTGTGGGCAATTATCTGCTACAGAAAACCGACACGCAGTTGGTGAATCAGGCGCAGATGATTTTCAATAGCATGGATTCGCTGGACAGCACCACGAGCGAGGATGGCCGGAGCTTGGTGAACACGTATTATGTCGAGGTGCGGGACAGCGAATACAAGCGTACCGGCGCTGGGTCGGTGCCTATGCTCCGTGAGGGCGTGGTGTCCGAGCCGAGTCTGCCTTCCGACGGCAGTATCGACGGGGTCACGCTCGGAGAGCCGTTCACCACACAGGCGGTGGTGCACGTTACCACCAGCAGGGTGCCGGATCATGCCATCATGCAGGCCGCACAGTCGCCGTGGCGTGTTGTGGCGCTGCCTTGGAGCGAGAAAACCAAAACGGGGCAGGTCAAAGACAGCGGCGTCGTGTTCATCGGATTGTCGCTGAGTGACCAGATCGACACGTCCAACACGTTGACGCGGTTCTGTGCCATGGTCGGCATCGCGGTGGTGTTGATCGGCGCCATTCTTGGCACCATCGTCGTGCAAAGCACGCTTGCTCCGCTGAAACGTATCGAGAAGACCGCTGCGAAGATTGCGGCAGGGGATTTGAGCCAACGTGTTCCCGATTTGCCGGAAAATACGGAAGTCGGATCGCTGTCCATGTCGCTGAACACCATGCTGACGCGTATTGAGGAAAGCTTCCACGCGCAGGAGGAAACGACCGAGAAGATGAAACGGTTCGTTTCCGATGCCAGCCATGAGCTGCGTACTCCGCTTGCCGCGATTCACGGATATGCGGAGTTGTACAAAATGCAGCGTGACATGCCCGGAGCATTGGAACGTGCCGATGAGTCCATTGAACATATAGAAGCGTCCAGTGCGCGTATGACGGTGCTTGTCGAGGATTTGCTGTCATTGGCGCGGTTGGATGAAGGACGTGGCATCGATATCACCCAGCAGGTGAAGCTGACTTCCGTGGTCAATGATGCGGCTGATGATCTGCACGCGCTCGACCCGGATCGTGGCATCACCTGCGGCCAGGTGGTATTGCAGGCGGGATCGGATATGGAACATCCTTCGCGTCTCGCCTTCCAGCCGGGAACCATGCCGGACATCACGTTGACCGGCGATGCATCACGCTTGCGTCAGGTGGCCACGAACATTGTGGGCAACATCCATCGGTACACGCCGGCCGATTCCCCGGTTGAAGTGTCCATGGGCGTGCTTCCGGCGTCCATCAGCCCGGAATCATTGTCTCGCATGCCATCCAACGAGCAGTCGTTGCATCACTTTATCGAGGCCATCGAGGTGGGGCAATCCATGCAAGTCGGCATGAATTACGCAATTGTGCGATTCAGCGATCATGGTCCCGGCGTTCCCGCAGATGCACGCTCGAAGATCTTCGAACGGTTCTACACGGCGGATCCGTCCAGAGCACGACAGAAGGGCGGTACGGGTCTCGGCATGGCGATCGCCCAGTCCGTGGTCAAGGCACACCATGGTTTCATCTGCGCTTCCGGCAGTGACGGGACTGGATTGACACTGACGGTAGTGCTTCCGGTGGCTCCTGTGGAACCACGTCCGTTGGCGCAGACCAGTGACGAACGCAAGGTCGACAAGCGTGGGCGCAGGCCGAAAAAACAATGATGCAAACATGCAAAAAGGCATGATCTGACGATTGTTGGCGCAAGAGATGGTTACATATCCCACCTCTTGCGCTAAACTGTATCTTTGATTTGTAATCGGCGGACGATTGTTCTTTCGTTCGCCTGAAGGTATGTGGATTACGTAAGAGTGAGGTGACAATGCCTAGCGGACGCGTTCGTTGGTTCGATGCGAACAAAGGCTATGGTTTTATTCAGAACGAGCAGGGTGCCGATGTGTTCCTGCCTGCAGCCGCCCTGCCGGAGGGCGTGAAGACGTTGCGTAAGGGTGCAAAAGTCGAGTATTCCGTGGTGGAGGGCCGCCGTGGTCCGCAGGCAATGGGCCTCACCCTTGTGGCATCCGCGCCGTCTCTGGTCAAAGCAACTCGACCGAAGCCGGATGATATGGCCGCCATTGTGGAGGATCTTATCAAGCTGCTGGATTCCGCGGGGAACCAGTTGCGCCGCCACCATTATCCGTCTCCGGCTGAAAGCAAGAAACTGGCCACGCTGATGCGTGCCGTGGCCGATAACTTCGACGTACAGGAATAATTCATGTCCGATACCACAATGGATCCCAAGGCGATCGCCCAGGCGGTGGCCATCGAAGTCGCCGATGAGGATGGCCAAGTCGGTGACTTCGTCGAAGCCATCGACTTGGGAGACAACGTTACTGATTTTCGTTTTGAAACCTGCATACGTGGGTATGAGGGATGGCAGTGGTCGGTGACGTTGTATCGCGATGCTGAGTTGGACCATTGGACGGTCAATGAGTCATCGCTGGTGCCTACCGACAAGGCGTTGCGCCCACCGGAATGGATTCCATGGAAGGATCGTCTTGAACCGACCGATTTGGCGGTGACCGATTCGATCGGCACCGATCCCGATGATCCACGTATGGAAGAGGGGTTCCGCAGAACTAAACCCGTTGAGTCTGCCGAAAGCGTTTCCGACGATGTGCAGACCGTCGAAGCGGCGGACGGCGGCGACAATGCCGGAGCGGACGCTGACGTGGTTGACGGTTCGCAAGACGAGAATGCCGTAGCATCGGTGACCTCCGAAGAGGACATCGACGAGGCGGTTGAGGAATTCGATCTGTCCCGCAGGCACGTGCTCACGCCTTTGGGCCGTTCCCAGACCGCGAAACGCTGGTATGAGGGACCGCGCGGACCGAAATCGTTGTCCACCAAAACATCGGATGGCAATCCATGCTCGACGTGCGGATTCTTCATTCCTCTGAAAGGCGAACTGAATCTTCTGTTCGGCGTGTGCGCTAACAAGTGGAGTCCTGATGACGGTCGTGTCGTATCCATCGACCATGGCTGTGGCGAACATTCCGAAATCGAGCCGCCGGAACCGTCTCACTTGTGGGTGCAGTCGAAACCTGCATTTGACGACCTGCATATCGATATCATCGCGCAGGCGCCGCGTGATGAACGCGGTTCCGTCGAACTGATCGAGCAGCTGTCGGCGAATGAAGACGGCAATCCGAACGATGAGGAAGAAGCCTCCGAAGCCGATATCGAAGCCAATACCGTGGATGATGATGCGAATCAGGAGGAAGTGCTCGAACATACGGCCCAGCAGGATGAGCCGGAGGTGGAATCCACCGTTGATTTGAGCGATGACGAAGAGCCGGTTATCGTCGGATCCGAAGAGGATGAAGCGACGGATGCGGAACCCACCGAAGCCGAGGAAACGGACACTGCAGAGGAAAACGCTCCGGAAGCTGAGTAATCCTGTCTTATCGAGGATATGAAAGAAGTCCGTTCCCTATGTAAGGAAGCGGACTTCTTTCATATCCTCAAAGGTTTAGTGCACGACAGTGACGGTGCAGTCGGCGAAATTGACGATTTGCTTGGAGACGGAACCAAGGAAATGCGCGTCCAAGCCGGACAATCCACGGGAACCGACCACTAGATGGCGTGCGTAACGGGATGCCGCGATCAGCCCCTTCGCAGCGGAAATATGGAAGGCGTGCGATTCGATCTGGAAATCGTCGGGAATGCCGGCAGTGGGAATCTCAACCGAATCGAGCAGCTCGTCAAGAATGCGTTCCGCCCGTTCCTGACCGACGGCAATCGGCGCTATGGCGTTCTCATATCCCTCGATGACGCCAAGATCCTTGAGCTGCCAGCAGAACATCACCTGCAGGGGAGCGTGATGCAAAGCCGCCAGGTCGATAGCGAATCGCAAGGCGTGTCGCGAGGTTTCCGAACCATCGACGCCAACCACGATCGGCCGCTGGTTCTTAGGCAGAGGGGAGCCGGGCAAATCGTACGTCACCGTGTTCTCCGAAGGCGTAAGCGCGTTGGCGATGGCATCCTGCACGCTGGATTCCTCGTCGTCGAGAATGCGAACTATGGTAACGGGAACCTGTGCGGCTTCGGCAAGCGATTCCGAAAGCGAGCCGAGGAACCAGCGTGCCACTCTGCCGAGTGAACGGCGTCCGACTACGATCTGCTGCGCATCCTTGCCGATCTCCAGCAATGCGGACGTTCCTGTGGCCTTGACCGACGTGAGTTTGACATGATCCTCATTGATGGTCATGCCCTGCGAAGCTTTGGAAACCCAGTCGCGAAGCCGTTGCGCGATCTCATGGCGGACTTCGGCCCACTGCTCTTCATCTTCCGGTTCCGAGCCCATATCCCAGGAATGGGACCATGCGAACACCGCATTGACCTGCTGGCCGGTAAGCGATGCCTCGTTCAGCGCCCAGCGTAATGCGGCGAAGGATTCGTCGGAACCGTCGACGCCGACGACGATGTCGTGCAAGCGGATATCTGCGAGCATCCCGGATTCGGTTGCATTTAGGGTGGTGTCGCTCATCTTGGTGACCTCCTTGGTCGTTGCTATATGTCAAGCATATCCGTTGCGTTGCGTCGAGAGCGCAATTTACGCGCGGATGAAAACAAACGTCATCGCGAATCGGTAGAGTGTTGATGGACTAACAAGAGTGGAAGGACAAGCATGTTCGAACGGTTTACCGACCGTGCGCGGCGCGTGATCGTGCTGGCGCAGGAAGAGGCTCGTACCCTCCAGCACAACTACATCGGTACCGAGCATCTGCTGCTTGGCCTGATTCGTGAGGGTGACGGCGTCGCAGCCAAGGCGCTGGCCTCAAAG
Organism: Bifidobacterium sp. MSK.13.1; assembly: GCF_019131435.1. Lineage (NCBI taxonomy): Bacteria > Bacillati > Actinomycetota > Actinomycetes > Bifidobacteriales > Bifidobacteriaceae > Bifidobacterium > Bifidobacterium sp. MSK.13.1. The sequence continues at coordinate 72,809 of NZ_JAHOMM010000003.1, read as the reverse complement.
GGTGTGACCTTGGATGACACCCGCAAACAGGTCGAAGAGATGATCGGTAAGGGGAATGCCACGCCGAACGGCCACATTCCCTTCACCCCGCATGCCAGGCAGGTGTTGGAGCTGTCGCTGCGTGAGGCGTTGCAGCTGGGGCACAGCTATATCGGCACCGAGCATATCCTGCTCGGTCTGATTCATGAAGGCGAAGGCGTCGGCACCCAGGTGCTGATCAAGATGGACGTCAATCTTGGCGAGCTGCGCAGCGCCACCATCGACCTGATCCGTGGCAATTCCGGTGATGGCAAGGGTGATGGCAAGGGCGATTTGGCCAATGCCGGTGGCGTGCAGGATCGTCGCAACCAGACCGGTTCCGCGATTCTTGACCAGTTCGGCCGCAATCTGACCGCTGAAGCTGCCGCCGGCAAGCTTGATCCGGTGATTGGGCGTTCGAGTGAGATCGAGCGTGTGATGGTGGTGCTGAGCCGCCGTACCAAGAACAATCCGGTGCTGATCGGCGAGCCGGGTGTCGGCAAGACGGCCGTGGTCGAAGGCTTGGCGCAGAAGATCAATGCCGGCGACGTTCCGGAGACGCTGAAGGGCAAGCAGGTCTATTCGTTGGATCTGGGATCCATGGTGGCTGGCTCGCGGTACCGTGGCGATTTCGAGGAGCGTCTGAAGAAGGTGCTCAAGGAGATCAAGACGCGCGGCGACATCGTGCTGTTCATCGATGAGATCCACACCATTGTGGGTGCTGGCTCCGCAGACGGCGCTCTTGGCGCTTCCGACATGCTGAAGCCTATGCTGGCCCGTGGCGAACTGCAGACCATTGGCGCCACCACCACCGACGAGTACCGCAAGTACATCGAGAAGGATGCGGCTCTGGAACGTCGTTTCCAGCCGATCCAGGTGCACGAGCCGAGCATTGCCGAAACCATCGAGATCCTTAAGGGCTTGCGTTCGCGTTACGAGAACCATCACCATGTGACGATCACCGATGGTGCGTTGCAGGCCGCGGCCGATCTGTCGAGCCGTTACATTCAGGACCGTCATCTGCCTGACAAGGCCATCGATCTGATCGATGAGGCCGGTGCGCGTCTGCGCATTCGTCGTCTGACCGCTCCGCCGGAACTTAAGGAACTTGACACGAAGATCGCCAAGCTTGCCGAAGAGAAGGACCAGGCCATCAAGGGTCAGGACTTCGAAAAGGCCGCTGAGCTGCGTGATAAGCAGGAGAAGCTGGAAGCCGAGCGCAAGCAGAAGGAATCCTCATGGCGTGAGGGCGAATCCGATGTGAAGATGGTTGTGGATGAGGATGTCATCGCCGAGGTGATTTCCCAGACCACCGGCATTCCGGTGTTCAAGCTCACCCAGGCCGAGTCCAAGAAGCTCATGACCATGGAAAGCGAGCTGCACAAGCGCATCATCGGCCAGGATGAGGCCGTGTCCGCATTGAGCCGCTCCATCCGCCGCGCGCGTGTTGGTTTGAAGGATCCGAAGCGTCCGTCCGGTTCGTTTATCTTCGCTGGCCCCACCGGTGTTGGCAAGACCGAGCTGGCCAAGACGCTCGCCGAATTCCTGTTTGACGACGAGGACGCACTGATTCGTGTCGACATGTCTGAATTCTCCGAGAAATATGCGGCTTCGCGCCTGTTTGGTGCTCCTCCGGGATACGTCGGTTACGAAGAGGGCGGCGAACTCACCGAGAAGGTGCGTCGCAAGCCGTTCTCCGTGGTGCTGTTCGATGAGATCGAAAAGGCCCATCCGGATATTTTCAACACGCTGCTGCAGGTGCTTGATGACGGTCATCTGACTGATGGCCAGGGCCGCAAGGTGGACTTCAAGAACACCATCATCATTCTGACCACCAATCTTGGTACTCGTGACATCGCCAAGGCCGCCAACACCGGCTTCAACTTGGGTGCCAACACCGAGTCGAGCTACCAGCGCATGAAGGATCAGGTTTCCGCGGAGCTGAAGCAGCAGTTCCGTCCGGAATTCCTGAACCGTCTGGACGACATCATCGTGTTCAAGCAGCTCACCGAGCCGCAGGTGCGTCAGATCGTCGATCTTGACGTCAAGCAGCTCAATGACCGCTTGTTCGATCGCCACATGTCCCTCGAGCTTACCGACGCTGCCAAGGATCTGCTCGCGCAGAAGGGCTTCGACCCGCTGCTGGGCGCGCGTCCGTTGCGTCGCGTGATTCAGCGCGACGTCGAAGACGCCATTTCGGAGAAGATCCTGATGGGCGAACTCGAAGATGGCCAGCGCGTGAAGGTCGATGCGGAAGGCGAAGGCATCCTGGGCGAGTTCACCTTTACCGGTGAGGCGTTCGAAGAGCCAAATACGGAGCCTGCTGAAGGTGAAGTCGCAGCTGAAACCGAGGCACCTGCCGAATCGACGGAATCGACGGAACTTACGGAATCCGCAGAATCTGTTGAATAAGCAATCGGTGCGTAAGTAACGCGACACACGAAAGGCCTTGAAATCGTATGTAATGATTTCAAGGCCTTTCGTATGCCGAAAGTATTTCGAAACTTGACGAATTACAGTGTCAGCAGATCGAGATCGGCAGTGATTGACGTGTTACGGGTGAACAGTGTGCGACCCTCTCGTACCGAGCGAAGCACTTCGCAACGCTCGTATACGGCGTCGAACACGCTGGAAGCATCAAGCACAATGAAGTTTGCGGGCTTGCCTGCCTCAAGACCATACGAATCGCGCATGCCGAGCGTGGTTGCGCCGTTGACTGTCAGGAACTTCAACGCATCATCGATCTCTTCAAAACTCATCATCTGCGCCAAATGCAGCACATAATCGAGAATCAGCATCATATTGCCGTTACCGACCGGATACCAGGGATCTTGCATGGAATCCTGACCAAGCGACACATTCACCCCAGCTTCGGTGAGCTCCTTGACTCGCGTGATGCCACGACGCTTCGGGAACGTGTCTTGACGCCCCTGCAGATACAGATTTTCCGTAGGTGCGCAGGCGAAATTGATATGTGCGGCCTTCAACAGCTTGGTCAGATGGAAGAAATAGGCATTGTCGGCCGATCCCAAGGAGCAAGTGTGGCTTGCCGTGGTCTTCGAACCGATACCGGCGCGATAGGCGAGTGCGGACAGCAGTTCAAGATAACGTGAGTTTGGATCGTCGGTTTCGTCGCAATGCACGTCGATGAGCTTGTCGTACTTCGAAGCCAGTTCGACCACGGTGTGCATGGAACGTTCGCCGAACTCACGGCACTGCTCGAAATGCGGAATGCCACCGACGCAATCAGCACCCATTTTCAGGCCTTCCTCAACCAAATCCGCGCCGGATTCGCCATGAGGACCTTCATAGGAGTACATGCCCTCCTGCGGGAAGGAGACGATCTGCAGCGTGACAGTATCTTTCAGTTCCTCCTTAAGCTCCAGCAGAGCTTTGAGCGAGGTAAGATTCGGGTCGGTCACATCGGCGTGCGAACGAATGAACTGCACGCCATGACGCATTTCCTTGGCGATGCCGATTTTCGCGCGTTCCTTGATCTCGTCGACAGTGAGATCTGCCTTGGTTTCACTCCAACGCTGAATGCCTTCGAACAGGGTGCCTGACTCGTTCACCGCGCCGGGCTTGCGTGCGGTAAAGACGTAATCAAGATGCAGATGGGTGTCGCAGAATGGTGGACAGACCAGCTTTCCGCCCAAATCGACGACTTCCACGCTCGCCATATCTTTGCCTTGTGCTTCGAGTGTTGCTTTGAGATGGGGTGCAATGCTGATGAACTTGCCGTCTTCGACGAGAATATCTTGGATTGCCGCTGTTTCGGCTGCGGTGCTGCCCGGCATGCCGGTGGCGATGTGTGCGTTGATGAACAGTTGCGTGCTCATAATCACTCCTTCCAATACGAGTTTTCATGCGAGTTTTCGGGTTCCGGCAGACGTTTTGTCATATGTCCATTGGGTTACGGAAGGGAACCTTTGACGTAATCGTTGATGGTTATTGTCGGCGTATTGCTTTGCGGTCACGTTACTTGATGTGACATGTGTATTACTTCGGATTGGACGGTTTGTATGGCTGTTACGGTGAGGGAAGTGCTCGATGATGCCTTGGTTGCGACGGCGGAACCACAGGTTGAAGTTGCTGGCGATAGCTTGGATAATCCGGTGCGTTGGGTGTTCACCAACGAACGCGAGGACGTCGCCTCATTTCTGGCAGGAGGCGAGCTTCTGGTGGTGGAGGGGCGATCTTTAGTTGCGGACGGTCGTGAAAAACGTGCGGACGAATATGTGAAAAGCCTCGTGAATGCTGATATTGCGGCATTGATGGTCGAATTGGTTGAAGAAGTCACCCAACTGCCGAAAATGTTGGTGAAGGCAGCCAAGCATGAAGGACTTACGATTATTGGATTGCGCCGTCGCATTCCTTTCGTCGATATCTGCCAGAGCGTCAATACCATGATTGTGCGTGATCAGATGCGTATGCAGATGCAAGTGGACGTTATGTCAACTTCGTTGCGTTCTGAGCTTGCTCAAGCGTCCAATCCCAAAGCCGTTGCCGATGGCATTGCGAACCTGTTCGGCGAGGATGTGGTCATATTCGACGTGGACGGTCTTGAAGTCGCCCGAGCCGGACAGAACATCAATACCGCTACAGATTGCGGCATTGTACTTGCACTGGAGGAACAGAAACGGCCTTTGGGTGCTTTGGAGATCAGCCAGCGCAATACGGTGTTCGATGAAGCGATGTGCAGAAGGATCGAACAGATTGCCGCTCCGGTTTTGACACTGTATCTCGATGGGGGAGCGCGCGTCGGCATGGTGGCGCATCTGATTGCGGGGCCGGAAGATGGCGTGCATGTTTCGCCGATGGAGGCGCGTGAGGGCCATGCCATGCTTGATGCGTTGGGATTCGCCGCTTCGGGCGTGTATATGCCATTTGCCATGAAACTCAAGTCGGTGGCCAACGCCATGCCGGCAATCGTGTCGATGATCGACGATTTCGAATCCAACGGCGGTTGCGAATCGATCTGTTTGTTGGAAGGCGATTTAATGATCGGTTTTCTCGCGGCGCAAGACAGCGGCGGCGATGTGTCGGTATTTTCAGATCGGTGTTTGCATGCGTTGACGCAAGTCGCTGCAAACGAATACGTATATACCGTGCATGGACGCGCAGCGTTGGACACGATTTCATTGATGGACGCGTTCGGTGCGTTGCGCAGTGTGATTCGAACATGCATTTCGAACGATGCGGAATGCCCATATGGAACCCTCGAATGTGTGGATTCCTCGTTGCTGGAACGCATGTTGGGAATGGAACGTACCGATGAGGCCGTGCGCATGGTGATCACGCAGACGGTTGGGCATGAGCTTATGCATAACGCCATGCTGATCGACACGTTGTGCGCCTGTTTCGACAATCTCGACAACAAGACCGGCGCATGCGAGCAATTAGGTATCCAACGGCAGACGTTGTACAACCGATTGGACAAAGTGACACAGATCGTGGGCATAGCGCCTACCGATAAAATCAGCTGGTCAATGCTGCTTTTAGGTGCGAAAATGGCGAAATCGCAACATAATCACACCATATCTTCCACTTCGGCGCTGTAAGCAAGGGGAACTTGGCAAAACGTCAAAAACAAACGGTTGCGGTTTAACAATCAGTTCACTTTGGCGCAAATACTTCGGGCGATAGTCAGAGTCACAACGTTCGCCGGGTATGAAGAAAACGCGAACGTACAGACAGATTCAGCAGAAGAAAGCAGGTGACATGATGAGTGCCAGTGCAACAATCGCAACCGCCAACAGGGCTTCCGTGTCTGAACAGTCCGAAGAGCAGAAGATGGTCAAGAAAGTGGCCGTCTCGTCTTTCCTCGGCAACTTCATTGAATGGTTCGACTACGCTTCCTATTCCTACTTCGCGACCACCATCGCTTTGGTGTTTTTCCCGTCCGGCAATCACATGGTCGCCATGCTGCAGACGTTCGGCGTGTTTGCACTATCATTCGTGCTTCGTCCGATCGGTGCACTGTTTTGGGGTAACTTCGGCGATAAGAAGGGACGCAAGGGCGCTCTTGCGATTTCCATCATGTTCATGTCGGGTGCATCGTTCCTGATTGGCTGCCTGCCGTCATATGCTGTGATCGGCATTTTCGCTCCGGCACTGTTGCTGCTGCTTCGCATGGTGCAGGGCTTCTCCGCTTCCGGTGAATATGCCGGCGCCGCAACCTTCCTTGGCGAATACGCGCCGACCAAGAAGCGTGGCATCTACTGCTCGCTGATTCCGGCATCCACCGCCATCGGTCTGCTCGTAGGCTCCACGCTCGCCACCGTGATGACCGCTTCGCTGAGCTCTGATGCACTGACCTCTTGGGGATGGCGTATTCCGTTCCTCATGGCCGGCCCGCTTGGTCTGATCGTGCATTTCATCCGTACCAAGCTCGCTGATTCGCCGGTGTATGCTTCCATGACCGAAGCTTTGGACGACAAGCAGCAGTTCGCTTCCACCACTAAGAGCGTTTCCCCGCTGCGCGAGCTGTTCCAGAACCACTTCAAGACTTTGGTCATCAGCTTCGGTGCCTGTGTGCTCAACGCGGTCGGCTTCTACACGGTGCTCACCTACCTGCCGACCTATCTGAGCGACACGGTTGGCATGGCTGCCGCACAGTCGTCCACCATCACCACCATCTGCCTGGTACTGTATGTGGCTTTGGTGTTCGGCATGGGTCACATCTCCGACATGTTCGGACGCAAGAAGGTGCTGATTGGTGCATGCGTGGCCTTCATCGTGCTCACCGTTCCGGCCTTCATGGCGCTGAACACCGCACAGTTCTGGCCGGTGCTGATCGTTGAGCTCGCCATGTGCGCCACCCTGACCGCCAACGACGGTACGCTTTCGAGCTACCTGACTGAAACCTTCCCGACATCGGTTCGTTTCACCGGCTTCGCATTCAGCTTCAACCTTGCCAACGCCATCTTCGGTGGAACCGCGCCGTTCATCGCAACCTGGCTGATCTACACCACCGGTTCGAGCATCGCTCCGGCCTGGTACATGGTGGCGGTGGCCGCCGTGGCACTGGTCGCCATGATCCTCTCTCACGAAAACACGGATAAGGATCTGAGCCGCATCTGAGAAGAAACGGTTTTTACGAAACAATTCCTCGAAACAATAAACGCCGTCCCTGAAACATCGATTGCAACATCGATTCGCGGGGACGGCATCATCGCAATCATTATCAATTGTTGAAACGCAAACCAACAACAGCACATAAAGGAGCAATCATGAGCAGCAGCCGTCGGATGGACCATATGACCTGGCCGGAAATCGAAGCATCGAAATCAAAGCCGGTTATTGTGCCAATCGGCTCCACCGAACAGCATAGCCAGCATCTTCCCCTTGGTGTGGACGCCATGATCGCCAGCCATGTGTCTGAAGACCTCGCCGAACGCATCGACGGCATCGTGGCACCGACCATGAACTACGGGTACAAGTCGAAGCCGCTTTCCGGAGGCGGCCCATTGTTCCCCGGCACCATCGACATGAACGGTGTGACGGTGATCAATCAAATGCATGATGTGCTTGGCGAGCTGATCGCGGACGGTTTCACCAAAATCGTGGTGATGAACGCGCATTTCGAAAACGAGGCATTCATTATCGAGGCAATCGATCTGATCACCCGCGAAACCAGGGGAGTGGCCACCATCGTCGAAACCAACTGGTGGGATCCGCTGCCGGAGAACGTGGTCGAGCAGGTGTTCGACGGACTCGTGTTCCCCGGTTGGGCGTTGGAACATGCCGCAGTGACGGAAACCTCATTGATGATGCATTACGAGCCGGAATTGGTGCATATGGACCGTGTGATTGACGAAGGCAATGTCACACCGAAGGCTTACGTGCGCTACCCGGTGCGCAAGGGCGACGTTCCGGATTACGGAGGACTGGCCACTCCTGCAGGTTCCAGCGCCGAACGAGGTAAGCTCATCGTCGATGCCTGCATTGATGCGGTGGCCGATATTTGTGCTACCGAATTCGGCGAATGATAGTTGAATATTCTGTATGGTGATTGCGCACGTGAGAACACGTGCGATTATACGAAGAAGGCTGGTATGTGACGGATGTCGTTACGTACCAGCCTTCTTGATTATGCCTGAGTGAAGTCCAGCTGATATTTGACCGCATCTCTGTGGTGCAACCAAATATCAGGATGTGCGACTTACTTGATGGCGTTCAGCCACTGTTCCTTGGTGGCCTTCTCGGATTCGAGCTTGGCCTTCTTCTTCGGATCGGATTCCGCGGCGATCTTCTGATCAAGCTCAGCGAGCTGAGCGTTGAGCTGTTCTTCGAAGGAGGACTTGCGGGCGTCGGCTTCCGGATCGGACTGCTTCCAAGCGGCATCCTCAATGGCCTTGATCTGCTTGTCTACAGCATCGAGACGGCCTTCGATGCGGCGCACTTCGTCACGCGGCACGTAACCGATCTGGTCCCACTCCTCCTGAATGGCGGCGAGAGCCTGACGGGCCTGCTTGGCCTCTTCTTCGCTTTTGACGGGAACCAGCGCCTCGGCCTTGACCAGCAGCTCTTCCTTCTTGGCAAGATTTTCCTTCTCGGAGGAGCTGATCTGATCACGATCGGCCTGACGTGCGTTGAAGAAGGTGTCTGCGGCGGCGCGGAAACGCTCCCACATGGCATCATCGTCACGACGACCGGCACGACCGGCCTTCTTCCAACGATCCATCAGCTCGGTGAACTTGCGGGAGGTTTCAACCCAAGCGGTGGAATCCTGCAGCGCCTCGGCCTCGGCGATGATGGCTTCCTTGGTGGACTTGGCGGAATTACGCTCTTCGTCACGGTTCTGCACCCACTTGCGGCGGGCGAAATTGAACTTGGTGCGGGCCGCGGAGAAACGAGCCCACAGGGCGTCCGCATCTTCCTTGTCGATGCGGACGTTGTTGCGCTGATGCTCCTGCCACTGCTGGAAGAGCGAACGGAACTTGTCTGCGGTGGAACGCCAGTTGGTGTTCTCGTCGAGGGAATCAGCCAGCGCCTCGGCCTTCTCCACAATGGCGGTGCGCTCCTCGACGGCCTTGGCGATAGCGGCCTTGCGTGCCTCGGTCAACGCGGTTTTCTTGGCTGCGCCTTCCTCCTTCAGCGCCTCGAACTGGGCCTTGAGAGCGGCCAGATCACCCACCACTGCCGGCTGTTCGGTTTCCGCGGACAGCGTCTTGATGGTCTCGTCGATTTCGCGGGACTTCACATTGTTGGACTTGAGCTTGTTCGCGAACAGGTCCAACTTGGCCTTCAAATCAAGGTAACGGCGGGCATACAGAGCCAGCGCCTCTTCCTTGGAGGCATCAGGGAACTGACCGACCTCACGTTCTCCTTCGCCGTCCTTGACGAACACAGTACCATCGTCGGCGACACGGCCGAATGCTTCGGCGGTCTTCACATCGGCATCGGAGAAGCCGGTGGATGCGGCAGCCGGAGCGGTGTGCTGTGGAGCTTTCTTGGCGAAGGCCGCGGGGCTCGGAGCATGGGGCTTCATCGAAGCCGGGCTCGGAACGGCCGGTTTGCTGGCCTTGACTGCGGGCGTCGTTGCCTGCTCGGTGGTTTCATTGGTGTTCTCGGACGCGGTGACATTCTCGTCGGCCATGGCCAGCTCCTTTAAGTAAGCTTCATGTAGTGCAGGGGATGCGGATCGTGCGAACGTGCTTTCAAAGCCTGAAAAACGCGCTGCATTTTCCGCAACCTCATTTATTATAGGGAATCGTGGCAAAAGGCGCATCTATTTCAGGATTTCCAGAGTGGCTCCCCTCTGAACGTGTTGTGGAGCAGCGTGTTATCGACACGCTCCGTGAAGTTTTCGAGCTCAATGGCTTCATTGGCATTGAAACTCGTGCTGTTGAGCAGGGTTCGAGTCTGCTCAAGAAGGGCGAAACCAGCAAGGAAATTTACCTGCTGAGCCGCCTTCAGGAGGTCGGTCATGAGTCCGACACTCCGATTGAGGACCGCCTTGGTCTGCACTTCGATTTGACTGTTCCGCTGAGCCGTTATGTGGTCGAACATTCCGGCGATTTGGCATTCCCTTTCAAGCGTTGGCAGATTCAGAAGGTCTGGCGTGGCGAACGCCCGCAGGAAGGTCGTTTCCGCGAGTTCGTGCAGGCCGATATCGATGTGATCGGCAACGGTGATCTGCCCGATCATTACGAGGTCGAGCTGCCGCTGGTCATGGTATCGGCATTGGAACGTCTGCGTGAGTTCGGTTTGCCGAAGGCCACCGTGCATGCGAACAACCGTAAGCTTTCTGAAGGTTTCTACCGTGGTCTTGGCTTGACCGATGTCGAGGGCGTGCTCCGTGAGATCGATAAGCTCGACAAGATCGGTGCCGACGAAGTGGCCAAGTTGCTGGTCGAAGGCTGTGGAGCCGACGAGAATCAGGCACGTGCGTGCCTTGAGCTGGCTGAACTGACCGCAGCTGACGGCGCTGAACTGTCCGGCAAGTTCGACACGCTGTGCGAGAAGCATGGCATTGCCAATGATTCCGAGGCGTACGTGCTCGCACGTCAGGGTCTTGACACGTTGGCGATGATTGTTGACGAGGCCGCTCGTATTCGCCCGGGCTCCGTGATCGCTGATTTGAAGATCGCGCGTGGTCTGGATTACTACACCGGTTCCGTGTATGAGACGTTCCTTGACGGTGCTGCGGCTCTTGGTTCCATCTGTTCCGGCGGTCGTTACGACAATCTCGCATCGCAGGGCAATAGGAAGTATCCGGGCGTGGGCCTGTCCATTGGCCTGTCCCGTCTCGTTTCATACATGCTGCACACCGCCGGTGCCCATGCGAATCGCGTGTCTCCGGCTTCCGTGCTCGTGGCCGTGTGGAACGAGGAGGACCGTTCCGCTTCCAACCAAATCGCCAATCAGCTGCGCGCCCGTGGCATTGCGGCAGATGTGGCTCCGACCGCAGCCAAGCTTGGCAAGCAGATCAAGTATGCCGACAAGCTCGGCATCCCATACGTGTGGTTCCCCGCGGACAAGTCCGCGCAGGACGCTTCGGACGAAGTCAAGAACATCATCACGGGCGACCAGCAGCCGGCCAACGCACAGTCTTGGGAGCCGGATACTGTGTATGCCCAGCAAACCGTTACCGTAGAAGCCTGAAATCGCAAGACTTCAATCATTAGAGAACAAGGAATAGGGGAAGCATGAGCCAGACGGCTTATAGAACACATCATGCAACCGAAGTGACCGAGGAACTCGTCGGTCAGAAGGTGACGCTCTCCGGTTGGGTCGATCGTCGTCGTGACCACGGTGGCGTGGCCTTCATCGATCTTCGTGACAACACCGGTCTTGTGCAGGTAGTTATCTACGACGAAGACATGGCACGTCCGCTGCGCTCCGAGTTTGTGATTCAGGTGGTGGGCGAGGTCCGCCTGCGTCCGGACGGTAACGAGAATGATCATCTGGCCACCGGCAAGATCGAGGTTGTGGCGGAAAACATCGAGGTGCTCGCCAAGTCTGACGCGCTGCCGTTCCAGGTGTCCACCGCGTTGGAAAACGAGTCCGAGAACAAGCTGCCGGGCGAGGAAGTTCGCCTCAAGTACCGTTATCTCGACCTGCGCCGCCCGTCCATGCAGCGCAATCTGAAGCTGCGTTCCCAGATGTCGAAGGCTGCTCGCCACGCTCTGGAAGAGATGGGCTTCGAAGAGGTCGAAACCCCGACCATGATCAAGTCCACTCCGGAAGGCGCTCGCGATTTTGTGGTGCCGGCCCGCTTGGTGCCAGGTTCTTGGTACGCGTTGCCGCAGTCCCCGCAGCTTCTCAAGCAGCTGCTGATGGTTTCCGGCGTGGAACGCTACTACCAGCTGGCCCGCTGCTACCGTGACGAGGATTTCCGTGCAGATCGTCAGCCGGAGTTCACCCAGCTCGATATGGAAATGGCGTTCGTGGATCAGGAAGACGTGATGGCCATGGCCGAAAAGGTCATCGCCGCCATCTGGAAGTCCGCAGGCTATGAGATCCAGCTGCCGATTCAGCGCATCACTTGGCAGGAAGCCATGGATAAGTACGGCTCCGACAAGCCGGATCTGCGTTTCGGCAACCCGCTGATCGAGCTGACCGACTACTTCAAGAACACTCCGTTCCGCGTGTTCCAGGCTCCGTACGTTGGTGCGGTGCTCTTCAAGGGTGGTGCGGCCACGCCTCGTCGCCAGTTCGACGCTTGGCAGGATTGGGCCAAGCAGCGCGGCGCCAAGGGCCTCGCCTACGTGGTGTTCGCTGAGAACGGCGAGCTCAAGGGACCTGTTGCCAAGAACCTGTCTGAAGAGGAGCGCGCTGGCCTGAAGGAAGCCGTTGGCGCAGAAGACGGCGATGCCGTGTTCTTCGCAGCAGGCCGTCGCACCTCCGCTCAGGAGCTGCTGGGTGCCGTGCGTGTGGAACTGGCCGATCGCGCCGGTCTGCTCAAGCCGGACGACTTCGCTTTCACTTGGGTTGTGGACTTCCCGCTGTTCAAGCCCACCGACGATCCGGATGACGACGATGTGGCAGTCGGCCACTCCAAGTGGACCTCCATGCACCATCCGTTCACCATGCCGTCCAAGGATTGGATCGACACCTTCGACAAGGATCCGGAACACGCCATGTCTGATTCCTACGACATCGTGTGCAACGGTAACGAAATGGGCGGCGGTTCCGTGCGTATCCACCGTGATGACATTCAGGATCGTGTGCTCGATGTGCTCGGCATCACTCCTGAAGAGGCTGCCGACAAGTTCGGCTTCCTGCTTGAAGCCTTCAAGTACGGCGCTCCGCCGCACGCTGGCATCGCTCTCGGTTGGGATCGTACCGCCGCCATCCTGGCTGGCGCCGACTCCATCCGCGACGTCATCGCCTTCCCGAAGGCTGGCGGCGGTCGTGATCCGCTGACCGGCGCCCCGGCTCCGATTTCCGACGAACAGCGTGCGGAAACCGGCGTTGATTATGATCCGGAAGAAGACGAAGACTGATAGTGTTTTCGCTTTGAGATAACAGGCTGTCTTTGCATGAGAGACCGTGCAAGGACAGCCTGTTTTTATTGTTTACGCTGTCTATTTTCTCTTGCTGCCGGTATGGTGGAGCAAAGATGAGTATCTGAAATATTATGAGAAAGAACTGAATCTGTAGTATGAATTTGAAGCAATCGTTGGAAAAACATGATTTTCATGGTGTCTGGATGCGACTTCTCGCGTTGGCGATGATACTGATTGTGGCAGTGAGTGCACTCATCGCATCCCCAGTTAGTGCTAACGCCGCCGAAGTCGGAGATCCCTCCGCAGTCAAGGGCAAAACCTACGCGGTCGGCACCGATACCACATTCGCACCGTTCGAATATCGCGAGAACGGCAAGATGACCGGTATCGATATGGAACTGATCCATGCCATCGCCCAAGAAGAAGGATTCGAAGTCACCATCCAATCATTGGGTTTCAATGCAGCATTGCAGGCTTTGAGCTCCAATCAGGTGGATGTGGTGATCGCAGGCATGTCAATCACCGACGAACGCAAGGCGACCTACGATTTTTCCAATCCTTACTTCCAGTCCGGTATCCAGATGGCCATCGCTGAAAACAACGATAGTATTACCAGCTACAAGGATCTTGACGGTAAGACCGTTGTCGCGAAAACCGGATCGGAAGGCGAATCCTACGCCAAACAGCATGCAAGCGAATACGGCTATACCGTGACTTCCGTGGACCAGTCATCAACCATGTATGAGATGGTCAAATCCGGCAATGCGGATGCCGTGTTTGACGACTATCCGGTGCTTGCCTACGGTGTTTCCCAAAACAACGGTTTGAAGATCGTGACTCCGAAGGTGCCGCATGGTGAATACGGCATGGCCGTGAACAAAGGCAAGAACGCCGATCTGCTGGCCGCCATCGACGATGGTCTGAACAAGCTCATCGCTTCGGGCGAGTATGAGACGATTGTCGCACAGTATTTGGGTGCCGATGGCGCGAAGGAACAGGTCGAGGCGATTTCCGGCAAGGTCACCGACAACGGTGCCGACGGTGAGGCGCAGAAGAAGGTCGGTTTCTTTGGTCTGGTCAAACAGTCGATGCCGGCTTTGCTGACTGGTCTGAAGAACACGCTGTTGATCACGTTGCTGTCGTTTGTGATCGCACTGGCGTTGGGTGTTGCTTTCGGCTTGATGAAAGTATCGGAGAACAAGATTCTGAGAGGCGTGTCCAAGGTTTATATCGCAGTGTTCCGCGGCACTCCGATTCTGGTGTGGGCGTTCTTCTTCTATTTCGGTGTGCCGCAGCTTATCGGACACAGTGTGAACATTTGGGTTGCAGGTGCGTTGACGTTGTCGCTCAATTCCGGCGCATATCTGGCGGAGATCGTGCGTGGCGCCGTGCAGTCCGTTGACTCTGGTCAGATGGAGGGAGCACGATCGCTTGGCCTCAACCATCATCAGGCCATGGCGCGCGTGATCATGCCTCAGGCCACTGCAATCGCCATGCCGTCGATCATCAACCAGCTGGTCATTATGATCAAAGATTCCTCGCTGCTGCTGGCCATCGGCTTTGGTGAATTGCTGTATCAGGCGCAGCAATTGTATGCGGCGAACTTCCGCGTCACCGAAACGTTGCTGATCGTCGGTGTGATGTACTTCGTGGCCATCACCATCCTCACATGGCTGGCCAATATCGTTGACAGGAAGGTGAATCGATGAGCGAGAACTGCAATCACGGCAACAATGATGGCGAAGTGATCATCGACGTCAAGAATCTGCATAAAAACTATGGTCATATGGAAGTCATCAAAGGCGTCGATCTTACGGTACGCAAGGGCGAGGTGATCTGTATCATCGGACCGTCTGGTGCCGGCAAATCCACCATGTTGCGTTGCCTGAACGGACTTGAACAGGCATCCAGCGGCCAGATCGTGGTCAACGGTCATGATCTGGGTGATCCGCATGTGAACATCGACCAGGTTCGAGAGCAGGTTGGCATGGTGTTCCAGCATTTCAACCTGTTCAACAACATGAGCGTGATTGACAACATCACGCTTGCGCCGAAACTGGTGCACAAGGAAACCGACGAGCAGGCGCGTGAACATGCGATGGCATTGCTGAAAACCGTGGGATTGGCCGAAAAGGCCGATGTCATGCCTCGCTCGTTGTCTGGCGGTCAAAAGCAGCGTGTTGCCATCGCACGATCCTTGGCCATGCGTCCGAAGGTCATGCTGTTCGACGAGGCCACGTCGGCGCTTGACCCGGAGATGGTCGGTGATGTGCTCGAAGTCATTCGTGAGCTGGCCGAAGACGGCATGACCATGGTGCTGGTGACCCACGAGATGGGTTTCGCCCGCGAAGTGGCCACCCGCGTGATCTTCACCGACGCCGGCGTGATCGAGGAGGAAGGCACTCCGGACGAGATCTTCAACCATCCAAAGAGCGAACGATTGAAGACGTTCCTTTCCAAAGTGCTCTGAGTGCTCTCTTGGCCCCGGCGATTGCTTAATCGCTGATCGCGGATGAAATGCTGCGATCGTGTGACGGATGGTCATACGAATCTGCATGTAAAAGACAGGCGAATGTAGGGTGAAATTCATCTTGCGTTCGCCTGTTCGGCTCTTTCTCGTTGCTTGGCGTTCCTACGTTGGTATGCATGAGCATTGGTGATACATGGCGTCGCGTTGTGGATGGTTTCAAATCCAAGGTGCCCGAACGAGTGGTGTTCGGTGCGGTGGTTGTATTGTTCGTAATAGCGGTGCTGGCTATCGAATTGCCACGATGGTGGTAGCTGCCACGTACGGCGCTCAAGATATCGGTATTGCGGTCGATAACGCGCTATGATGCATTTTGGGACAACGTTGTCTCATATTTCGAGCACGTCAGGGGGTGGTGACGGCCGCGGAAACATGGCTTTCATATACTATCCGTATGACAGATATCAAAGAAACGCAAGAGACGCGCCCGATCATGCCGGGTACGGAAGACAGCGACCGCCCGCTGGTCGAATTGACCCACGTTGAAAAGCACTACGGTGACTTGCATGTGCTCAAGGACATCAACCTCACCGTCAAGAAGGGCGAGGTGCTGGTCATCGTCGGTCCATCCGGTTCCGGCAAGTCCACGATGTGCCGCACCATCAACCGTTTGGAAACCATTGATTCCGGTGATATTCGCATTGATGGCAAGCCATTGCCCCAGGAAGGCAAGGAGCTCGCCAGCCTGCGTGCCGAGGTCGGCATGGTGTTCCAGTCGTTCAACCTGTTCGCCAACAAGACCATTCTTGAGAATGTGACGCTTGCGCCGATCAAGGTGCGCCACATGGATAAGAAGGCGGCCGAGGATCTCGCCATGGACCTGCTCTCCCGAGTGGGAGTGGCTTCGCAGGCTTCCAAGATGCCATCGCAGCTTTCCGGCGGTCAGCAGCAGCGTGTCGCCATCGCCCGAGCGCTTGCCATGCAGCCGAAGGTCATGTTGTTCGACGAACCGACGTCCGCACTTGATCCGGAAATGGTCAATGAAGTGCTTGACGTCATGGTGGAGCTGGCTCACGAAGGCATGACCATGCTGTGCGTGACCCACGAAATGGGCTTCGCGCGCAAGGTGGCCGACAAGGTCGTGTTCATGTCCGACGGCCAGATTCTTGAGCAGAGCACGCCGGAGGACTTCTTTGAAAATCCGAAGACCGATCGTGCCAAGGACTTCCTGTCGAAGATTCTCACCCACTGAAATGACTGACGGGAATAAGACAGAAGAAGGATTTTCGATATGAGACTTTCTATGAGGGCGAAGCGTATGCTACGCAGGGTTATAGCGACCTTCTGCGCATGCGCATGCGTGTTCGCAGTGTCCGCCTGTGGCGCGGACGACGCCGATGGCAAGATTCGCGTCGGTATCAAGTTCGACCAGCCTGGTTTGGGATTCAAGAAGTCCGGCACCTATGTCGGCTTCGATGTGGATGTGGCCAAGTACATCGCCAAGAAACTCGGCTATTCCGAAGACCAGATCGTATGGAAGGAGGCACCGTCGAAGCAGCGTGAGGCCATGCTGCAGAATGGCGATGTCGATTTCATCGTCGCCACGTATTCCATCACCGACGAACGTAAGAAGGTTGTCTCCTTCGCTGGACCGTACTTCGTTGCGGGTCAGGATCTGCTCGTGCGTAAGGACGAAACCTCCATCAAGGGACCTGAGGATCTGAACGGCAAGCGTTTGTGCTCCGTAACCGGTTCCACTTCCGCGGTCACCGTCAAGGAGAAGTTCGCCAACGAAGTGCAGCTCATGGAGCAGCCTGGTTACGCGGAGTGCGCTACCGCACTGTTCTCTGGCATTGTTGATGCGGTGACCACCGACGACATTATTTTGGCTGGTCTTGCCTCCGCGTCCCGCGGCCGTCTGCGCGTGGTCGGCAAGCCGTTCACCCAGGAGTATTACGGCGTCGGCATCAAGAAGGGCGATACGAAGCTGGCCACCCAGATCAACAACGCCATCGCCGATATGATCCAGGATGGTTCTTGGCAGCGTGCCATTTCCGACAACACGAAGGGCACCGCATACACGCCGAACGCGAAGTACAATCCGCCGGAGCCGACTGAGGGGGAGAGATAATGGAAGCGTTCATCTCATTGTTCAGCCAGTACAATGTGCCGGCTGCGTTCTTGGTGAACATTGAACTGACCCTGTGGTCGGCGTTGTTCTCCACGATTCTTGGCGTCATCCTCGTGATGATGCGCATCTCGCCGGTCGCGTCGCTGCGTATGGTCTCGGGTGCTTACGTCGAGCTGTTCAAGAACCTGCCGTTGACCATCATCATGGTGTTCATGGTGCTGGGTGCCTACGCGCAGCTGAAGCTCAGCTTCTCCGACACGTTCGCCACCAACTTCTTCTGGCTTGCCGTCACCGGTTTGAGCCTGTATACGGCGGCCTTCGTGTGCGAATCGCTGCGATCCGGCATCAACACCGTGCCGCTTGGCCAGGCTGAAGCCTGCCGTGCGCTGGGATTGAACTTCATGCAGTCCGCCACCCAGATCATTCTGCCTCAGGCGTTCCGTGGCTCCGTGGCACCGCTGGGCAACACGTTGATCGCATTGCTGAAGAATTCCACGGTTGCGGCCGCGGCTTCCGTCGCCACCGAAACCTCGTCGTTGATGAGCGAAATGATCGAATACCGTTCCGACGTGATTGTTCCGATCTTCCTGATCTTCGCATTCGGTTATGTGATTCTGATCATTCCGATCGGCATGCTGACCACGTATCTGTCCAACAAGCTCGCGGTGAGGAGGTGACGCACCATGGCAAGCGATGAAAGCGCGGTGCTGTTCGACCAGCCCGGTCCTAAGACCCGTAAAACCATTCGTATCGTCAACTGGATTGCCGGCATTGTCTTTGCAATCGTAGTTGTGCTCATTCTCATGAGGCTTCACAATCCGCCGGATGGCGAGAACCAGCTGAGCTGGGAGTTGTGGAAGCCGGCGCTTGACGCTGAAGCATGGACCGATTTCTATCTGCCCGGATTGTGGGCCACGATTCGAGCTTCCGTGTTGGCAGTGATCGGCGCAGTGCTGTTCGGTCTGATTTTCGGTATCGGCCGTCTGCTGCCGAATATCGTGATTCGTGCGGTTTCCGGCGCCATCGTTGAGTTCGCACGTGCGGTCCCTGTGCTGCTGCTCATGATCTTCTTCTGGCGTTGGTTCGCTTTCGCAGGCATGTCAAGCCCCGCATACTGGGCTGTGGTGCTCGCATTGGTGATCTACAACGGTTCCGTGGTGGCCGAGCTGGTTCGTTCCGGTGTCGGCAACCTGCCGAACGGCCAGCGTGAGGCGTCGCTCGCCTTGGGCTTGACCCGCACGCAGTCGCTGATGGAAATCGAAGTGCCACAGGCCATCTACGCCATGCTTCCTGCCGCCGTGACGCAGTTGGTGGTGGTACTGAAGGATACCGCTCTCGGCTCGATCATCATGTACACCGATTTGCTGCAGGAATCGCGTCGACTTGGTTCGATGTACTTCAATATTCTGCAGACATTGGTTGTGGCTGCCGTCATCTACTTCATCGCATGCTGGCTGCTGAGCCGTCTTGCGGAATGGCTGCCGGAACGCATGCAGAAGCACACTGCGGCACCTGCCGAACCGGAACCGGTCGCTCCGATCGCCATTATGGATCCGTCGAACGTGAACCAGATCGCCGTGGCTAGGGAAGGTGTGCCGCTTGGCGGTGCCCAGCGCCTGTACCATGTGCACCATCGTGGTTCCAACGCGTCGATTCGCCATTGGCGTCAGACCCGCTATGTTCAGGGATTCGATGAGACGCATCCGGAAAGCCAAGTCGAGTTCGATAAGAACGGCAGGCCGATCAAAGATACGTCCAAGCAGGACAAGCTGAGATTCGACAAGCCGAAGTCAGACAAATCAAAGGGTGATAAGCCCAAGCAGTGACGTCATTTGATCTGAGAAGACCGATAGGGCGCTGGTTTCTTGCAAAGAGCGAGGAATCGGCGCCCTATTGCGTGAAAGAAGTCAGACAAAACGTCAGAAAAGCGGGATGCGGCGATTGGGTGCGGCGATGCCACGGTTCAATCGCCGCATCGTCTATCATAGGGGACAAGCGAGGAGGCTTGACATGTCAGACAAAGACAAGGATGCGAAGACGTCGTCCATTGCGAAGACGTTGAACAAGGTTGAGGACAGGCTTGAGAAGGGGGAGAACTGCAGTTCCGTTGCCGAAGGGCTTGCGAATGTTGCCAAGGCCAGCGAGTTGCTCAGTTCCGTGTGGACGCTTCCGCCCAGTCAGTTATTGCGATTCCATCATGATACGAGGGTCGCTGCAATCGATGGCGATTCCACGCCGGGTTTCGACGGCAACAAAGATGATGCGGAACGATTCATTGCGATCAGTTCTTCTGAAATCGCACGATATCAGCGGCTTATGTACGCCAATGGAGTGAAAGGTTCCCGCCGTCGTCTGTTGATTATTCTGCAGGGCATGGATGCTTCCGGCAAAGGCGGCATCGTGCGTCACGTATTCAGCCAGGGCGATCCGATGGGCATGCATTATCACGGTTTCGGTGCTCCCAAAGGCGAGGAAAAGGACCACGATTATTTGTGGCGCATCAAACGGGAACTGCCGCAGAATGGTTGGATCTCCATTTTCGATAGATCGCACTATGAAGATATCGTCATGCCGCGCATTTACAAAACCTATCCGGAAGAGGTATGGCAGGCGCGATATGACGAAATCAACCGATTCGAATCGCAATTGGTTGCGGACGGATGCTCCATCATCAAAATATTCCTTGTGGTGAGCAAAGAAGAGCAGAAGGAGCATTTCCTCGGCAGGCTGGAGGATCCGACCAAATATTGGAAGTTCGACCCCAGCGACCTTGAAGCGCGTGCCCGTTGGAACGACTACATGGCCGCATGGCAGGACGTGTTCGCGCGTACGAGCACCGAGCAGGCGCCCTGGTACCTGGTGCCTGCCGACAATCGTTGGTATTCAAGGGCGGTTGTGTCTGAACTGCTCCGTAACGTATTGAAGAACATGAACATGATCTGGCCGCCCCTGGAAGTCGACGCCGACGAGATGCGACGTCAGTTGGAAACGCTGTAGTCGAAGAACACGACTTCGCCGCTCGACTGTGTGGTGTCCAAATCGACGGTTCCGGTGATGGCCCAATCATGGTCGCCATCGGAATCGTCGATGATCTGACGCACCTTCCAACTGTGCTCGCTGTTCTCCTTGGAATCGTCGAGGATGAACAGTTCGCGGCTACGGGCCTTCGCATCCGTGTTGACGTATTCGTGCTCATCGTAGAAGTCGTCGAGCGCATCCTCCCATTCGTGAACGCCATAACCCCAGTCTTTGTCAAGCGCGCCGAGCTCGTCGGGTTTGTCGAGATCCATGAGCTGTACGCGGCGGAACATGGCGTTGCGCACGAGCACGGTGAGGCCTCGACGATCCTCCACCACGGCCTGCTTCGCGCCGGGCGCGGCCAGGTTCGCGGCGGCTTCGGAAGCGTCGGTGCCGGCTCCCGCGTTCTCCCATTCGTCGACCAGCGAGGAGTCGATGGAACGAACCACAACGCGCAGCCAGGAGATGATGTCCCGTAACTGTTCGTTGCGCTTCTCCAAAGGAACGGTACGCGCCAGCGCGCGATATGCGTCAGACAGATAGCGCAGCAGCGTGCCTTCGGAGCGGGCGATATTGTAGCGCGCGATGTAACCGGTGAAATCGGAGGCCGTTTCGACCATGTCCCGGATCACCGATTTCGGGCTCAACCAATAATCATTGGCCCAAGGCACATCGTGACGGTATTCGTCGAACGCAGCCTGAAGCATGTCTTCCAATGGTTTCGGATACGTGATCTCCTGCAAGCGGTCCATACGTTCGTCATAGTCAAGACCGTCTTCCTTCATGCGGATCATCGCCGCGTCGCGGGCTTGACGTTCCTGCGCGCGCAACACCTGCTTCGGATCCTCCAACGTGGCTTCCACCATGGAAATCACGTCAAGCGCGTAACTTTCCGATTCCGGATCAAGCAGTTCCAACGCAGCCAGCAGGAACGGGCTCAACGGCTGGTCAAGCGCGAAATCATCCGGCATGTCGACGGTCATGAAATAGTCCTTGCCACCATCATCGCGGTCTTCCGTTTCGATCACATTCGTGTCGAACAAGGTCTGGAAGATCTCGTCGGCACGATCATGAAGACGCTCCTTCTGTTCCGGAGTCTGCGCAGAATCGTCGATCAGGCGATCGATGCGGTAGCGTGCGTCGCCGCCCTGCGCCACTTCGTTCAACACCATGGAATGCGTGACCTTCATATGCGGCACCAAAGTTTCAGGGTCCGCGTCGATCAGCTTATCGAACGTGTTCTCATTCCACGTGACGAAGCCCTCAGGCGCCTTCTTGCGCTTGACTTTCTTGAGCTTCTTCGGGTCGTTGCCCGCTTTGGCGAGGGCCTTGGCGTTCTCGATTTCGAATTCCGGACCCTCGGCGATGACCAAGCCCTCCGTGTCGAAGCCCATACGTCCCGCACGCCCCGCGATCTGATGGAATTCGCGGGCACGCAGCTTGCGCATCTTCGTGCCATCGAACTTGGTCAATGCGGTCAACACCACGGAATGAATGGGCACGTTGATGCCGACACCCAACGTGTCAGTGCCGCAGATCACCGGAAGAAGACCCTGCTGGGCGAGTTGCTCGACCAGACGGCGATAGCGGGGAAGCATGCCTGCATGGTGAATACCCACGCCGGTACGCAGCAGACGCTGCAGAATCTTACCGAACGCCGTGGTGAACTTCGTGCCCTTGATCGCCTCCGCAATGGCCGCACGTTGCTCCTTGCTGGACACTCCCGTGCTCGCCAGGGCGTTCGCCGTCTCCAATGCGGCGTCTTGGGAGAAATGCACCACATAGATCGGCGTTTCCCCTCTGCCGAACGCCAGTTCGACGGTTTTCTCCAACGGGTCAAGCGTGTACTCGTACGTCAACGGTACCGGACGCGGCGCATCGGCGATGATGTCGACGTCCGTGTCCGTCATGTCCTCCAACTTGTCGGCGATTGCATCGACGTTGCCCAATGTGGCGCTCATCAGCAAAAACTGCGTGTTCGGCAATGTCAGCAGCGGAACCTGCCAAGCCCAACCACGCTCCGAATCGCCATAATAATGGAATTCGTCCATCGCCACACAGCCGACATCGGCATGACGGCCCTCACGCAATGCCTGGTTCGCAAGAATCTCCGCAGTGCAGCAGATGATCGGCGCATCGGCGTTGATGTGCGTGTCTCCGGTGATCATGCCGACGTTCTCACGACCGAACACCTCCACCAAATCAAAGAATTTCTCAGACACCAACGCCTTGATCGGAGCCGTGTAATACGAGCGACGGCCCGTGCACAACGCAGCGAAATGCATACCCAACGCCACCAGTGATTTGCCGGAGCCGGTGGGCGTGTTCAAAATGACATGATCGCCCGCGAGCAGGTCCATGATGGCCTCTTCCTGATGGGGCCACGGCTCAACACCTTTGACGTCCGCCACCCACTCGAAAAAGCGCTCGTAGATCTCGTCCGTGTCGATGTTGCGCTCGCCATCGCTCCAATTCGGCGCCAAGGCGCCCAAAGAACCGTAATTCGTATCGTCAGCCATGATTGCCAGTCTAGCGGCTGGCATGAACTCAAATGTCGAACGTGTGTTCGAATTATTGCGTATGTTGCGGTACAGTAGAAATTATGACTGAGGATTTGTTTGGTGCGATGGACGCTCCCGAAGATATGACACGCCCGCTGGCCGTGCGCATGCGTCCGTCGAGCGTGGACGAAGTGGTGGGCCAATCGCGGGTGCTGGGACAGGGCTCTCCTCTGCGCAGACTCGCCAATCCGGCGTCTAAAGGCTCGCTGACCGCGCCGAGCTCCATTATTCTGTTTGGACCTCCCGGAGTCGGCAAAACCACGCTTGCCTATATTGTGGCCAAACAGTCCGGTCGAGTCTTCGAAGAGCTTTCCGCAGTCACCTCCGGCGTCAAGGACGTGCGGGATGTACTCAGACGCGCCCATGATCGTCTTGTTGCGGAGGGCAAGGAAACGGTACTGTTCATCGACGAGGTGCACCGATTCTCCAAATCGCAGCAGGATGCATTGCTGCCAAGCGTGGAAAACCGTGACGTCACTTTCATTGCGGCCACCACGGAAAATCCAAGCTTTTCCATCATCAAACCGTTGTTAAGCCGATCCGTGGTCGTCAAACTCGAATCGCTGGAACCCGACGACCTGAAAACGCTCATCAACAGGGCCATCGAAAGCGAGCGTGGGCTTAAAAACGAAGTCAAAATCAACGACGAAGCCGTTGACGAAATCGTGCGTATGGCCGGAGGCGACGCGCGAAAAACACTGACGATCCTTGAAGCCGCCGCGGGGGCGCTTACCGGAGACCAAGCGCGCAAAAAAGGTACGAAACGGCCAATCATCACTCCCGACGTGGTATCGCAGGTCATGGACGTGGCCACCGTGCGCTATGACAAAGACGGCGACGACCATTACGATGTGATTTCCGCATTCATCAAATCCATGCGTGGATCCGACCCGGACGCCACCATGCACTACTTGGCACGGATGTTGCGCGCCGGCGAGGATCCGCGATTCATCGCACGGCGCATTATGATCGCAGCTTCCGAGGAAGTCGGTATGGCGGCTCCGCAGATACTGCAGGTCACCGTCGCGGCGGCACAAGCCGTGTCCATGATCGGCATGCCCGAGGCGCGCATCATTCTCGCGGAAGCCGCGCTCGCCGTTGCCACCGCTCCGAAGTCGAACGCCAGCTACAACGCCATCAACAGCGCGCTCGCCGATGTGGACGCGGGATTGATCGGTCAGGTACCCTTGCACCTAAGGAATGCGCCGACCGCCCTGATGAAAAGTTGGGGCAATCATGAGGGGTATCGGTACGCTCATGATTGGCCGGGAGCCGTGGCTCCGCAGCAATACATGCCGGACAAGCTGGCAGGGCGGGAATACTACCATCCGAACGATCGCGGCTACGAGCATGAGATCAAACCGAGACTGGAGAAAATTCGCAAAATCCTGCATGAGAAGAACGGTGATAGGGGCTGATCGTTTCTTCCCGCCGCTGACGAGTTCACCCATATCCGTGTACAATGCTGACCTAGTGAACGTTAACATACGTTCGTGCTCAACGTGGAGGGCGAGTCTGGGCAAACTTGGACGCAGTGTTGAAGGGAATGACGAAGCAATGCGAAATATGCAGGATGAGTCTAATCAACGATTGATCATGATCGTCGACGACGATCAGGCTTTGGGCGAGATGCTATCCATCGTATTGGAGAGCGAAGGATTTAAAACCGTGACCTGCTTGGATGGGTGGCGTGCGGTGGAAATGTTCCCGACATTGCAGCCGGATTTGATGTTGCTTGATGTGATGCTCCCCGGTTTGGATGGCGTCCAGGTGGCGCAACGCATACGGCAGAACTCGAATACGCCGATCATCATGCTTACCGCCAAATCCGACACCACCGATGTGGTGAAAGGCCTGGAAGCGGGGGCGGATGATTATGTGTCCAAACCGTTCGAGGTGGTGGAGCTTATGGCCAGAATCAGGGCTCGGCTGCGCATGCCCAAGGTAAACGCGCCTGCAGGCAAGGATGAGGGCGACCTGACTGAACGATTGCAATGCGGCACGCTCGTAATGGATAGGGCTGAGCATACCGCCACCAAAGATGGTGTGGATCTGCAGCTGACGCCGACGGAGTTTGAATTGCTGTACGTGCTGGCGGCTCACGCGGGTGAAGCCCTGAACCGTGCGAACTTGCTGAAACGTGTTTGGGGATACGTAAGTGGCGGAGATACCAGATTGGTCAACGTGCATGTGCAACGGCTGCGCATAAAGGTGGAGACCGATCCGGAGAATCCGCGGATCGTGCAGACCGTGCGCGGGATCGGATACAAGTTCGTAGCCCCGACGGTATAAGCGAACCATGCTGATGAGAACCCATCGAGTGTGGTGTATCTGGCATCGTGACAGACAGCAGGTGCGCCGATCATTGCAGGCGAGAACGGTGGCCGTGTCGATGCTGGTGGTGTTGCTGACGGCCGCGTTGCTGTCTTTGTTTTCCATGTACGTCATCAGGGGATCCGTGCTGAAGCAGGCGACGGATGACTCGCGCAGCGATTTCTCATCGCAGATTGTGCGCGTCCAGAAGCATCTGAATGCCTCGAATCTAACTGGAACGGACCAATACCAGCAGTTAGTGAGCAATCTGGCGTCCGAATTGCAAAGCAATGGTTCGAGCAATCTGGTCGGCGTGTACCTGATGGAACGTGATGCAGCGGATTCTGCGGAGCGTGGATTCGTGCCGGTATCGACGGAGCCGGAATATTCAAATCTGGTGTCGTCATCTATGCGCAACCGCATGCGTGCCGATACGTCCGGATTGATCTACTATCAGCCGGTACGTATTCCGAGAACTTCCGGAGGTACGCCCGGCGCGGTTTTGGGATCGGTGATTTCGTCGAATAACATGGGCTCATTGGAAGTGTTCGCACTGTACTCCTACCAATCGCAGCAGCAGGCGCTGAGTCAGATCCAGATCAACATGCTGATGGTGTGCGTGGCGTTGAGCGTGTTGATCGGGATGATCATTTTTCTGGTCATGCGTTCGGTTATCACTCCGGTACGGCGGGTCGCCTTGGCTACGGAAATCATGGCATCGGGAACTTTCGACGCCCGCGTGGCGGTGGACAGGGCCGATGAGATAGGCGTGCTGCAGAAATCGTTCAATGAAATGGCCGAATCGTTGGAGAATCAGATCGAAGAGCTGGAAAAAGCCGGGGATATGCAACGCAGCTTCGTTTCGGACGTCAGCCATGAATTGAGAACACCGGTGACGACCATGCGTATGGCCGCCGACATGCTGTCGATGCACAAAGACGAATACGATGCCACCACAAAGAGAACGGTGGAATTGCTGGATGGCCAGATCCGCAGATTTCAGGAAATGCTCGCCGATTTGTTGGAGATTTCGCGTTTCGACGCCGGGTATGCGGCGCTTGATTTGGTGGAGGCCGATATACGCGAGCCCATCGAACAGTCGGTTGAAGCGATTTCCGCCATCGCCCAGACCAAACATGTGCCACTGGATGTGCATATGCCCAACGTGGAAGTGCTTGTGAGAATCGATACGCGTCGTATAAGCCGTGTCGTACGCAATCTTCTCGCTAATGCCATCGATTTCGCGGAGGGCAAGCCGGTTGAGGTCCGTCTTGCCGCCAATCAGCGAATGGTAGTAATCAGCGTGCGCGATTACGGCGTTGGCATGACCTCGGAACAGTGTTCCAGAATGTTCGACCGGTTCTGGAGGGCGGATCCTTCCAGAGCGCGCACTACCGGAGGAACCGGTTTGGGCATGTCCATCGTACTGGCTGACACGAAACTGCATCATGGTGATGTTGCGGTGCGATCGCGGCTGGATGAAGGAACATGGTTTTTGGTGACGTTGCCTCGCAATCCGGACGATGTCGATTGCGGTATGAACAACGCTCCGATTCGATTCGCGACCGATGGCGACGATATGCGGGTGGTCGGAGGCTTTGGCGTTGCCGATAACGGATTCGTGGACTATCTGACCAATAAACCCATGGTGGAGGGGCTGTGATGACTGCGAAAAACATTCGTCGTGTGATTGCCGCGGTCTCATTAGTGGTATTGCTGGGATGCTCCATGATGCATCTGGCCGGATGCTCGAGCATATTGGGACTTCCTGAAGATGGTCCGGTGCAGACCATGACCCCGGAGGAACAAAGCACAAGAAGAGTGTTCACGTCTCCCGACGGGCCGGCCGATGACGCGCAGCCGGAAGCCATCGTCAAAGGATTTTTCGACGTCATGCCTGCGGGAGTGCAGAGTGACGGGTTCGCCACGGGCAAGCAGTTCCTTACCGATGGTGCCGCATCAAGGTGGAATGCCGATAACCGGACTACGGTATATGCCGACGTGCCGAAATTCGTGCGTAAGGCCAGCACGGTGGAGTCAGGGCAAGGCGGGCAGAAAACCGTGGTGAGCGTCAGCCTCCAGATACAAGGGGAACTGGATGCGCATGGCGTGTATACGGCGGTGGCGAGCGGAGGGGCAAAAACCTACGATTTCTCCCTCTCCAAAGTGCGTGGCCAATGGCGGATCAGCAAACTGCCGACAGGCGTGATGATCAGCTCCTACGATTTCGAGCAGGTGTACCGTCAGGTTTCGCTATATCAGTTGGGCTCTTCCGAAAAAGAACTGATCCCCGATGTTCGTTGGCTTTGCTGGAGGGATTGGCGGACGCGCGCCGTGCAGGAACTGCTTGCCGGAAATGCGGCATGGCTGGAAGGCGCGGTAAGCGACACCAATACCAAGCGGATCGTGTTGCAGCCCGACGGTGTGCAGATGCGCGATTCGGTGATGGAAATGAGTCTCTCATCGGCGATGGAACGAATGACGGATGCCGAACGTGGCATTTTGGTCAGGCAGATTCGCCTATCGTTGGGGGACGGCAGCGCCGAGACGGAAATCAAGGTGATGTCTGGAAACCATGACTATTCGCATGCCGATGATTCGTCGTCTCTTGATGCGCAGACTCCGCTGAATCCCATGTATACGTTGAGCGTCGGCAATATCATTTCGTTGAAATCCTACAGCGCCATTCGTGTGGCGCAAACGGATCTTTCGGACGTGCGAAGCTTCGTTTTCTCAGAACAGGGCGGAGCCGTGCTTGGTCGTGACGGATATGTGAAAAGGCTCGCAGAGGACGGTTCCACCCATGCATTGATGTTTTCAGGACGCATGATGAAAACCATCTGCAAAGGAAACGACTCCGAGATTTGGGGCATCGACACATCTGGCAAGCACATCATGGTCGATGATGACGGCACGGTTCTCACCCTTGACGTTCCCGGCCTCGTATCAGCACAAACGCTCCATTCCATGAGGCTTTCCCCTGAGGGGGACCGTATCGCATTCTCCATCGAATCGGATGGGGGAGCGCAGTCGGGTGTGGCCATCATCGGGATATGCCGGGACCATGATGGCTCCGTGGCTGGGCTGTCCCAAGCGTTCGCTTTGGTTTCCACACAGTCCAATGTGTCGATGATGACGTTCTATAACGACGTCACTTTTCTCTATGCCACGCAATACGAGCGGGGGCGTGCGCAGATCGGACGACGTCAGATGGTGCCTGGTCCTGAAACGAGTCAGGCGCTACCCGACAATGGTGCGGTCGATATGGCCACAGGAGAAGTCGGCACATATCGCAGGCTTGTCGTACTCGACCATCTCGGAGTGGCGAGAACGGTCGACGGATCGTTGGATGGTGCATGGACGATTGCTGATTCCCAAGTTACGTCGTTATCTGTGCAATAGTGAAAAAGTTGTAATTCCGCCATTGTTATCGTTTCGTTATTGACTTGTTATCGAAACGTTATTGCTATGGATTGAGACCTTGGATTGTTCGAACGATACTGAAAACACTGATGGCAAGGAAGCCCATCAATAGAAATACTCGAGGAGGAGTTTTCATGAAGAATTGGAAGAAAGCTATTGCGATTTGTGCTTCGGCGGCAGCTATGGCCAGCATGGCGGCCTGCGGTGGCGGCAGCTCCGATGGCGATTCCAGCTCCAGCAAGAGCGATAAGAAGACCATCGGTTTCGTGGCAGTCGGTCCGGAAGGCGGCTTCCGTACGGCCAACGAGAACGATCTGAAGAAGGCATTCGAGGATGCCGGATTCGATCTGGTGTACTCCCCGACGCAGAACAACGATCAGCAGAAGCAGATTCAGGCATTCAACAAGTTCGTCAACGACGAAGTCGACGCGATCGTGCTATCCGCAACCAACGATTCCGGTTGGGATGACTGCTTGGAGAACGCGGCGGAAGCTGAAATCCCGGTCTTCACCGTCGACCGCAACATCGATATCAAGAGCGATGCGGCAAAGAAGGCAGTCGTCTCGCACATCGGCCCGTCCAATGTCTGGGCCGGCGAGCAGGCCGCTGAATTCGTCAACAAGAGCTTCCCAGATGGCGCCAACGGCTTCATTCTGGAAGGACCGGCAGGCCTGTCCGTGGTGACCGATCGTGGCACCGGTTGGGATAACAAGGCAGCAAGCAATATCAAGGTGCTTGAGTCCCAGTCCGCCAACTGGTCCACCGATGAGGCAAAGACCGTGACAGCAGGTCTGCTCGACAAGTACAAGTCCGACAATCCGCAGTTCATCTTCGCCCAGAACGATGAGATGGGTCTCGGCGCGGCACAGGCCGTTGATGCCGCTGGTCTGAAGGGCAAGGTCAAGATCATCACCATCGATGGCACCAAGGCCGCTCTGCAGTCTCTGGTCGACGGCGATCTTTCCTACGTCATCGAGTACAACCCGATCTTCGGTAAGGAAACCGCCAACGCCGTCAAGGATTATCTGGATGGCAAGTCTGTTGAATCCGATATCGAGATCGAATCCAAGACCTTCGATGCAGACAGCGCCAAGGAAGCCTTGGATGCCGGTACCCGTGCGTACTGATCCGATCAGATAACTTTCCGAATAGCATCTCTCCTTTTCACATAGCCCAAGAACGGTGCACCGCATAGCGCGATGCACCGTTCGTTCCATCTTGGGCAAATATCACAAAACGATAACAATTTCGTAAGGCGAAGACATGGTAGATAAGCAACCAATCGTCGTGATGAAAGGTATCACGATCGAGTTCCCGGGCGTCAAGGCCCTGGACGGCGTCGACCTGCGTCTGTATCCAGGTGAAGTCCACGCTCTCATGGGCGAGAACGGCGCTGGAAAATCGACGATGATCAAAGCGCTTACCGGCGTGTACAGGATCAACGCGGGTTCCATTGAAGTGGAAGGCAAGCCGCAAACCTTCACCGGTACCGGTGATGCGCAGAACGCGGGCATCGCCACCGTGTATCAGGAAGTTAACCTGTGCACCAATCTCAGCATCGGCGAAAACGTCATGCTTGGTCATGAGGTGCGAGGGACGCTGGGCATCAACTGGAAGAAAACCTATGAGGAATCGAAGAAATTCCTCGCCCAGATGGGTCTGGATCATCTTGATCCGAGAGCACCGTTGAGCTCCATTTCCATCGCCATGCAGCAGCTGGTCGCCATCGCCCGAGCCATGGTGATCGATGCCAAGGTGCTGATTCTTGACGAACCGACGTCATCGCTTGACGCCAACGAAGTGCAGGATCTGTTCAAGATCATGCGCAAGATTCGTGATTCGGGTGTGGCGATCCTGTTCGTGTCCCACTTCCTTGACCAGATTTACGAGATCACCGATCGCCTGACCGTGCTCCGCAACGGTAAGTTCATCAAAGAAGTCATGACCAAGGACACTCCGCGTGACGAGCTCATCGGCATGATGATCGGCAAGAGCGCGGACGAGCTGAGCCAGATCGGCGCCAAGAAGGCGCATCGTGACGTGACTGAAGGTGAACAGCCCATCGTCTCCGTCAAGCAGCTTGGTCTGAAAGGCACCATCAATCCTACGGACCTAGATATCTACCCAGGCCAGGTTGTCGGCTTCGCAGGCCTGTTGGGATCCGGACGAACCGAACTCGGCCGACTGCTGTACGGTGCGGACAAGCCGGATTCCGGTACGTACGAGCTCAAAGGCAAGAAGACCAGTATCTCCGATCCGTACACGGCATTGCGCAACAAGATCGCATACTCCACGGAGAACCGTCGAGACGAAGGCATTATTGGCGATCTGACGGTCCGCGAGAACATTCTGATCGCCTTGCAGGCGACGAGAGGCATGTTCAAGCCGATTCCGAAGAAGGAAGCCGACGAGATCGTCGACAAGTACATGAAGGAGCTGAACGTTCGTCCGAACGATCCGAACAAGCTCATCAAGAACCTGTCCGGCGGCAACCAGCAGAAGGTGCTGATCGCACGTTGGCTGGCCACGCATCCCGACCTGCTCATTCTGGACGAGCCGACGCGAGGCATCGATATCGGCGCCAAGGCGGAAATCCAGCAGGTGGTGCTTGATCTTGCCGCTCAGGGCATGGGTGTGGTGTTCATCTCGTCCGAAATGGAAGAGGTGGTCAGGCTTTCTGACGACATCGAAGTGCTGAAGGATCGCCACAAGATCGCCGAACTCGTCAATGACAACACGGTTTCCCAGGAAACCATCGTCCAAACCATCGCGAACACGAACGTCAATACAGGAAAGGAGGCATGATGAGCGACAAGAAAACAAAGCAGGACGGCGATTCCCTCGTCAAGAAGCTGCTGTCGTCAAACCTCACATGGTCTGTGGTCGCACTGATTGTGCTGATCGTCATCTGCACCATCTCCGATCACCAATTCCTCTCGTTGAGCTGGAATAAGAACACCGGAGGTCTTTCGGGACCGCTGATCACCATGCTGCAGGAATCGGCGCGTTATCTCATGATCGCCACCGGCATGACATTGGTGATCTCCACTGCAGGCATCGACCTTTCCGTAGGTTCCGTTATGGCGGTTGCCGGTGCGGCGGCCATGCAGATGCTGACTTCCGGCGTTAACGTGTGGCTGGCGATTTTCCTCGCACTGCTCATCGGCCTCGGTGTCGGCTGCATCAACGGCGCATTGGTTTCCATTCTGGGACTGCAGCCGTTCATCACCACGCTGATCATGATGCTCGCAGGTCGAGGATTGGCCAAGGTCATCACTTCCGGCCAGAACACTGATGCCAGCTCCGTTGCAGGCGGCGCGCCGCTGAAATGGATGGCCAACGGCTTCATTCTGGGCATTCCCGCCAATTTCGTCATCGCATTGGTCATTGTCGCGCTGATTGGCCTGCTGTGCCGCAAAACGGCCATGGGCATGATGGTCGAATCCGTCGGCATCAATCCGGAAGCCTCCCGCATGACCGGCATCAAGCCGAAGAAGATCCTCTTCCTCGTATACGCGATTTCCGGTCTTCTGGCAGCCGTGGCAGGCCTGTTCGCCACCGCATCCGTGATGCGCGTCGACGTGGTCAAGACCGGGCAGGATCTTGAAATGTATGCCATCCTCGCAGTCGTTATCGGCGGAACCTCGCTGCTTGGCGGCAAGTTCTCCCTGGCTGGCAGCGCGCTTGGCGCGGTGATCATCGCCATGATCCGCAAGACCATCATCACCCTCGGTATCGATTCCGCCGCAACACCGGCATTCTTCGCCGTCGTGGTGATCGTGATCTGCGTGATGCAGGCTCCGAAGATTCATAACCTTGGCGCGGAAATAAAACGTAAGTGCGCGCTGAAGACGCAAACTAAGGCGGTGGCAGCATGACTTCTGCAACAGCTACTCAGGTCAAGAAGACCGTGAAACCGACTCGGCGTCGTCTTGACGCTCAGATGATTCCAACCATCGCAGCAGTGGTGATCTTCATTCTGATGATCATCATGGGTCAGGCGCTGTTCGGCACCTACCTGCGTCTTGGATTCGTGTCGTCCCTGTTCATCGACCATGCCTACCTGATTATTCTGGCCGTGGCTATGACGCTTCCGGTATTGACTGGCGGCATCGATCTGTCGGTTGGCGCCATCGTCGCCATCACCGCGGTCGTCGGTGTGAAACTCACCAACGCAGGCGTCGCGGCTCCGCTCGCCATGGTCGTCATGATTCTCATCGGCGTGGCGTTCGGCCTATTGACCGGCACCCTGATCGAAGAATTCAACATGCAGCCGTTCATCGCGTCGCTGGCTTCGATGTTCCTGGCGCGAGGCATCGCATCCATCATTTCGACCAAGGCGCAGACCTTCCCCGAAAATAACAACTTCGATTTCATTTCGCAGAAGATCACCATCATCGACAATCCGAAGATCTCCCAAGATCTGTACATCAATGTCGGTGTGATCATTGCGGCGCTCGTGGTTATCTTCGGGTACATCCTGCTGCACCATACACGCACCGGACGCACCATCTACGCCATCGGCGGCTCGCGCTCCTCCGCGGAACTCATGGGCTTGCCGGTCAAGCGCACGCAGTACGTCATCTACCTGACCTCCGCCACACTGGCCTCCATCGCCTCCATCGTGTACACGGCCAACATCCGCTCTTCCATCAACACGGTCGGCGTCGGCTGGGAACTTGATGCTGTGGCCTCCGTGGTCATCGGCGGCACCATCGTCACCGGCGGCTTCGGCTACGTGCTCGGTTCCGTCATCGGCGCTCTGGTCCGTTCCACCATCGACCCGCTGACCTCCGACTTCGGCGTGCCGGCCGAATGGACCACCATCGTGGTCGGCCTGATGATCCTGATCTTCGTGGTGCTGCAGCGTGCGGTCACCGCCTTCAACAAGAAAGAATAGGAGGAACGGCTCCAGTTCATACCATTTGTTTCTGATTCCCTTTGCGTAAGGCTGGACGTGCCGAAATGGTACGTCCAGCCTTACGCATGCCGTTCCCATCTAGGTCAGGGCTTCCATTACACTACACAGTGGTTTTCATACGAATGAATCATAGACGGCATCGCACAGGGCCGTAGGAAAAAGTGCGCGGATAAGGAATTATGGAAGAACGGAACATTACTACAACAACTGCAGCCACTGAATCGCAGGCGATTACGACAAACGCCGGAACTCAGGAAGCGGCGATTTCAGACGAACGCATCCCCGGCAAACTCATCGGAGCGATTGTGGCGGTCGGCTCCCTCGCCTTCATCGGCATTCTCACCGAAACCGTGATAACGGTGCTTTTCCCGCAACTCATGCGGGAATTCAACGTCGACACCGCAACCGTGCAGTGGATCACCACCATCTACCTGCTGGTGGTCGCCGCAACCATGCCGTTGTCGTCGTATCTTAACCGTCGGTTCAAGCACCGCACGCTGTTCCTTGCCGCGGTGTCGCTCGCGGTGCTTGGCTCGTTGATCATGATCGTCGGTCATGCGTTCCCGGTCATTCTCATTGCCCGTGTGATTCAAGGCATGGGTTCCGGTGTGGCCACGCCGTTGATGATCAACATCATTCTTGAACAGTCGCCAAAGAGCAAAGTCGGTCGTTTGATGGGCGTCGGTTCGCTGGTCATTACCGTCGCTCCGGCAATTGGTCCGACCGTTGGTGGCGCGGTGTCGAGCATTCTGCCATGGCGTGCGATTTTCGTGATTGTCATTCCGATCATTCTGCTGGTCTCGTTGCCGGTCGGTTTAAAATGCGTCGAACAGCATCGCCCGACGGAAGAGGCACGTCTCAATTCGTTGCAGTTCGTGTCGATTGTGCTTGCATTGTGCGGATTGGTGATGTTCCTGAACCAAGCTGGAGTGGCCGTCAGCGCCGCGGTTTCCGGCGGCAGCGCCACGGTGTCGGCAGTGTTCGCCGTGGTGAGTCTGATCGTTGGATTGGGGGCATTGCTGTTTTTCGGCTGGTCGTCGAAGCGTTCGTTCTCGCCGCTGATCCGTTTGGGCTGGCTGCGTGACCCGATGGTGTTGTTGCATTTGATCGCCTACATGCTGCTGCCGATCGTCGGCATCGGTTTCGGTTATGTGATCACCAATGTGGCGCAGCTTTCGTTGGGAACCAGCGCGTTCCTGTCCGGCGCGTTGGTGCTGCCGGGTGCGCTGATCGGCGCGTTTTTCGCACCGGTGGGAGGTATGCTGTACGACCGTTTCGGACCGGTGCGTCCGATTCTCGGCGCGTTTTTCGCCGCGATTTGTGGGCCGATTCTGCTGCTGGTATTTTCCATGCGACTGACACCCGTCACGCTTGCCGGTTTCTACTTCATTTTCGGATTTGGTTATTCGCTTGGTTTTTCCAATATCATGACCAATGCGTTGCGTAACATCGCACCTCAGTTCATGCCGGACGGCAATGCCGTGTTCAACACCTGCCTGCAGTTCGGCGGCGCGGCAGGCACCGCGCTGTTCTCCACGATTCTGTCGGTGGCTCAGGCTGGCGCAGGCGAAGAGGGGGGTGCCACGTTCCGTCACGCTACGGCTGTCGGTGGCAGCTGGACGTTCGCTACCATGATTGGTATCGTGGCCATTGCCATCTGTTGCTTGATTGCGGCGTTCCGTATTGGTGCGAAACGTAATAGCAGGCTATAGAAAAAGCCTGTAGCGTAAAGTGAGGAAAGCGTTCCGTCAAGGAATATCGGCTTGCTATGCTGTCTCTACCGTGTTATTGAGAGGACAGCAATGAGACTACAGCACCCGTATAGCGGCATCACTACCGGTCTGCTCAAGCCGATTACGGCGGCGCTTTCCATAGTTGCGCTGCTTGCGGGCTGTGGATCCGTGGAGGCGAAGGATTCCCAGCAGGAAGTCACCAGTGCCGATAAGGTGGTCAGCGTCAATATCACGGAACCATCGAATGGCTTGCTGCCAAGTGACACCAGCGATATGGCCGGTTGGAAAATCGTCAGCCAGCTGTATGACGGCCTGGTCACTTTCGATGCGGAAGGTAATGAGACGTTGGTCGAGGCCGAATCGATCACGCCGAATGACGACGCTTCCGAATACACCATCGCACTTAAACCGAATCTGGCGTTCTCCAATGGTGAGAAGATCACCGCCGACACGTACGCGAAAAGCTGGTCGTTCGCGGCCAATGCTGCCAATGGACAGGTCGGAGCCTCCATTTTCGAAGATATTCAGGGCTATGATGAGCTGCAGGATGCAAGTGGTTCCAAAACCGCGCAATTGTCAGGCCTTACCGTGGTCGACGACACTACGCTGAAGGTCAAGCTCAAAGCGTCGAATTCGGCGTTCCTGTACAAAATCGGAGATATCGCGTTTCTGCCGATGCCATCCGAAGTCATCAAGAATCCCAAGGAATACGGGCAAAAGCCGATTGGCAAC
Source organism: Bifidobacterium sp. MSK.13.1 (assembly GCF_019131435.1). NCBI lineage: Bacteria > Bacillati > Actinomycetota > Actinomycetes > Bifidobacteriales > Bifidobacteriaceae > Bifidobacterium > Bifidobacterium sp. MSK.13.1. The sequence continues at coordinate 36,536 of NZ_JAHOMM010000003.1, read as the reverse complement.
GGTCCGTACAAGCTGAAGGCGTACAAAAGCGGCGAAGAAATCATTCTTGAAAAAGACGACTCCTACAAGGGGCCGCGCGAAGTCAAGAACGCAGGCATCGATTTCAAGGTGTATCAAAGTCTTGACGCGGCCTATTCGGATCTGCTGGCAGACAATCTTGACGTGCTTGATGCCATTCCGACTTCCGCGTTGAAAACCTATCAGAACGAAAAGAACATCACCGCCGTCAGTAAGCCCGGTCCGTCGTTCTCAGCATTTACGATTTCGCAGAATCTCAAGCATTTCCAAGGTGAGGAAGGCAAGTATCGCCGTCAGGCCATCGCGCATGCCATCGATCGTAAGAACATCGCTGGCTCGATTTTCGGCGGTACCGTGACGCCCGCCACCGATTTCCTTGCGCCGGTGATCAAGGGATACGATACCGATCTTGACGCTGATGGCGTGCTTACGTACGATGAGACGAAAGCCAAGGAATTGTGGGCGAAGGCGGATGCGATTTCGCCATGGAGCGGCACGTTCCGCATCGCATACAGCGCCGATGGCACCGATAAGGAGTGGGTGGAGGCTGCGGCCAATTCCATTCGCAACGCGCTTGGCATCGATGCGGAAAGCTATCCGTTCGCCACGTCCAAGGAACTGCGCAGCGCCATTCAGGAGCGCACCATCGACGCGGCATTCAAATCGGGCATGCAATCCGATTATCCGCATCCGGAAGGCTATCTGGTGCAGGCATACGACTCATCGGCAGCGGACGGCAAGGGTTTGAACAACGGTGATTACAAGAGCGACGAATTTGATGCGCTGATTGACCAGGCTGCTGCGGAGACCGATTTGGACAAGGCCGTGAGCCTGTATCGGCAGAGCGAACGTGTGTTGCTGAAGGATTTGCCGGTGATTCCTTTGTGGTATACCAACGTGACCGCGGCATCGGCCAAAAACGTGGAAGTGAGCTACAACTATATGGGCGTTCCCGAATACAACACCATCGTCAAGTAAGGTTTGTTCTAGCGTGAAGACTCCACTGTGAGCGCAATTTCACCACCCGTCGCTTCGAAGCGGTAGGCTGTGAAACTATAGAGAACATAGGAAAAGGAGACAAGGTGAGCAACCTCAGTGCACCCCTGCCCGTCATGGCCGGCGAAGATATGCCGGCCGGACCCGCCGATCCGATTTTCAACCGTCTGCTGAAAGACCGCATCATTTGGATGGGCGAGGAAGTCAAGGACGAAATGGCCAATCGCATCTGCGCACAGATGCTGATGCTGGCAGCTGAAGATCCGAAGAAGGATATTTGGCTGTACATCAATTCCCCGGGTGGTTCCATCACCGCAGGCATGGCCATTTACGACACCATGCAGCTTATCGAGCCTGACGTGGCGACCGTCGGCTTGGGCATGTGCGCATCCATGGGCCAGTTCCTGCTGAGCTCCGGCACCAAGGGCAAGCGATTCCTGACCTCGCATGCCCGTGTGCTGATGCACCAGCCGTCCGGCGGCATCGGCGGCACCGCCACCGACGTGCGCATCAACGCTGAACTGATCATGGACATGAAGAAGACCATGAGCGAGCTGACTGCCGAACAGACCGGCCATACCGTTGAGGAAATCTACCGCGACAACGAGTACGACCACTGGTTCACCGCGCAGGAAGCGCTGGAATACGGTTTTGTGGATAAGCTCGTTTCCACGCACGACACGATGAACGCCACCAAGGGAGAGTGAACATGGCAAGCGAAGAATCCCGATTCGTAGCCCGCGCAGAGCGTCTCGCAGGACCGACCGGAGTGGTTGGTTTCCAGGCTGCAGCAGCCCGCGAAGCCGCTTTCGCGCCGCAGAACCGTTATGTTCTGCCGCAGTTCGAAGAGAAGACCCCGTACGGTTTCAAAAGGCAGGATCCGTACACCCGCTTGTTCGAAGACCGCATCATCTTCATGGGCGTGCAGGTCGACGACACTTCCGCCGATGACATTATGGCTCAGCTCCTGGTGCTCGAAAGCCAGGATCCGAACCGTGATGTGATGATGTACATCAACTCTCCGGGCGGTTCCATGACGGCTATGACCGCCATCTACGACACCATGCAGTACATCAAGCCGGATGTGCAGACCGTATGCCTTGGACAGGCCGCTTCCGCAGCCGCCATTCTGCTGGCCGCCGGAGCCAAGGGCAAGCGTCTGATGCTGCCGAACGCGCGCGTGCTCATCCATCAGCCGGCCATCGATCAGGGCTTCGGCAAGGCGACGGAAATCGAAATCCAAGCCAAGGAAATGCTGCGTATGCGTGAATGGCTTGAGAACACGCTGGCCAAGCATACCGGTCGCGATGTGGAGAAGATTCGCAAAGACATCGAGGTCGACACCTTCCTGACCGCACCTGAGGCCAAGGAATACGGCATTGTCGACGAAGTGCTGGAACACCGTAGCTGAACGGCGCATATGCGAGGTTCCATCTGAAGTCGCATCTTCACAAATCAATACCCCTGCCGGGCGTTGGCAGGGGTATGCTGTTCTTCAATGATGATTGCATGATGGCGATTGCTCAATGGCAGGTACGGCAAACAAAGGGGTGCGAATGGGACGAGTGGTCAGCTACAACGATGAAGTGTCACGATGCACGTTCTGCGGCAAAACCGAAAATCAGGTACGTAAGCTCGTTACCGGATCAGGTGCGGCCATTTGCGACGAATGCATCGAACTGTGCGTCGACATCATTTCCGAAGAACGTGTCAAAGACGCCCAGCTGAACACATTGCAGCTGCCGAAACCCGCACAGATCAGCGCCTATCTCGACAACTACGTGGTCGGGCAGGAATCCGCTAAAAGAACGCTTTCCGTGGCCGTATACAACCATTACAAGCGCGTCAATATGGAAATGCGCGAATCCGCGGCATTGCGCGATCGTGCGGCGCATGCGAGCGACGATCCACTGGCCGGCGTGCAGGTGTCCAAATCGAATATCCTGCTGCTGGGGCCGACCGGCGTGGGCAAAACGTATCTTGCGCAGACGCTGGCGAAGGTCATGAATGTGCCGTTCGTCATCGCCGACGCCACCACACTCACTGAAGCGGGGTATGTGGGCGACGATGTGGAAACCGTACTGCAACGGCTTATACAGGCCGCTGACGGCGATGTGGCGCGAGCGCAGCAGGGCATCGTCTATATTGACGAAATCGACAAGATAGCGCGTAAGAGCGGCGAGAACACGTCTATTACGCGAGATGTGTCCGGTGAGGGCGTGCAGCAGGCTCTGCTGAAGATTTTGGAAGGTACTGTGGCATCCGTGCCGGTGGAGGGTTCGCGTAAGCATCGTGAGATGGAGACGGTGCAGATCGACACTCGTGACATTCTGTTTATCTGCGGCGGCGCGTTTGTCGGGCTTGCCGATATTGTGGCGCAGCGTTTGGGCGCTCGTGAAAGCGGATTTGGTGCCGCGTGGCATGATCATGAGGTGCCGAATCGTGAGCTGCTTGCCCAGGCTTCGGCCGACGATCTTGCCGATTTCGGTTTATTGCCTGAATTCATCGGTAGATTGCCGGTGGTGAGCGTGCTTGAGGAGCTTACGGAGGATGATTTGGCGCGCATTCTGGTCGCACCGGAGAACGCACTGGTCAAGCAGTATCAGAAGTTGTTTGCGATTGACGGGGTGACGTTGACGTTCACTGAGGGGGCGGTGCGGCAGATCGCGGCCACTTCGATTCGCAGGGGCACGGGCGCCCGAGGCCTTCGATCGATTATCGAAAAAACCTTGGAGGACACGATGTTCCAGCTACCAAGCGTGACTGGCGTATCGGAGGTGATGGTGGATGAGGCGTCCGTCAATGGTTCCGGCACTCCGAAACTATTGAAGGTTTCCACGGAGGAGATTCCTCGCAGACGTGCCGCGTAGTGCATTCGGCGTGTTGCGCGTCGTATGTGCGAGAGTTCAGATTTCGTAGGGTTGAAGCAAGTATGGATGCCGGTGCGAAATCCACGAAAACAGGCGCGACACGCCGAGATTTTGCTGCGCGGCCATTTGGGTGTATCTTATTCGAGTTGCCGAAAACAAGCAACGTTGCGCGAGTAGCCCAGCGGATTAGAGCAGCTGACTACGGATCAGCAGGTCGCAGGTTCGAATCCTGTCTCGCGCACCGGCCACCGGTCATCAGGCGGCATAAATAAATGAGATGACGTTGCGCGAGTAGCCCAGCGGATTAGAGCAGCTGACTACGGATCAGCAGGTCGCAGGTTCGAATCCTGTCTCGCGCACATGAACCTCCTTCGCGAAATGCGGAGGAGGCTTTCTTTTTTCTGGAAGTGACGGCGGCGCTGCCGTGAATAGTGTTCGAGTCAATGCGATTCGCAAACCTACCAGAATGCTTATGTAAAGCGGCTGTTGTCGAGATACGTTCGGTTTCTCTCCGAGCGAACGGTGTGGTACAAGAAAAGCCGCCATGCCGAATAAACCCGTAAACACCAGTGAAAAAGACGGTTTGGAAACATAAACGCCGACACCTCTCGGTACACTGGAACCGCTATTGAAGCGTCTGCGCATGCCAATACCGCAGACGCTTTTCTTAAGTGAATGGCGGGCCGTGGATACTCGCGGCAACAGACGGGAGAGCAATGACCGAACGTAAGCAGGGACTCTGGGCGAAAATACGATACATAGCCGCTTCCGACCGCATATCTGGTCTGATTATGCTTGGCTTCGCCCTCGCAGGTCTGTTGCTTGCCAATCTGCCGTTCACGGCGCATGCGTTCGAAGAGTTGGAGAATTTCCGCATCGCCATTCCCTACACCAATATCGATATGGGATTGGGACACTGGGTGCAGGATGGTCTGCTGACGGTGTTCTTCCTGACTGTCGGACTGGAATTGAAACAGGAACTCGCCACAGGTTCGCTGTCGAACCCCAAGGCTGCTGCAGTGCCGATGCTGTGCGCTGTGGGCGGTATGATGGCTCCTCCGGTGTTGTTCCTGCTGGTATTGTTCCTGTTCTCCGGTTTCGGATCCGATCCGTTGGCCATCGCTTCGGGAACGAGTTTCACCTTTGGTGAGATGTCTCATGGTTGGGCGGTTCCTACGGCCACTGATATCGCGTTCTCTTTGGCTGTGCTTGCTTTGTTCGCCAAAGCGCTGCCGGGCTCCATTCGCGCGTTCCTGATGACGCTTGCCACAGTGGACGATCTGCTGGCCATTATTCTGATCGCGGTGTTCTTCTCTTCGGTGAACGCATGGTACTGGTTCGTCGGCATCGCCGTATGCGCTGTCGTATGGTATTTCCTGGTGCGTATGCGCAAAGTGCCATGGCTTGCCGTGGCCATTGTCGGCATTCTGGCTTGGGTGATGATGTTCGAAGCTGGTGTGCATCCTACTTTGGCTGGCGTGCTTGTTGGATTGCTCACGCCGGCTCATGAGCGTTTCGGAGAGAAAACCCCACGCGCCGAACGCTATGCGGACAAGCTGCAGCCGTTTTCCGCGTTGCTGGCTCTGCCGATTTTCGCCTTGTTCGCCACTGGTGTGCATTTTGAATCGTTGACGTCGGCCCTGTTCATTTCGCCGGTCGTCGTTGCCGTTATGGTGGCTCTGGTGGTCGGCAAGCCGTTGGGCATTATGATCACGGCATGGCTTTCCACGCATGTGGCCGGATTGAAAATGGCTAAGGGATTGCGTGTGCGCGACATGTTCCCCGCGGCCTGCGCATGTGGCATCGGCTTTACCGTATCTTTCCTGATTTCCTCGCTTGCATATCAGGATGCCGAACTGTCTGCTGAAGCACGTTTCGGTGTGTTGGTCGGTTCCATAGTCGCGGCGGTGATTTCCGGCATTCTGCTGAGCCGCCAATCCAAGAAGTTTGAGCTTGCCGCTGCCGCATCCTCGAAGCATAAGCATCATACTGCTGACGAGGATGCTGCTGGGGAAGTGGAATCCGTGTTGGAAGACGGCACTGTTGTGGTCAGCCAGATGATCGACACACATCCAAAGGTCAAATAACGACGTTCCGGCGTATGGCATTCCGCGCCATACGCCAGACACAACAAAAGCCGACACTCATCACTTATCCGTGAGTGTCGGCTTTTTGTATGAGGAAACGGTAGGCCGCTGGGAACGGCATGCTCTAGCGCTTGACGGCCACGAGCAAACCTGTACCTGTCGGGGTGAGGGCAGTGACGAAACGCTCATCGGATTCCACGGTTTCCAGCAAACCACGCATGGCAATGGATTTGGCGTCACGATTGGCGGGATTCAAAACGCCGCCTGCGGATGTGGCTGAATCAAAAGCAAGAATATCGGTGAACACGATTACGCCATGCTTCTTCAACAGGCGGGGAGCCTGCTCGAAGGAAGCGCCGTAATTTTCCGCGTCACCGGCAACTACAATCAAATCGTAGTTTTCTGCATTCAGACGTGGCAAAAACACGTCGACGGGAGCGTTGACGGCGCGAAGCGTGGTCTGTGTCTCGTCGGAAAGCCGATTAAACAACGTACGAATCAGCGCAATACCCTGGGAAGAGGAATCAACCGCCGTAAGCTGACCGGAATTATCCAAACCGTTGACCAGCTGCAACGTTTCCACCACGGAACCGGTGCCGACGGCGATCACCGATGTCGCATTCACCATATGCACGAGCATGCGCAACAGCTCGGCTTGGGCTGCTGAACCCTGCGGAATGCCTGCTTCTTCAGCATGGGTGCGAATAGCATTCAAGTCGGTTGACTGGCGGGAGAACGCATGGTCCTCAACGTATTCCCATGACTTGGCGAGATTGGTATATGACGTTCTATCCATGGGTTCAGCGTTCCTTGACTTGGGCGATCAGCTGCCAGATTTCCTCGCCGACGTCAATGCCACGCGGGCATTCGCGGGTACATGCGCGGACCGACTGGCATGCGGCGATGCCATCGGCGGAATCAATGGCATCCATGCGTGCGTTCGCCTGACCGTCGCGGGAATCGTTGATGAAACGAGACGCCGCGATAAGGGCTGCAGGTCCGATGAACGCTTCGCCGCCCGCATACACAGGGCAGCTGCCTTCGCAAGTGCCACAGGCGATGCAGTTGCTGAGAAGCTCATACTTGGCAAGCTGCTGGGGATTCTGCAGATATTCGAAAGCGTTGATCTTGCCGTCCGCAGTGGTGGCGAGTTCTCCACGCGCCTGCAGATAGGGCTTGAGTTTTCTGATTTGGTTGAGCATCTGATCGATATCGGCAATCAAATCGCGCTGCACCGGGAAACCCGGCAGGGGAGCGAGCTCGATGACGCCAAGATCCCCTGCGCCGACCGCATTTTCCTGAATGTCGGAAACATCTCCGGTGTGTCGGAATCCTTCATCGTCGACCAATGTCGGATTCGACGGTTTGGCCCAATCCTTGACGGACGCGGTGCACAGCAGGGTGGGGGTGCCGTTGATGGACACCGCATCGGAACCGCACATGCCATGTCCGCACGAATAGCGGAATGCCAGCGTCGGATCGATGGTACGTTTGATCTTCAACAGGCAATCAAGCACCGTGTCTTCCGGACGCACGTTCAACGTGTAATCCTGCAACCACTGCTTGCCGCGCGGGCGGCGGCGCGCCGACATGCCGGAATCCCCAAACGGAGAGCTTTTTCTGGCGAACGGAGAGCCGCCACGTTCGCGGTCGCGGGCACGCTCGGCGCGCGGGGCAAACCTATTCACCCGCAATGTCACCGTATTCACGCCGTTTTCCATACCGCTCATGTACCCGCCTTTCCAGTAAAACCGTCAACTAGTCTGCCATACGCCGTGCCCAGCGGAATCAGTATTCGCGGGCTTTTGGCGGCATATTCACAATGTGCACCGGCTGCCAGGAAATCTGGCCGGAGGCATTCACCATGGAATGGGCCAGGAAATGCTCATCGTCGCGTTCCGGAAAATCAAGACGCTTCAGCGAGCCACGGGATTCGTGACGCGCATCGGATGAGGTGAGTACGGCCTTGCCGAGTTCCAGAAGGTGGCGGACCTCCCAAATGGCGGTGATCTCCTGGTTGAACGTGGGGGAGTCGGAATGCGCGTGCAGGGCTTCGGCACGGGGCGCAAACTCATCATGCAATGCCGTTAGCGCCTGTTCGATACCCTGCTCGTCGCAACGCACGGCGACAGCGCGTTCCATGACGGTACCCAGATCGGCCATCAGCTGGTAAGGATTGTCGGCTGCATGCTCCTCGTCTTCCGGAAGCTGCACCAGCAGATCCTTGAGTTCGTTGGAACGGGTGTCAGCGGCCTGCTGGACCGCATCCGAACCATTGTCGGCGTCGGATTCAGCCATGGGATCGTTCACTGGAGCGCTGGAAATGCGTTCCGCCAGCGCCTTGCCGGAGCGGGTGCCGAACAGGCATGCATCCAGCAGGGAATTGCCGCCGAGACGGTTTGCGCCGTGCACGGACACGCATGCGCATTCGCCGGCAGCGAACAGGCCTTCGACGACATTTCGTTCGTCGTTCTGCCAACGGTAGACTTCGCCGTCGGTGGTGATCGGAATGCCACCCATGGTGTAATGCGCGGTAGGCTTAACCGGCACGAAATCGTGTGTCGGATCAAGATCCGCATATTTTTCGATGGTTTCCACCACCTGCGGCAGTACCTCATGCATATGGTCGGCATCAATACCGGTCATATCAAGCCACACGCAATCCTTTGGCCCTTCGGGGTCCTTCGGATCCGCCACGCCGTGGCCGGCATCGATTTCAGCCATAATGGAACGGCTCACCACATCTCGTGCAGCCAAATCGGCATGGCCGGGAGCATACTTTTCCATGAATGCCTCGCCATCGGCATTGCGAAGCACGCCGCCTTCCGCTCGTGCCGCTTCAGACAGCAGAATGCCGGTATGCGCCAGACCAGTCGGGTGGAATTGCACGAATTCGCTGTCTTCAAGCTGCAGTCCCGCTTGCAGTGCGAGAGCCATGCCGTCGCCGGTCAGATCCCATGAATTGGAGGTGGTGTGGAATAGGCGGCCTGCGCCTCCGGTGGCCAGAAGCACGTTGCGTGCGTGGATGGCGTGCGTTTGGCCCTTATGCGTGTCAAATGCCACTACGCCTTCGACTTTGGATCCGTCTTCGGTGATTACCAGATCGGTCACGTACCATTCCTCGGCGAATTCCACGCCTTCGGCCACGCATTGCTGCCACAAGGAGAAGAGGATCTGATGGCCGATGCGGTCGGCCGCGTAGGCGGCGCGGCGAACCGGTTCCTTGCCGAAATCCTTGGTATGTCCGCCAAAACGTCGTTGTGCGATATGGCCGTCCTCAGTACGGGAGAACGCCACACCGTCATGTTCCAGATCGATTACGGTTTCCGACGCCTCTTTGGCGAGCAGTTCGGCCGCGTCCTGGTCGACGAGCCAATCGCCGCCTTTGACCGTGTCGAAGTAGTGCCAGTGCCAGTCGTCTTTTTCGACGTTGCCGAGGCTGGCCGCAATGCCGCCTTCCGCGGAACCGGTGTGCGAGCGCAACGGCTGGAGTTTGGAGATCACCAGGATGTTCGGCTCGATGCCGGCTTCCTTCAGGGCTTGCATTTGTTCGCTTCGCAGCATTCCCAATGCTGCGGACAGGCCTGCTGCGCCTGCGCCGACGATTACTGCATCATACATATCTTCAACATGCTTCGGACTCATAGCAACGATTTTCGCACAAGGTGTGACCTCATTGCGGTTTGCCGGTTGGCGGGTTTGCCGCTGCATGCGTGGTTATGCGTGTCTGATGCGTATGTTTTCGATGGATTCCGTTGATCTGTGCAGACTTGGCGGTGGCGTTGTTGGGCGTGATGTCATGTGGCGCTTGCGTCGGTGATGGTGATGTTGCCATGCTGTGTGCAGATAAGTCCGTTGAGTTCCATTAATCCCAGCTCCATGCTGATTCGTGAGATTGAGTATTCTCCGGGATTGCTTTCGGCCAGGATGGCGAGTAGACCGTCAGTGGAGACGTGGCCGTATTTCGCGCTGCATGTTCGTATGGCTTTGAGTATGGCTGCAGTGGCGTTGGTTGGTTGCGACAGACTGGTGTCGGTTGACTCTTCCGACGGTTCGTCGTCGTTGTCTGCCGCGTCGGCTGATTGCGGGCGATGCGCTGCGTGGCAGAATTCGTCGATATCGGTCAGCGAGCAGATGATGGAGGCTTGGCCTTCTTGTATGAGTCGGTTGCATCCTGTGTTGTGAGGCATGGTTACATCTCCTGGCACGGCGAATACACGGCGGTTGAGTTCGTTGGCCCATCCTGCGGTGTTAAGCGCGCCGGAGCGTGCGCGTGCCTGGGCTACGATGAGGGTGGATGATAGCGCCGCTATCAGGCGGTTCCTGATAAGGAATCGTCTGGCTTCCGGAACGGTTCCGGGGCAGAGTTCCGAGATGAGCGCGCCGGAATGGTTGATGATGGTTTCGAAGAGGCGCTCGTTGCTTTTCGGACCGATATAGTTGAGTCCTCCGGCGAATACCGCGACGGTGCGTCCTGCGAGGGGCGTTCCGATCTCGTCCATGGCTTGGATGGCTCCCCAGTGGGCGGCCGCATCGGTGCCCAGAGCGCCTCCTGACACTATGAGATGGCCTGCTCGGGCCGCTTGTTTGGCGAGCTCGTGTGCGCTTTGCCTTCCGTACTCGCTTACGCCGCGTGATCCGACGACACCGACCGGTTCGGAGCATGACACCAACGCTTGGGGGTCACCTTTCCCCCATAGGCATAATGGCGCGGCCCAGTCCGTGTGTATGGTGAGGTCGGCAAGCTGCGAAGGCCAGTAGGGGTGATGCGGCGCGACGATCCACTGCGTGCCGTTTGCGGTGAACCACGTTTTGAGCTCCTCGTGGTCGGTGCTGGGCAATGTGGTCAGGCGATGCTGCCACGAGACCATTGCGCCGTGGAAGGAGGCCATACCTCGAGCATTGATGGTGCGTCCCCAACGTGTAATGCCGTTGATGAGCGCCGCGTCCAAGGTTTTATAGGCTGCCGTGGCCACGCTTTCATGATTGCCCGGACCGCTGTCGGCAAGCAGTTGCAAGGTATGCGTGGCTGATCCGATGCCTTTGACCAGCGCGTACATCATCGCATCGGCGCTGTCCAGACAATAGGTGAGCACCGCGCGTGACAGGGTCTCATCGTCGATGGCGGTTGCGTTGACGCTCGTATCGGCGGTTGTGTTCTCGTTCATGTCAACCTCGTTCTCATGGAGATTCCTTGCATCATCTCTTCCGGTCCGGGAGAGGTTTTGCCTGACAGGTCGGATAGCGTCCATGCGAGTCGCATGGCTCGGTCCGCCCCTCTGAGGCTGAGCCGTTCGCTGGCCAACGCATGGTTCATGAGCTCGATGGCTTTTGTGGACGTGTTGGCGCGAAGCCATGTTCCGGTGGCTTGCGCATTGCAGACCCATCCGAATTCCCGGAAACGTTCCTGTGCCGTTTGCCTTGCCACCATGACCCGCAGGCGGATGGCGTGGCTGGATTCGCCGGAAGGAACCGTGCCTGGGTTGATGCGTTCCACAGGAGGCACTTCGATCTGAATGTCGATGCGGTCGAGGATCGGCCCCGACAGGCGGCTGAAGTACTTGATACGGTCTTTTTCCCTGCACGTGCAGCGCTCGCCGTTGCCGTATGCGTAGCCGCAGGGGCAAGGATTGGCCGCCATGATCAGTTGGAATCGTGCCGGATAGTAGGTGGTGCCTTTCGCGCGGGATATCGCCACATACCCGGATTCCAATGGTTCGCGCAAGGTTTGCAGGGTGCGTGCCGAGAATTCGGGCGCCTCGTCCATAAATAGGATGCCCCGATGCGCCCGCGTGATCGCGCCTGGTTGAGCCAATCCCGCGCCGCCGCCGACCAAGGATGCGGTGGATGCGGTATGGTGCGGCGCTTCGAATGGCGGAACATCGCTGATGCCATAGCTGGGCAATGTGCCGCATAGGGAGCGGATCGAGGCGACTTCCAGTTGTTCCGATTCGCTGAGCGGACTCATAATGCCGGGAATGCGCGAGGCGAGCATGGTTTTTCCGGTGCCGGGAGGACCGGTCATCATCAGATGATGGCCGCCGGCAGCCGCCACTTCCAACGCCCATTTGGCCGTTTCCTGCCCCATGACTTCGTTCATATCTCCGGGAGGAGGACATACCGACATGGCGCCGTCGTTGGCATCCACGTCTCGGATCATATCGGGTATCGTATAGTTCGCGGTGCCTCCCATCAGTTCGATCAGTTCGCCGACGTGACGTATTCCAATGGCGTCGACGTCGGGCACAAGGGCCGCCTCGTCCAAATTGGCATGCGGTACGATCACCTTGCATACGCCTTGATCGCGTGCATGCAGCAGAATCGGCAGCAGACCGTTGATGGGCAGTACCGTGCCATCGAGATTCACCTCTCCGAGCACGACGGTGTCGTTCAAGCAGTCATGCGGTATCGTTCCGGATGCGCTAAGCACGCTCGCTGCGATCGCCAGATCGTGTGAGGATCCGCGTTTGGGCATGGACGCCGGCGAAAGATTGACCGTAACCCGTGTTTCCGGCCATTTGGCACCGCTGGCCTGACATGCGGATTTGACACGTTCCCTCGCTTCGGAGAGCGAGGTGTCGGGAAGTCCGATGATGGAAAAGTAGGGGAGTCCCGGAGATACGAACGCCTGGATTTGGATGATGAAGGCTTTCAGGCCGATGAGACCCACGGAAAGCGCGCTGCCGATAGCCATCAGAACGCTCCTTCGATATGGTGGACAAGCGGTTTGCCATCACGGACGATGACGGTGACGACGTCGAAGCGCACGCCGTTATGCGGCGTGCGATGGTCGCTGTCCGACAGCCATTGCACGGCCGCGTGGCGCAGGTTGATCTGCTTGGATGACGTCACGGCTTCCTGCGGAGTGCCATAGCGGAGCGTCCGCCTGGTTTTGACTTCGACGAAGACGATGATTCCCGTATCGTCGCGTGAGACGACGTCAAGTTCGCCATATCGGCAGTGCCAGTTGCGGTCGAGCGTCTGCCAGCCTTGGCTTTCCAGCCATGCGGCCGCATACTGTTCGCCGAGTTCGCCGACCTGTCGTGCGCACAGTGTGCCATCATGCAGTCGCCGTGCGATGGAATCAAGAAGCTGTTCCGAGCGCTGCGTTGCGTTCGGAACGTTATGTGTTGTGTTGCCGTTCATGATTCAAGTCCAGCAGAAAGGACCGGCGCGAAGCAAGGGCGAACGGCGAATGTGGATAGAGGATGCGGTTTCGGGCGTGTTTGGGATAGTTGGTGGATAACTTGCCGTTATCCACATTGCTCCACAAGGCGAGCGGCCATGGAGCGCCCGAAACCGCATATGGTTGGAATGTTCAGCGGCGAACCAGACGCGTCAACTCGTCAAGGTTCAGCTCGAAGCTCACACCGCGCTCAGTGTGGTTCGGCTGGAATTGCGTGCTTTCCATGGCATGGCGTACGAATTCACCGGCGATATGCGCCGATTCAGCCAGAGGTCTGCCGGCCATCACCGCACCGCATAATGCGGATGCGAAGGCGTCGCCGGTGCCATGTGTCATGAACGGCAGCTTGTCGTGCGCAAGCTCTTGCTTGCCGGATGCGCCGGAAGTGGCCGATGCCACATAGTTGCGAATGATGCCATCCTGACGGTCAACGCCTTTGAGCACCACGTTTTTCGCTCCCAAGGCAAGCAGCGCGTCAATAATGCCGTTCACTTCCGCGTTGTCGATGTTCTGCCCCGGGTAGGTGCGTCCCGTCAGCATGGACGCTTCCGTCAGATTCGGCATCAGCACGTCGGCGCCATCCACCAGCGTGCCCATCGCCTCGCATAATTCCGGCGTGTATGTGGCGTAGATCTCGCCGCCGTCTCCCATCACCGGATCCACCAAACGCAAGGCGTGCGGGTAATCCGCATACAGACGTTTGATAATCGTGACTTGTTCGGCGGAACCGAGGAAACCGGAATACACGCCGTCCAAATCGACGTTCTCCTTGCGCCACGCATCCAGATAGCCGTCCAAAATTTCGGTCGTATCGTGGAACGTGAACACGCTGTAGCGCGTATGCGCCGAAAACAGCGCCGTCGGCACGGGGCATACGTCGCATCCGGCCGCCGACAGAATCGGAATGGCCGCCGTCAGCGAGCACTTGCCGTAACCGCACATGTCGTGCACCGCGGCCACACGTGGAATGTACCGTGGGTCACGGTCGAACAGAATCACATCATTCATGGGAACCCTCTCTTGCGATTGCCTGACCATGACTTTAGCCGCTTGCCTGACTTCACCGCCCCATCGCCTCGTACGGCGGGTCACCATGATGCCGTTTGCTGGCGTGTCGCAAGTTTTTTGATGGCTACCAGAGTAGTTTTGCAAAGCCTGGATGGCAATGATTGCAACGGTTTATAAGGGGATATAGGCAAGTGCGATAACGCTCGGTTTGCATTGCGAAGCGACGTCGGATTATTGTCGCTACCAACACCTGACCAACCGCCACACACGGCAAGGCGGGTGGTCAGCAAGACAAGCAACGAACCACTTCCCCACAAGGAGCAGAAACCATGGCAGATTCCAAGAACTACCGCTTCGAAACCCTGCAGCTTCACGTCGGCCAGGAGCAGGCCGACCCGGCAACCGATTCCCGCGCGGTGCCGATCTACCAGACCACCAGCTACGTGTTCCATAACTTTGATCACGCCGAGGCGCGTTTTGGTCTGGCCGATCCGGGCAACATCTACGGCCGCCTGACCAATTCCACCCAGGGCGTGTTCGAAGACCGCATCGCAGCCCTTGAAGGTGGCGCCGCTGGTTTGGCAGTCGCTTCCGGCGCCGCCGCGGTCGAATACGCCGTGCGCAACATCACCCAGTCCGGCGACCACATCGTGGCTGCCAAGAACATCTACGGCGGCACCTTCAACCTGCTGCGCCACACCCTGCCGCGTGACGGCATCACCACCACCTTCGTCTCCGCTGAGAACCCGCAGGAGTTCGAGGATGCCATCCAGGAGAACACCAAGCTCGTCTACTTCGAGACCTTCGGCAACCCGAACGCCGACCTGCCGGATTTCGAAGCCATCACCGCCATCGCACACAAGCATCATCTGCCGGTGATCGTCGACAACACTTTCGCCACCCCGTACCTGTTCCGCCCGCTGGAGCACGGTGCTGACGTCGTGGTCGAATCCGCCACCAAGTTCATCGGTGGCCACGGCACCACCCTCGGCGGCGTGATTGTGGAAGGCGGCAACTTCAACTGGGCCGAAGTGCCGGGCAAGTTCCCGACCCTGACCGAGCCGGATCCGTCGTACCACGGTCTGAACTTCTACGAGGCTCTGGGCGGTTCCGCGTTCGTGACCCGCATCCGCGCCATCCTGCTGCGCGACACCGGCGCAACCCTGTCTCCGTTCTCGGCCTTCTTGCTGCTGCAGGGCACCGAAACCCTGTCGCTTCGCGTCGAGCGCCATGTCGAGAACGCGCTGAAGGTCATCGACTACCTGAAGACCGTTCCGGAAGTCGAATCCATCTCCCACCCGTCCATCGAAGGCCGCAAGGACAACGAGCTGTACAAGAAGTACTTCCCGAACGGCGGCGGCTCCATCTTCACCTTCGACATCAAGGGCGGCAAGGACGCGGCACGCGTGTTCATCGACAACCTGCACCTGTTCAGCCTGTTGGCCAACGTGGCCGACGCCAAGAGCCTCGTGATTCACCCGGCCTCCACCACGCACTCTCAGGAGACGCCGGAGGAGCTTGAGGACCAGGGCATCCACCAGGGCACGATCCGTCTGTCCATCGGCACCGAGAACATCGAAGACATCCTCGACGATCTCAAGGGCGGTTTCGCGGCTCTGCGCGAATCCGGTCTCGCCAAGTGAGGCGTATCGGATCGGCGGAATAACGCCATCCTGAGCAAATGAAACGGTTTGTGGCACCGAAGAGAAGGTTGGTGCCACAAACCGTTTCGCCATATTCGCGGACGTTGTCATCGTAATGTAGCGCAGATGGTATAGAATCTGCGATTGTTACGAAAAGTAATATCTAAATTCTATCTTTTGAAAGAAAGAAGTTCAGATTTCTTTCAAAAAGATAAATAGTGGTAATGATATTGCGGATTACGTAAAGAGAGAAGAGAGAGGCGATTATGGCTCAAGAAGTCAAGAACGATATCAAAAAGGCGTTGCAGGTCAACACCATTCCGCTGATCGCCATTATGACCGCGGTCACCACGGTGCTGACCATGCTCGTGAAGATCCCGACCCCGATCCGTGGCTACCTCAACCTGTCCGACACCATGATCTATTTCAGCGCGTATGCGTTCGGACCATGGGTGGGCGGCATTATCGGCGGTCTTGGCCCGGCGTTGAGCGATCTGATTTCCGGTTATCCGCAGTGGGCCATCTTCACGTTCGTCATCGATGGCCTGCAGGCCGTGCTCGTGGGCCTGCTCGTCAAGAAGTTCAATCCGGCGAACATCATCATCGGTTCGGTGATCGCAGGCGTATGGAAGGTGTTCGGCTATTTCATCGCAGGCGGAATCCTTTCCGGATTTGGCCCGGCGTTGGGTGAGATCGCGGGCAACTCCTTCCAGATGGCGGTGGGTCTGATTGTGGGCTTCGCGCTGTTCATCGCCGTTCGTCAGGCCTATCCGCCGCTGGTACGTTTGGGCAACCTCGGTATTAAGGCGGGGGAGTGATACATTAATATCATGTGAAGGCAGGCCCGTGGATTTGCCGATGAAAGGCGATTCCACGGGTTTTATTGTGAAATGCGGTTACCGGCTGCGGAAAAAAATGCGTGAAAGCACGGGGTGAGCGTCATGATTACGGTTCGCGACTTAGGATGGAAGTACGCGCCACTGACCGACGGGAGCAAGCCGGTGGAAAGTCTCAAGCGCGTCAGCTTCGACATCCGGTCCGGATCCTTCGTCGGCATCATCGGACCGACCGGAGCGGGCAAGTCCACGCTATGCATGGCATTGGCCGGCATCATTCCGAACCTGGCCGACGGCACCATGAGTGGCGTCGTGGAAGTTAACGGCATGAATACGAGCAGGCACTCCGTCTCGGCACTGTCGGAGCGCGTCGGCTACGTGCAACAGGATCCGGAAGCGCAGCTGTTCTGCTCGAGTGTCGAGGATGAGATCGCTTTCCCGCTGGAAAACCGCGGAGTAGCCCCAAACATCATCGACAAGCAGATCGACATCATGCTCGACTTAGTCGGCATGGCCGGATACCGCAAGCGTGTGCCGACCAGCCTGTCGGGAGGCCAGATGCAGCGCGTGGCCATCGCCGCCGCGCTCGCGGCGGAACCCGATGTGCTTATTCTTGACGAACCCACCGCGGCCCTCGACCCCGAAGGCAAGCAGGAAGTGTTCGACGTGCTCGACCGCATTCGCCAGACCCGTTCCATGACGGTGATCATGGCCGAGCAGGATACCGAACACATCGCCTACTGGGCCGATCAGGTGCTCTTCATGGTCAACGGTGAAGTGGTGCGCAATGGAGACGCCAGCCTATTTACCCGGGAACGTAGACTGTTGGAATCCTCCGGCGTGCGGGTGAGCGACGGACCATCTCCCGTCATCAAGGCGTTGCCGGTAGGGAACGACGCCAAGCCGAAGCATGCGATCATCAGTCTGGACCATGTGACGCACCGCTATGGGCAGGGCGGCAATGCGTCTCCCGCACTGGACGACGTCAGCTTGGATATCGAACAGGGCGCCTTCGTAGGGCTTATTGGGCGCAACGGGTCAGGCAAAACCACGCTCGCCAAGCATCTGAACGGGCTGATTCAACCCACGCAAGGAATCGTGAATGTGGATGGGCTCGACGTGTCGAAGCATAGCGTGGGCGAAATGGCCGCGCACGTCGGATTCGTATTCCAAAATCCCGACCATCAGATTTTCTGCTCCAGCACCAAAGAGGAGATCGCGTTCGGCCCGACCGCGCTCGGACTTGACGCGGCCACCGTGTTCAAACGTGTCGACGAAATGATGACATTGTTCGACCTGCACCGGTATGAGGATGTTTCGCCGGCCACGCTCGGCTACGGCGAACGACGTGCGGTGGCATTGTCTTCGGTGATCGCCATGCGTACGCCAATACTCGTCCTCGACGAACCTACGGCGGGTCTCGACCATCGTCTCGCATCACGATTCCTTGGAACCGTGGAAAAACTCAACCGGCATGGCGTCACCGTCATCATGATCAGCCATGACATGCGTGCCGTATATCGGTATTGCACGCACGTGCTCGAATTGGAAGACGGTCATATCGTGCAATATGGACCGATCGACAAATCGCAGGAAGCGCAACAATCGCCCGCGCGACAGGCGCGGCAGCCGTACAAGTCGCGCGGTCCGGTATCGGCGACCCACGTATTGTTGAAAATCGCCAAGGATGAATGCGACAAGGAGGAACGCTGATGGATGCCGACCTGTATGTGCCAGGCGACGGATGGTTGCATCGCACCGATCCGCGCGTCAAATTCCTCATCTCCATCGTCATGCTGGCCCTTTGCCTCGTATGGCGTAACTGGGCGTTCATCCTCGGCATCCTCATTCTCGAACATGTGATGCTCGCCACCGACCGTGTGCCCGCCGAACGCATTGGATGGGTGTGGAAGATCCTCGCCGTGCTCATCGTGTTCATCGTGGTGCTTTGGCCGGTCTTCGACCAGAGTGGAACGCACGTGCTCTGGCAGTGGGGATGGTTGCGTCTCACGCAGGAGAACCTGCTCATGGCGGCGGTGATGGGTCTGCGCATTCCAGCGCTCGGCTTTGCATGTTTCATCACGCTGTTCACCACCAGCCAGACCAAACTGGTTCGTGGCCTTACCTCGCTTGGTATGCCCTACAAGGCCGGGCTTACCCTGGCAACCGCATTACGGTATATTCCCGTGTTCTTTTCCATCTTCCAATCCGTGTCCGAAGCGCAGCGTGCGCGAGGGCTTGATCTGAGCGGCAAAGTCAATGCGGCAGGTAAAAAACGCAACATATTCGTACGTCTCGTAGACCGGTTCAAATCGTATCTGCCGATCATCATCGCCGTATTGATCCGCGCCTACAAAATGAGCCAAAGCGTGGGCTGGGCCATGGAATCGCGCGGACTCAACCTGAATCGGAACGGTGTGAAACGCACATATCGGGTCAATCTCACGATGAGCATTGCCGACTGGATTATTCTCGTGATTGCCATCGCCGCCGCCGCAGGCAGCGTGTGGTTGATGACATGGCTGTCATAGGGGGGGTGCAATGACACAGGATGAAGGGCGTACCACAATCACCGCACGTGATTTGAAGGTGGTATCGGCACTGCAATGCAACGGACGCATGACCATGCAGGCGCTTGCCGATAAAATCGGCATTTCCGTATATGCGGCGACGGAAAGCTACAAACGGCTCACCGATGCGGGCATCATGACCATTGTGCCCGTATGCAATCCGTTGAGTCTCGGCAATTACAGTCAGGTGCTTGTGGGACTGCGCATCAACGGCAATCGCAACGAGGCGCTCGCCATGCTCAAAGCCATGCCTCAGGTCACCTATGTGGTCTGCACGCTGGGCGATGCCGACATCATCGCCGAAGCCGTGGTGTATTCAGCCGACGGTATGGACCATTTCCTGAAGTACGATTTGCGCGCACTGCCCGGATTGACCCGTCTGCAAGTGTTCTCCTGCGGTCGATTGGTGCTTGACGACCATAATGTCAGCGTGGTCAACCGTCTGCTGGCCGAACGCGGCGAAACTGGATTCATGACCAAACGTGAGGCCAGCGTCGGCACCGATATTCCCGTGCATCGGTTGGACGCGCGATTCGTGCACACGTTCAACGAATTGCAGAAAGACGGCAGGGCAAGCTACGCCATGCTGGGGGAACATCTTGGTGTGACGCACACCGCGATTCGTGGGCGCGTCAAAAAACTGGAGGATTCCGGTGTGATGCGCATTATGGCCACGGTAAGCCCCATGCGTTTAGGTGGATTCCGCCAAGCGTTTCTCGGCATCGGTGTGAAGCCTCCGTATCGCCTCGACGTCGAACAGTTGCTAGCGATCGACGAGGTGACATATGCAATGAGCGGAGTCGGTTTGAATGGCGCCGACTACCTCATCGAAATCATCGCCGGAGATGACGAGGACTTATGGCGTGTGGTGGATGAGTCCATCCGTTCGCTGCCAGGCGTGGACCAGACATGGTGGGCTTCCACCGTCAGCGTGGAAAAAGAGTCGTACTGGCTCGAACCTCCGCAGGATGGTGTACTCCTCGACGATTGATGAATCAATGGTATGAGACGTTTCATTTTTACTCATTCTCAAGGATGAGATGATAATTCAGACCAACGCATGATATTGGAATCAGCTGTTTTTCCGTAATTTTGGAGGTAATCCAAAGAAAGGAATGACAGCATGGATATCAGGGACACCATCAAAGCTACCAATACGGCCATTGCAACCGTGGATCTTGTGAAGGACTACGGTTCCGGAAATAACACGGTGCATGCGTTGCGTGGCGTCAACGTCGCTTTTGAAAAAGGAAAATTCACGGCGATTATGGGACCTTCCGGTTCCGGCAAATCCACGTTGATGCACACGTTGGCAGGACTGGATTGTGCAACCGGCGGGCACATCATATTCAATGGCGACGATCTGACGCGCATGAACGACAATCAGCTTACGTTGCTGCGCCGCCGCGACATCGGATTCATCTTCCAAAGCTTCAACCTGCTGCCGATGTTCACCGCCGAACAGAACATTCTCATGCCATTGACCTTGGCTGGAGCGAAACCCGACCGACAGTGGTTGCGTCTGCTGGTGGAAACGCTTGGCCTTAAGGAACGTCTCAACCATCGTCCGAACGAACTATCGGGAGGCCAGCAGCAGCGTGTGGCCATCGCACGAGCATTGATCACCAAACCGAAACTGGTGTTCGCAGACGAGCCCACCGGCAATCTTGACTCCGTATCAAGCGCCGAAGTGCTGAGCTTCCTGAAACGTTCCGTCAACGAACTTGGCCAAACCATCATCATGGTCACGCATGATGCGGTCGCCGCGTCTTACGCCGACCGTGCGCTCGTGTTCGCCGACGGCCAGATCGTGGCGGACGTAAACAAGCCGACAGCAGACCAGATGAGTGAACTGCTGATGAAGGAACGTGAGGCCGCCACAATGAATGTGGCTTCCGCGAGACATTCCCGCTAAACGCACTATAGAAGCATTCGAAGAAGGGAACAGAATCCACCATGTGGTCCATCACTTTGAAACTCATGCGAAAAACCAAGCGCATGCTCATACCCGCAGGCATCGCCATCATGATCGGCACGGCGTTCATCGCCAGCACCTTCCTGTTCGGCAATGCCATGAACGACTCCCTGACACGGCAGCTGACCGCCATGTTCGGAAACGCCAACTATGCGGTGAGCATCAACAGCTCCGACCTGAGCGATAAGGAACTCAACGAGGCGTATTCCAGCACTGTCGGCGACTTTCATCTCGACCAGATCGCCGGCATCGAAGGGGTTGGCGGCGTCCGTGCCTCGGTGGAAACCGGCGTCAGCGTTTCCAAGGGAGACAGCACCGTCAGCGGCGAGATCATTTCCACCGCGGCACAGAAGAACATGCTCCCCGTGAATATCACGGAAGGGGACCAGCCGAAGGATTCCAACGAAGTCGCGCTGCCGGAAGACATGGCGAAACAGTTGAACGTCGGCGTTGGAGACACTGTAAGCCTGACCTCCCGATATGCGGTAGGCGACGATGGCAAAGCCAAGGCGGACAACGTGCGCGTGGTAGGACTCACGTCCGATCCGAACGGCGCCTACTCATACTATGGTGGTGCGATCGTAGGATCCAACAATCTGCTTGCCGCAATGCAGGGAGTGGACGATTTCAACGCCACCGGAACAACAATGGTGTATCTCGACCTTGCCTTGGATGGAAACAGCGTATCCGCAAAAACCATCAACGGTGTGAAAGCGTTGCTGCCAAAGCATTTCGATCTGATGTCACGACAGCAAATCAGTGACGAAAGCATCAAATCCTTAAGCGGCAACCAAACCAACATCGTCACCACATTCCTTATGTGCTTCGGCGTGCTTGCCATGTTCGTGGCGGCTCTGGTGATCGCCAACACGTTCCAAGTGCTCGTGGCGCAACGCCGCCGCACACTCGCCTTGCTACGCACCATCGGCGCAAAGAAAGGCCAACTGTATGGTTCCGTGCTGTTCGAAGCGGTGGTGCTCGGCTTCGTCGCATCCGTGCTTGGCGTGGTGCTTGGAAGCCTGCTCATGTGGGGCATGTGCGTCAGCGACATCATGCAGGCGGGTATGCGGTTCAACTTCTCCTGGCAAGCCGCCGTCGTACCGATTCTCTTCGGCATTGTGGTGACGGTGCTTGCATCCATGGGATCCGCACGTTCCGCCACCGCGGTAACGCCATTGGAGGCATTGCGTCCGATTGAACTGACCGACAACCGTCGTTCCAGCCTTACGCGAGCCATAATCGGTATTCTGATGGTGGCGGTCGGTATCGCCATGGCCATATTCTCCATCTGGCAGGTGCAGGCCACCAACGGCGGCGAGGATGCGAGCGGCGATCAATTCACGATGATTCTGCTCATAGCCATCGCCGGTGCCGCACTGGTGTTCCTCGGCATGGTGGTCACCGCGGTATTCTGGATGCCGACCCTCATGAAGGGCGTTGGAGCGTTGGCCTCGCTGACAGGTCCTTCCGCAACAGTTGCACACGCCAACATTCAGAAGAATCCGCGACGCATCGCAGCAACCGGTGCCGCTCTGCTCATCGGTGTCACCTTGGTCTCCACCATCGCAACCGGTGCCGCTAGCGCCAAAGAGACTATGAATGGTGCGCTCGCCACCCGTTATAGCGTCGACATCGTGGCCATGGGCGATGACATCAGCCAGCAAATGGTCAAGGATGTATCTGACATCAACGGCGTGTCCGACACGTTGTATGCGCCGGCGGTTTCCGTGACCTTGGAGAAAGCGGATGGAACCCAGCCTACGTCCGCATTGCTGGTCGGCGTGAAAAACATCGATCAGGTCAAGCAGGTCATGCGTGCCAACTTGGGTAACGCCTCCATCGACAGTGATAGCGTGCTCATGCCAACATACAATGCGCAAACCGGCAAGGAGCTGCAGTTCGCCAATGGCACGGCTGATTTCTCCACTGAATGGAACCAGAACGGCGACGCTACGCGTTCGCTGACATTGCAAGCCAACCAAGCCGACTACCGTCGTGTATCCGCGCAATATGGAGCTGTCGGATTCGTGGATGAAAGCCATTTCACCAATGGTGACCTTGATGCCGCCACCCATGTGTTGCTGGTCAAGGCAGACACTGGCAAGTCGGGAGTTTCCGTTGACGACATCTACAACGACATGCAGGCCGCATTGGAGAAGAGCACTGATGCGACAGTGACCGGACCGATCGCCGAACGCATCGTATGGGCGAACATGATTGACTCCATGATGATGCTTCTGGTGGGGTTGATCGCCGTGGCCGTGCTCATCGCACTTGTCGGCGTAGCCAACACGCTGTCGCTGTCAGTGATCGAACGCACCCGAGAATCCGCCACACTGCGTGCCATCGGCATGACGCGAGGCCAGTTGCGACGCTCCCTCGCGGTGGAAGCCCTGCTCATCTCGCTGGTATCCGGCATCTCGGGCGTACTGCTTGGCACACTGTTCGGCTGGCTGGGCGCATACGTGGTGTTCAGCATGTACGGCAAAGTGGTGTTCCCGTTCGAATGGGGCATTAATGGCATCGTACTCGCCGTGGCAGCCGTGGCAGCACTGCTCGCCAGCGTATTCCCCGCACGCAGGGCAGTGAGCACGCCTCCTGTTGAGGCGCTCGCCGAAGCCTGAGCTTCATAGCAAACACAACGAAAAGGACTCCTACCACAAACATGGTAGGAGTCCTTTTTGCGTATCATGCATACGCAAAACAACAAACCAGTCAGACCAAATGGTTTTCGTAAGCGAACACCACCGCCTGTACGCGGTCACGTGCATTGATTTTCGCCAGAATATGCGCCACATGCGTTTTCACCGTCGGCAGGCTGATGAAAAGCTTGTCGGCAATCTCCTGATTCGACAATCCATGCGCGATCTCAATAAGCACTTCGCGCTCGCGGTCGGTCAGGTCATCCAATTCAGGATCGGTATATGTTGAATCCGTAGTAGAAGTAGTTGCGGAATTTTCAGGCCTACCAACGTTCGCAGCCATGAAATCGCCTTCCATCATTTTCTCGATAAGACGTTTCGTGGCGGACGGTGCGATAATCGCATTACCTTGAAAAACCGTGCGAATCGAATTCAGCAATGTTTCCGGTTCCGTATCTTTCAGCAGAAAACCGGAAGCTCCGGCAGTGATCGCAGCCATAACATATTCATCCAAGTCGAATGTCATCAGAATGATCACTTTGGTATGAGTGACTTCTGATTGCGTTCCATCGGCAGCGAAGCGATGCCGCAACGCACTGATCTGCCGAGTCGCCTCGATACCATCCATGCCGGGCATGCGCACGTCCATCAACACCACGTCAGGATGCAGCGTTTCCGCCAACGCCACAGCTTCCGCGCCATCGCGAGCCTGCGCCGCAACCGCCATATCAGGTTGGGAGCCGATCACCATGGCGAAACCGGCACGTACCAATTCCTGATCATCGGCAATGACCACACGAATCTTCTGTTCCTCGCTCATACTCTCCACCTTATCGGCATTGTTCCGCTCATAGCGCGAAACGAACCCTTAAATCTCCCTGAAAAACTTGAATCGGCTATCGAGACACGCGCTGCAGCTGCTCCTCCAACGGTGCTGCGGGCCTCAACTGCAGTTCGCTCGCACTGCCGGCATGAGCGTCATCGCTGAAACCAGTCTCACGAAGCACGCCAAGCAGTTCGCGCATACGCTTAAGCGCGGCGCGCCCCTGCTCGCCAATGGCTTTGAACGCTGCGGAAATCTCGTCGGCGGTAGGCTCCTTGCCTTGTGCTTCGGCGCTGTCCAACATATGAATACCATCGACGGCCTGGCTGATCACGCTGTTCAACGTGGCGGTGACTTCAGCCTGAATGCTGGCACTGATACGGTCACGTTCCATATTCGCCGCGAGAATACGCTGCTTCTCCTGCTCGGCCACCAGTGCCTCTTCGCGAGCCTGCAATACCAGTGCGTTTGAATCGCTGGAACGTGCCCAACGTGCCCACGCCATGATGCCGGCGCACAGCATCAGCACTGCAACCGTATACATGACACCGGTAAAGAACGCTGCACTACTACTTGACGTGGCTGAAACCGGTTCTGTTAAGCCCGCGGAAGCGGCGATGGCGCCGAACAAGGTAGTGTATCCGTGTTGATCAGCTGCGATTTTCAAGCCCATCAGAGCTGAACAGGTGACAGCGGCAAGACCGGTCCAGCGCCATGCGTGTTCACGCCCATACAATACGGCTGAATACAGCGCACACAGCGACGCTACGATATGTCCAACCTCAATCAATCCCAAAAATACCAATTGCACAACCGACAATACGAACACAATAAGCGCGCAAGTTTCGGGGAACCTGCGTCGAAGAGCCAGTGCCAGCAAGCAGCATGCGGCGATCGCATGAGAGAGCTGCGCATCGCGTGAACTATCAAAAAAGAATGTAATCGACATGCGATTCAGCAGCATGACCAATATCACGGCGCCAACGGAATCCATGAGCACATAATGGTGCTGCGTCCACGCGGAAACACGTTCCACCCAATTCAGCCCTCGCGAATTGGATGTATTGGCAAGTTCTACGGATTTCAGTTTCAACGATGTGAGCAAATCATGCAGATTGGGTGCGGTAATGCGCAAGTGTTGCAGGGCGTTCGAACGATGATCGCGACCGGTTGGTGGGTTGGTTTCCTGCGTCTGTTCCGATGGTTGATCTGGGATTCGCGCCGATATGTTGACGGCTGTGTGAGGCGCGATTGCTTCGTCGGATAATTTCGCTTTGCTGGATATGGCAGTTGTGTTGCACGATTCGGACTGTTCCGAGGCATACTGTTCGCCGGTTTCGTCTGTCGCTGGCTCTTTACCGCCGTAAGGCAGGGTGGCCATAACTTCGAAGCCTCCGCCGAGTTGAGGGCCAGCCTGCAATGAGCCTCCGGCCGATTCGATGCGTTCCTTCATGCCCAACAGGCCGTAACCTGGCGTATGCCCGTCGATATTGGCCGCCGCGCCACGACCATTGTCGGTGACGCTCAAAGTGAGCAAACCGTTGTTCCATGACTCTTTGATATGCACATCGACGTGCGGCCCCGCATACTTGCGGATATTCGTCAGCGCCTCCTGCACTACATGGTAGGAAGCTATCGAGGCTTGTTCACCGAGTTGTTCTGGGCTGGCGGTGCCGGTGATATTCCGTCGGATTCGAATGTCGGGGGAGACGTTTCGCGCTTGTTCCACGAGATTGCCTATATCGTTATAATCGGCGTGCGGTGAACCCCCGAATACTCCCAGAAGACGTTGCATGTCATGCAGTGCGCGTTCCGATTCGTGTCGAATCGTCTCCATGGTGTTTCTAGCCACCGCGGGATCATGCGTGCCTGCATAGCGGCCGCCATCAGACTGCACGATGATGATTGACAGGGTGTGCGCCACCACATCGTGCATGTCACGTGCGATGCGTGCTCGTTCCGCCAACGCGGCGATATCGCGTTCATCCTGGTCTCGCGCGGCGATTGCCTCATTGCGTTCCCGCATCGTGCGAACGGTTGCCAGACGGGCACGCTGCCAGAACGCTACAATGACGGTGGAAATGATACATACTTCGAAAATCGGCGTCAGCACCAGCATGTATTGCGCCACCATGTCGGCGACTTCCGACATGGATGTTCCTGTGTAGATGGAGCCGAGAGTGTCTTCCATGACCATAACGCCATTTGGATTTGAGCTATTCCAACCGCTCCATGTATGCACTTTTCCTCCGGTGAGCAGCGGTCCATTGGTCATGGCCCATGCCACCAGCGCCGAAGCCAGAAGACCGATGGCCAACGCCAAAATAATGAAGGCTTTCGTGTTTTTGGGATTGCCGTAGACGATCACCGAATACAGCATGACCAATGCCAGAATATCGGCGCCCAACAGGCAAGGGCCGAATATGAGATGCGCCAAGGCCCATGCCACGCAGAGCAATGCGCCGGTCTGCGGCCGCCATCGACGAATCAGCAGCGGAACAAGCATCACCATCTCCCATGCTATTTGCGCGGAAGGGCTGAGATCGAACAGCAATCCCGGATTATAGGTGACGCTGCCGGTCACGCCGAACAACAGAAACCCCACAACAATCGTGATAATGAGATCGCCCGCGAAGACATGACCATGCATCCACGACAAGAGACGCTGCTTGAAATTCGACATATGCTCCACCCTAGCGCCAGATACGCTGTGACGCCATCATGCGCAGGAATGAAATAGCGGCAAGATGAAGCCGCTTTTGTGAGGTAAGGTTGTTTCCGCGTGTGGGTGGGATGGAAGCCATCAAGAAGCCACTACTCGCATTGAACATGCCGATGACGCCAAAGGAAAGGTGAATGCATGACACTGCTGAGCGAATACTACGTGCCCGGATTGCATATTGAGGATCGTTCCATCAAGGTGCCGTTGGATTGGACGGGTCACGAGCCCGGTCATGGGTTCGATGGCGAATCGATCAGCCTGTTCTACCGTGTGGTCACCGCTCCCGAACATGTGCATGACAACCTGCCGCTGCTCGTGTTCCTGCAGGGCGGTCCCGGCGGTTCCGGTCCGCGTCCGCTCGGTCCAAGTTCCGATGGTTGGATCGAGGAGGCCATCAAGCATTTCCGCGTGGTGTTGCCGGATCAACGTGGCACGGGGCGTTCGTCTCGTGTCGACACGCATGTGATTGAGGGCATGGACGGCGACGGCAAAGCCGGTGCCGCGTTTTTGAAGCGTTTCCTCGCCGATTCGATCGTTCGTGACTTCGAGCATCTGCGTCGCACCGAATTCGGGGGCGCACGTTGGGCCACGCTTGGCCAAAGCTATGGCGGATTCCTGACGTTGACGTATCTTTCGCTGTTCCCGCAAGGAGTTATCGCCAGTTTCACCACGGGCGGCATTCCTCATGTTCCCGCCGATGCGACCGACGTGTACCGTCATACGTTCCCGCGCATGGCGGCAAAGACGAAGCAGTTCTACGAGCGTTACCCGATCGATATCGAACGTGCCGCGGCCGTCTCCGACATTCTGCAATCGCGCAAGGTCACATTGCCGAACGGCGATCCGCTCACGGTGGAACGCTTCCAATGCTTGGGATCCGATTTCGGTATGAAGCCAAGTTTCGAACGCGTGCATTGGATTCTTGACCAGGCATTCCTTGACGGCGACGGTTCGGCCTCGACCTCGGCGGAACTGTCTGACGAGTTCCTGTCTTCCGTGATGGATGCGACCTCGTCTCGCCCGCTGTATTGGCCGTTGCAGGAGTTCATCTACGCCAATGGCGAGCTGGAAACACCGATTCGCTGGGCCGCCCAGCGCGTGCGCGGCGAGCATCCGGAATTCGCGGGTGGCATTCGTCCGCTTAATTTCACCGGCGAGGCCATGTTCCCGTGGATGTTCGAGCAGGAACGTGCGTTGCGTCCGTTCAAGCCGGCCATGGACGTGCTTATGGAAGACACGCATTTCGGCACGATCTACGATGCCGACCAGTTGGCCCGTAATGAGGTTCCGCTGCAGGCTGCCGTCTATTTTGACGACATGTACGTCGATTCTGGATTGCAGCTCGACACGCTGTCTCGCGTCGGTCGTTCACATTATTGGACTACCAACGAGTTTGAACATGACGGCGTGCATGGTTCAACAGTGTTCAAGCACCTGTTCAATGAAGCATTGAACCGCGGAGATTTGGCGGAGTTGTTCTGACGATCGTTCAGCAACGACGAGTATCGATAGCAAAGGAAAGAAACATGGCCAATCCAACCATCGGATTCATCGGATACGGCAATATGGCACAGGCGATCGCCGAAGGCCTAGTCAACGCTGGCGTCGTCAATGGCGGCGACATCGTGGCCTGTGCCGCGCATTACGACAAGCTGGAACGCAACGCCGCCAAACTCGGCGCAAAAGCGGTGCGTACCGCCGCGCAAGTCGCCGAAGCAGCTGACATGGTCGTCATCGCCATCAAACCGTATCAGATCGAAACCGTGATCGCACCGATCATTGATCAGCTGGCGCAAGAGAACACCATCGTCGTGTCCATTGCGGCAGGCTGGGATCTGAACAAATTCCGCGACCTGTTCGGAACGTCTTTCGAACAGGCACACATCCAATGCACCATTCCGAACACGCCGATGGCTGTCGGCAAAGGCGTGCTGGTCACGGAAATCGACAACACGCTCACGCAGGAACAGACGGAAACCTTCGAAAGCCTGTTTTCGTCAATCAGCCTGATTGAACGCGTGGACACCGCGCATATGGGCATCGGCATGTGCATCGCCGGCTGCGCGCCGGCCTTCACCGACATGTACATCGAAGCATTGGGCGATGCCGGTGTGAAATATGGATTGCAGCGTGCTACCGCGTATCGTCTGGCTGCCAAAATGGTGGAAGGCGTGGGCGCGCTCTATTTGGCCAACGAAACGCATCCGGGTGCCATGAA
This sequence comes from Bifidobacterium sp. MSK.13.1, assembly GCF_019131435.1. Taxonomy (NCBI): domain Bacteria; kingdom Bacillati; phylum Actinomycetota; class Actinomycetes; order Bifidobacteriales; family Bifidobacteriaceae; genus Bifidobacterium; species Bifidobacterium sp. MSK.13.1. The sequence continues at coordinate 6,942 of NZ_JAHOMM010000003.1, read as the reverse complement.
AGACGCTGTCTGCTCTCCGGGAGGCACCACCATCAGGGGTGTCGCATCGTTGGAGGAAAGCGCGTTCCGTGGTGCCGTTATCAAAGCAGTCGACGCCATCGAAGCCTAATACTAAGCTAGGGAACCATGTCTCTTACTATCGGAATCGTCGGACTGCCGAACGTCGGCAAGTCCACCATGTTCAACGCATTGACCCGCAACAACGTGCTGGCGGAAAACTATCCGTTCGCCACCATCGAACCGAACACCGGCATTGTGCCGTTGCCGGATGACCGTCTGCCGGTGCTCGCCAAGCTCGTGCATACGGAGAAGATCGTGCCGGCCACCGTCACGTTCGTCGACATCGCAGGCATTGTCAAGGGCGCTTCGGAAGGTGAAGGTCTGGGCAACAAGTTCCTCGCCAATATTCGCGAAGCCGACGCGATCTGCGAGGTCGTGCGTGCCTTCGAAGACGATGATATCGTGCACGTCAACGGCAAGGTCGATCCGTCCGACGACATTGAAACCATCAACACCGAGCTGATCCTCGCCGATCTGCAGACCATCGAGAACGCGCTGCCGAAGCTGGAGAAGGATCTGCGCGGCAAGAAGATCGAACCGGCTTACATGGAAGCCGTCAAGCAGGCGAAGACCATTCTTGAAGCTGGCGAAACCATTGATAAGGCTACTCGCGAAGGTCGTTTCGACAAGGATTCCGTCTACGATCTGCACTTGATGAGCGCCAAGCCGTTCATCTACGTGTTCAACGTGGACGATGTCGAACTGCAGAATAAAGACATGCAGGCCAAGCTCGCCGCATCCGTGGCTCCGGCCCCCGCCATCTTCCTCAACGCGCAGTTCGAAGCCGATCTGACCGAACTCGATGAGGCCGACGCGCGTGAAATGCTCGCCGACGCCGGTCTTGAGGAGTCCGGCCTGGATCAGTTGGCGCGAGTCGGCTACGATACGCTCGGCCTTTCCACCTTCCTTACCGCAGGTGAGAAGGAAGTGCGTGCATGGCAGATCCACAAGGGCTATACCGCCCCGCAGGCTGCCGGTGTGATTCACACGGACTTCGAAAAAGGCTTCATCAAGGCCGATATCGTCTCCTACGACGATTTCGTGGCTGCCGAAGGTTCCATGGTCAAGATCAAGGAGGAAGGCAAGCTGCGTCAGGAAGGCCGTGACTACGTGATGCAGGACGGCGATATCGTCGAATTTAAATTCAACGTCTCGAAGTAAGTGTTTCTCTGGCTCCCCTCTTTTGAGGGGAGCTGTCGCTACAAGCGACTGAGAAGCGGCACGGATAAGGCCTGAGAAGTCGTCTTCTCAGGCCTTTGTCATGACATTGTTCTGCAAGGATTGGCTGCTGCAGCAACATAATGTGTGTTTTATTATTCGGCCTTGGCGGCTTGCTGGTCAATCCAATTGTTGACGTCGGTGATCGCCTCGTCAAGGGTTGCTTTGGCGGCTTTGTAGTATTTGGAATCTACAGGTTGACGATTTCCGCGCCGAACGGCCAGAGCGCAAGCTTGGCCATCTTGAACGCTTGAATGCCGAGCGGAATGCCGATGATGGAGATGCACAGAATCAGTCCCACCAATGCCCATCCGATTGCGATGGCCAACCCACCAAGAATGATCCACAGGATATTGCCGAGAACTCGCATGATTTGCCCCTTTCCGATTCCGGTCGATGCCTCGCATATTCAGCTTCACTATTTTGTCAGACAGCATGACGGAAACACGAGACGCAACCCCTAGCTCGCCCCTGATTCATCCCCGGACCGCTATTCAGGCGGATCGTATGCGGTAAGCCCAATCCTTTTGTGAAGATTTTGTGTATTGTCGGGCATGCGTGGGTTTCACCGTCGATTTGAATGATGATAGGCTTCTCGATGTCTGCCGTACGAAGACCCATCAAGGAGATGCCATGAACCTGTATCGCTACGCGATGTTCATCGCACGCGCCTGCCGTGGGTCGTTCGTCGGCAATGTTCTGTTTGCCAATCCACAAATGGCCCTATTCTCGATGCTGGTGTAGCGGGGACACGCCTTATGCCGGGATGTACCGATGGCCCATCCGCAGTCGACGTCGCATGAATCGCTCACCATAGCCATCAACTTACGCAAAGCCGCGAATCGTTTGCCGTATATGAATGCGGAACGGATGGCGGCTTTTCCTTTACCCCGGACTCATCGGTGTCCTCGCGTCTTGACACAAGCATGGGGCCGGATCGCCCACACATGCCGTTACCAACAGAAGGAAATGCTGTGACCTCACAGAAAACCGCGGAACTCGGGTCCGCCGCCAGTTCCGCAAAGCCTATTGATCCGCACACCCGATTCATCATCGTGGGCGTGATCGTCGTCGGCTCGTTCATCGCGCTGCTCAACCAGACCGTCATGTCACCGGCCTTGCCGGCACTGATGCGTGATTTCAATATCACCACCGGCACCGTGCAGTGGGTGACCAGCGTCTACATGCTGGTCTCGGGCATCATGGTGCCGATTTCAGGCTATCTGATTGATAAATTCTCCACCCGAAAGCTCTTCGCCGGAGCTCTTGCCACTTTCATGGTCGGCACACTGCTGTGTGCCGTCGCGCCGAATTTCATGCTGTTGCTCGTCGGACGCATACTGCAATCCGCCGGCTCCGGCGTGCTGTTGCCATTGGTCGCCGTAGTGCCGATGCTCGTCTATCCGCCGGATAAGCGCGGCACCGCCATGGGCATGGCCGGTATCGTCATGGCCGCCGGCCCGGCTATCGGCCCGGTTGTCGGTGGTCTGGTGATTGACAGTTTCGGATGGCGCCCGATGTTCATTGGCATCGCAGTCGTGGCACTGGTCATCCTTGTCGGAGGCACGATGATGCTCAAGAACGTCGGCGAGTTGAAGAACCCAAAGCTCAACATCCTGTCCGTGATCCTTTCGACCATCGCGTTCGGTGGCCTGCTCTATGGCTTCTCGTCCGCTTCCACGATGGGATGGACCAGTCCGGTCGTCATTACCTCAATCGTCGTTGGTCTTGTGGCCTTCGTCGCATTCGTATACAAGCAAGTCAAGCTCGATGAGCCATTGTTGCGCGTTGACACCCTTGCCACCCGCAACTTCCGCAACTCCGCGATTCTGGTCACTCTGATCAACGCCGCAGTCGCCGCAACCAACGTGACGTTGCCTATCTTCATCCAGAATGTGCTCGGCCAATCCGCCACCGTCACCGGCATGGTCATGCTGCCCGCCGCGGCGATCGGCATCATCCTGAGTCCGGTCGCCGGTGCCGCATTCGACAAATTCGGCCCGCGAGGCGTGGGTATCGGCGGCCTTGCGCTCATGACCATCTCTCTTGGTCTTCTCGGCACCATCAACACCAGGACATCAGTGCTGTTTGTCGCCGTGTTCTGCGCATTGCAGGCATCCGGTCAGGCTATCGCCAACATGCCGATAAACACTTGGGGCGTCAACGCTTTGCCGAACGACATGATCGCCCATGGCAACGCCATCGCCAACACCGGCCGCCAGATCGCGGCAGCCATTGCGACCTCGCTTCTGGTCACCGCAGAAACATCCGTGACCGCCTCGCGCATGTCCCAGGGTGTGAAGTCCGCCACGGCCAGCGGCATCGCGTTCTCCTACCTGCTGTGCGCCGCCATCTCGCTGATCGCCCTGATCATCTGCATCTTCACCGTCACCAGCCGTGCCAAGGAGGAGGCCGCACGCAACGCCAAGGCCTATGAGGCGCAAGCCTCCGCCGAAGTCGCGGCCGAAACCACTGAAGGCCAGCCCGCCGAGCATCACTACGCCGGCGCATACGTGGCCCCCGCCGCCTCCCTGTTCAAGCAGGCCCAGGAACAGTCCATCGGCGGGATCATGGACGATCAGCCCTACAGCTGCCTGGACAGCGATGACATCACGCATGTGGTACGCGAGTTCATCCGCCTCAACGTCTCCAGCCTTCCCGTGGTGAACGGCGATGGCAGGCTCGTCGGCTTCGTCAGCGACGGCGATGTCATGAAATCGATTGCCACCTATGAATCCCGTACGGTTTCCACCGGCACCGGTTCGACGATGGTGGTGTTCGACGACGAAACCGTGGCCTCCAAGGTGCAGGCGCTCTCCGGCAAAAAGGTGATGGACATCGCCACGCGTAAGGTCGTTGCCGCCACTCCCGACCAGCATGTTGGAGAGGTGGCCCGAATCCTCGCCAAGAAGCAGTTCAAGAAACTGCCGGTGGTGGATGGTGATGGCAGACTCGTCGGTGTGATCCGCCGTAAGTCCGTGATGGAACATGCCTTCGACGCGCTGTTCCCAAAGGATGATCGGTGATTAGGCGCCATCATCGCTGAATAGAATGAATGGAATATGAGGCTTCCCTTCTCGCGGGGGAAGCCTCATTGCTTTGTCCGCGGAGTCTTACGGCACCTGCGCAAGGGCAACGTCACGTCTTCATGATATACTATTGAATAGTGTGTTCCTCTCGTTGCATGGTGACGCTAACGCATGGCGTCACGATACTGAAGCCTGCCATCTAACGGCGGGTACGGCTCGTTGCTGGAGTCGTGCACGCATACGCGCGTCGGCGTGCGTATGCCGTGATGTGACCTTTGTAGTGGAATTGAAGAATTGAGAACACTCGTATGTCTTCTAGTAGTACAACAACTGAACCAACTGTGCGCGAAACACCCGAGGTTTCCGGCGATGACAATGCGAATGCGCGCGCAGCGGTCCATAGCGCGAACAAACCCGGTGCCGCCTATGCCGCAGCAGTGGCCAACGGGGAATCCGAGCGTGCGTGGATCCGCCGTGTAGTGCTTCTACTCACCGGCCAGGCGTTTTCGCTGTTGGGCTCCAGCATCGTGCAGTATGCCATCTGGTGGTGGATCGTATTGCAGACCAGAACCGGTTCGGCGATGCTGCTGGCCACTCTGTTCGGCGTGGTGCCGCAGGCCGTGGTCTCGATCTTCGGCGGCTCCTGGGCCGACCGTCACAGTCGCAAGTTGCTGATTATGCTGCCGGATATGGTGATTGCTGTGGTCACCGTCGTGCTGTCGCTGAGCTTCGCGATGGGATGGGCGAGTCTGACCATGATTTTCGTGGTGCTGTTCATTCGTTCGGCGGGAGGCGGGGTGCAGACGCCCGCTGTGCAGTCGTTCATACCGGATGTTGTTCCCTCGGGCAAACTATTGCGCGTCAACTCAATATACGGCGTGATTAATTCGGCGAATACTATTGTGGCACCTGCGGTGGCTGCTGTGCTTATCAACACAGTGCCGCTGTGGTCGATTCTGTTAGTCGATGTGACCACGGCCATTATCGGCGTCGGCTTTGTGGCGTTGATCAAAGCGCCGAAGAAGAGCGCGGAACATGTTGCGAGGCGTATGGCTGAAGCGGAGAATAGCGGGCAACCCACACTCGAACCTATGTCGGATGCCAATGCTGATCGTTCGCTGATTGCCAGCGTCCGTCGTGTGTTTGCTGACTTGAAAGATGGTTTCAGCTACACATGGCGCCGGGCGAACCTGCGCAACGTGGTGCTCGGTGGCGCCTTGGTGTGCTTCGTGTCCGTGGCGCCGATGAACCTTACGCTGTTGCTCATGACCCGCGAATATGAGGGCATCGATTTGAATCTCGGATTCATCAACCTGACCACCGCCTCCGATAAACTCGCCGCCAACGAGCTGGGATGGAGCATCGGTATGCTGCTCGGCGGCGCGCTGATGTCTACCATCGGTGCCAAGCTCATCCGCAACAACATGCGCGTGGTCGCCTTCGGCATCGCTCTGGTGGGCGTCTCCGTCGTTGGTCTTGGCGTGGTTCACAATCTGCTGGCGTATTTGCTGATTGATGTGGTGAACGGTTTGGCTTCGGCCATCTGCACGGGCCCGATGCGCACCATCATCCAGACCGAGGCCGATGAGAGGATGGTGGGCCGTGTATTCGGCCTTGACACCACCCTGAGCGCGCTCGGAATGCCGCTCGGCATGTTGATCTTCGCGCCACTGGCCGACGTGATCCCGATTTCGCTGGTGTTCATCATCGGCGGTGTTCTGACCCTGCCCATCGGCATCTATCTGTTCGGCCAGGCGCGCCGTAACGTCAGTGCGCAGGTGACGAGAACAGCGGCCTGACAGGCACCTGACGGCCACCTGCCAGACGTAAAGTCAACTACCAGATTTGCGCATACAGATCGTAAGACACATACTTCGGCAGATCGTAGACGGTAATCGAGAATGGCGTGGATCGGCCATTGCCCGGCCAATCCACGAATGCGATATCTCCATAGATGATTGCGTTCTGTGCGTTACGCAGTACTAGGGAAATCTTGATTTGCTGTCCATCAGATGGCTTGAATCCATCTGCCACGGCGCGGACCTCGCCATTGAACGTCGTGCCGCCGTCCCTGTTGTCTATTTTGGATATTCCACTGATGGGGAAGGCGGCGGTTCCCTGAGCCTTGGCGACGTTGTATGTATCCGGATTGAGCACAGTAAAATCAACCGTTTCTGGACCAGCATGTTGGAGAGGTGGCCCGAATCCTCGCCAAGAAGCAGTTCAAGAAACTGCCGGTGGTGGATGGTGATGGCAGACTCGTCGGTGTGATCCGCCGTAAGTCCGTGATGGAACATGCCTTCGACGCGCTGTTCCCAAAGGATGATCGGTGATTAGGCGCCATCATCGCTGAATAGAATGAATGGAATATGAGGCTTCCCTTCTCGCGGGGGAAGCCTCATTGCTTTGTCCGCGGAGTCTTACGGCACCTGCGCAAGGGCAACGTCACGTCTTCATGATATACTATTGAATAGTGTGTTCCTCTCGTTGCATGGTGACGCTAACGCATGGCGTCACGATACTGAAGCCTGCCATCTAACGGCGGGTACGGCTCGTTGCTGGAGTCGTGCACGCATACGCGCGTCGGCGTGCGTATGCCGTGATGTGACCTTTGTAGTGGAATTGAAGAATTGAG